>NZ_CALJEM010000064.1 GCF_938074695.1 uncultured Thermosynechococcus sp.
TCTTTGGCAGCTTGGCGGGCATTGGTTTGGGGCTATTTCTACGCAATCAACCCGTGGACACAGTGACCCCTCCTCCCCTGCGTCCTCAGGAGCAGGAATTTCCACCGACGCTGCCAACTGTCGTGCCACCCGTGGAGATGACGCCCACCCCCACACCGACCCCAGAGCCAGAACCAACCCCTACAGAACCACCGCCCACCCCAGAGCCGACAGAAACTCCCACCCCTAGCCCGAGTCCTGAGGAAGCATCCCCAGAGCCAACACCGACTCCTCCGCCATCTCTATCTCCAAAACCCCCAAAGTCCCCAAGGAGCGCAGAGCCTCCCGTCGCCCCCCCCACCACCGTTGAACCCTCGCCACCGCCACCGACAGACGCAATGCCTGAGGTGTCACCCCCGCCAGTCAGTAACAGTCACACTGAACCGAGCACCCCCTAGGGATGGGCTAATTCTGAAGTGCTCGCAAGAAGGCACCTAAGCGACTAAACACTCCCTGCCCGCGGGGTTTGCCTTGGGGCACCAGGGCACGCTCAATGTCTTCACGACTGGGGCGTTGCTCAAATTCTGCAAGACAGGTGGGGGCTGTTTCACCGTATTGCCAAATTTGCCACGGTTGCGGATAACAACGCCAGAGAATGATGGTTTCTGCCAGAGGACGCAGGTAATAGCAGGGTTCGAGGGTGTTCAAGAAACGCTCCCGCAATCGCCGACCGGCGTAGCCAATGCCAACGACCGCCACATCCTGAAGCCTTGGGTTCAAAAGGATAAAGGGGCGATCGCCAGCAGTTTCACACATCTGCTCAATGGCGTTGACTTCTACAGGGGTGGGGGCGACGATGACAATGGCGCGATCGCTGGGTTGAATAGGCGTCAGTAATTCATTCACCCCCCGCACACTATAGGCAGTTTCACCCCATTCTCGACGGGCCAGGGCAGCGGATCCGGCATCGGCAAAAAAGACCTTGAGATCAGAACCGAATTCTGTAAAGAGGGAAAGATAGTTAGCGGCAAAAGCCATGGTGTTGAGTTCCGGCAACAGGATCTCGATTTGCAGGCGGTTTTTACCCTTTTGGAGCGCCGCCTGGGTGGCCTGTTGCGCTTGGCTGAAGGCAGTCTCCAGACTATCGGGGGGCAACATAGGGGCTAAGCGGAGACCTCACTAGCAACGGTGGCAAACAGGTGTTGTAGCTCTTCCACCAGCATTTTTGCTTGGGAAAGCGTTTCCGGGGTTGTGGATTGTTCCAGTTGGGCAGCGATGGTTTGCATGGCAGTAATGCCAACATTGCCACTGGCTCCCTTGAGATGGTGGGCATCCCGCTTAATTTGCTCAATGTTGCCTTGATTGACGGCGTTAGCCAAGGTCTGGAGGCGTTGCTGGGCATCCTCGACAAAGGTTTGCAGCAATTCCAATTCAAACTCGCGATCGCCCCCCGAAAGGGTCGCGAGATAATCCCAGTCAATCGGCGATGTCATCAATTCATTGTCCCCGACAGATTCTTCGTCGTTATTGTAGCCTGTACAAGCTAGGGCTGTTCAAGGACGAGGAGAGGAAACCCAAGGCCAAATTTGTAACAATTCTTAACTTCATCACCGTGGCTTGCCCCCTTGGCGAAATAAGGAATTGAATGGCACTATCGCAGTGGTTGAGCCAACAGCAGCGACAATATCGAGGAACTATGGGCGATCGCGTGACGGTGGGGATTGTGGGAGCCTCTGGGTATGGGGGCGTCCAACTGGTGCGTTTACTCCTTGACCATCCCCAAGTGGAGATTACCTACCTTGGCGGCGAGGGCAGTGCCGGTCGCCCCTACACAGAGCTATATCCCCATTTGCAGGGTCGGGTGAATCTCACGGTGGAACCCGTCTCCGTGGAGGTGATTCGCGATCGCGCCCAAGTGGTGTTTCTCTCTTTGCCCAATGGCCTTGCCTGCAAACTTGCCCCGCAACTTCTTGAGCAGGGTTGCAAAGTACTGGATTTATCGGCGGACTATCGCTTTCAGGACTTGAAAACCTACACCCGGTGGTACGGGGAACCCCGCGAAGATGGCGCCACGGCTCAAAAAGCAGTGTATGGTTTGCCAGAACTCTATCGCGATCGCATCCGCCAAAGTTCCCTCATTGGTTGTCCGGGGTGTTATCCCACCGCTAGTTTGCTGGCACTCGCTCCCTTGATGAAGCAGGGTTTGATTGAACCAAATACGGCGATTATTGATGCCAAGTCCGGTACCTCCGGTGGCGGGCGTCAGGGCAAAATCAATCTCCTCCTCGCAGAGGCTGATAACTCCCTTGCCGCCTACAGTGTTGCCCGCCATCGCCATACCCCAGAAATTGAGGCTATCTGTAGCGAGCTAGCCGGTCAAAGTGTGCTTGTCCAGTTTACGCCCCACCTTGTGCCCATGCCGCGGGGAATTTTGGCCACCGTCTATGCCACGCTGCGAGATCCGGGTTTAGTGCGCGAGGATTTAATCACGATTTATCAAGCCTTTTATCGCCATTCCCCTTGGGTGAATATCCTGCCTCCTGGCCTCTATCCGCAGACTAAATGGGCATGGGGCACCAATGCCTGTTTTATTGGCATCGAGGTAGATGAGCGCACCGGACGCATTATTGTCATGTCTGCCATTGATAACCTGATGAAAGGGCAGGCCTCCCAAGCCGTGCAGTGCTTAAATTTAATGATGGATTGGCCAGAGACCATGGGTCTGCCACAGGTGGCCTTTTATCCCTAGACCTCAAGTTTCATCCCGTTCAACTAAGGGCAGGCGATCGCGCCGTAACAGCTCCGTACTCCTTGCACTCAAGGACAGTCCCATCCGCCATAGTCCCTGCCCTAGGCACAAAGCTGCCAGAAAGGGAGCAGTACTCAGGCTTAACAGTAGCGTTGTCGGCGTCAAGCGAGCCATTAGAACTCATCACTATCTGAACTCTCCGTGTCCTCCTCAGGAGGATGAACTCTCCGTGCCCTCCTCAGGAGGAACATTGGCAAAGAGTAAGTCTCGCGATTTCTTCAGTTGCTTCCAAAGCGCCTTAATTTGATGGTAGGCTTCCTCAGGGCTAATCTTACCGCCGGTTTCCAGACCGCAAATATAGCTTACCCGTTGAGCAAATTCTTGCAAATTGGCATTAAAGGCCAAGTTTTGCGGTGTAAAGGCACCGTGGTAGCGACTGGTGGGGAAGAGGAATTTTTCTTTGTCAAATTTCGGTTTGGGCAATTCAGACACAAGGGTAGGCCTTTGCCGGTGAGGTTACTCTCTATTTTATCGAAAACCTTAAGATTCTTATCGCCATAGAGCAGCAACTTTTTCAAAGTAGCCCCAGCATGTGCAATGGCCCTTGGCCACTAATCAACTCAATGATCAGGGCTAAAAAGCCCAGCATGGCCAAGCGACCGTTCCAGCGTTCGGCAGCAGAGGTCATGCCCCATTCCCAGCGCTCTTGAGGATAGAGTTTCACCCGCTTACGCGACTTGTTCACCTCAGCAAAGGTACGGGGTGGCGCCGCCAGGGCCTCCTTCACCAGTTGGGCAAGGGCACCAATAAAGCCGCTGTGATCGTTGAGGGCAGGCACTCGCCGAAAGACTTCAATCCCCGCTTCTTCAGCAATCTTGCGGTACTCAATGTCAATTTCTTGGAGGGTTTCAATATGCTCTGAAATGAAGCTAATGGGCACCACAACAAGGGTTTTCACCCCTTGGGCGGCCAATTTGGGAATGACATCTTCGGTGTAGGGTTGCAACCACTCCACCGGCCCCACCCGACTTTGGTAGGCCAATACATAGGAGTTAGGGCGATTTAGGGCGGCCATAATCAGCTTTACGCAGGCTTCGATTTCCTCTTGGTAGGGGTCGCCGGCTTCAGTGACGTAGCTTTTGGGCACGCCGTGGGCACTAAAGAAGATCACTGCTTCCTCGGGGTTGGGGCACTGATCTAATTCTTGGCGAATTAAATCTGCCATGGCGGCCACATAGCCGGGGTGATTGTACCAAGAGGGAATTAGCGTGTAGCGAATTTTTTGCAATTCCGGGTCCTGTTGCCAAAGACTCTCCAGCAGGCGAAAACTGGAGCCACTGGTGCTAATGGAAAACTGAGGGTAAAGGGGCAAAATCACCAGATCGCGAATGTGATCTGCTTTGATTTGGGCGATCGCCTCCTCCGTAAAGGGGTGCCAGTAGCGCATACCGATGTACAAGTTCGCCTCAATGCCAATGCGTGCTAGGGCCTCTTTCAGGGCACGGGCTTGCTGTTCGGTAATCCGCCTTAGGGGAGAGCCGCCCCCAATTTGGGCATAGTTGGCCTGAGAGCGACGCGCACGGCTTGTGGAGATAAACCAAGCAAGGGGCTTTTGCAGCCAACGGAAGGGTAGGCGAATAATTTCCGGATCGGAAAACAGGTTGTACAAAAAGGGGCGCACATCCTCGAGGCGATCAGGCCCCCCTAAATTGAGAAGTAGTACACCTGTTTGGCTCGCCATTCCCAAAATCACCTAAATCTTTTCGCGATCGCTTTCTTATTGTGACATACTCTCAGGGTCTCAGGGGGTAGAAATATCGGTAAGGTAAGGATTAGACAAGACTGTTCGTGTGGTTAAACGGTGACCTACGCAATTGATTTCGGAACCAGCAATACGTTAATTGCACGGTGGAATGAGGCTACCCAAACTGCGGAAGCGGTAGCCCTTTCGGGTCTGTCGGTGGGGTTTGGCGAAGTGCCTGCCCTCATTCCCAGCTTGGTCTATGTGGCGGATGCCAGTGTTCCGCTGGTGGTGGTGGGGCAGCAGGTGCGCGATCGCGGGCTGGATGTGGTGAGCGATCGCCGCTTTTTCTCGCGCTTTAAGCGGGGCATTGGCACCACGGTACAGGGCTATTTGCCGACGTTAGAGGGCCGTTCTTTGAGCTTTGAAACCATTGGCACTTGGTTTTTGCAGGCGCTGTTGAAAGACCTCCAACACACTGGGGGCGGCGATCTCGAACAGGGACTGATCTTTACAGTGCCGGTGGATAGCTTTGAGACCTATCGCCGTTGGCTCTTGCAGGTGTGTGAGGGCTTGGCCATTGAGCAAATTCGCCTCCTAGATGAACCCACGGCTGCAGCTTTGGGGTATGGGGTGGCCGATCGCCCGCTAATCCTGGTCATTGACTTTGGTGGCGGCACCCTCGATCTCTCCCTTGTGGAACTCAAGACTGATCAACGCCAGAGCCGTCCCTTGGGATTTATTCTCAAGTGGGGCGATCGCCGGTGGGTCTCAAGCGACAACCAACGTCCCCGCACAGCGCGGGTGATTGCCAAGGCGGGCTTGAGTTTAGGGGGCACAGACATTGACCACTGGATTGTGGATGAGTGGGTGAAGCGGGGCATGACCGCCAATAGCCTGCTCCTGCGCCTTGCCGAACGCTTAAAAATTCAACTGTCGCAGCAGCTCTACGCCCAAGAGGTGTACTTTGACAGCGAAACATTCACCACCCTTGAACTGCGGCTGGAGCGAGCTGAACTGGAGGAGATTCTCCACCGGCGGCAGTTTTTCCAACGCCTCGATGAGGCTCTTGGCCAAGTGCTACAACAGGCCCGCCGCCAAGGGATCACCCCTGACACGATTGATGCGGTGCTGTTGGTGGGGGGAACCACGCAAATTCCCGCGGTGCAAAAATGGGTGGCGGAGTATTTTGACGCCCCAAAGATCAACGCCCAACAGCCCTTTACAGCGGTGGCCATGGGTGCCCTAGCAGTGACCCAAGGACTGGAGCTTAAGGATTTTCTCTACCACAGCTACGGCATTCGCTTTTGGGATGCAAAGCTTAATCGTCATGGCTGGCAGCCGATTATCCACCGCGGTCAACCCTACCCCATGAGCGAACCCGTGGAGTTGATTTTAGGAGCCTCCACAGAGGGGCAGCCCAGTATTGAACTGGTGATTGGGGAATTGGGAGATGAGCAAGGGGGCGTGGAAATCTTTTTTGATGGCGATCGCCTGATTACCCGCAGCGCCGGTGAACGCACGGTGCAGCCCCTGAATGACACCCCCCAGGGCAAAACCCTCGCCAAACTGGATCCCCCTGGCTATCCGGGGAGCGATCGCCTTCGTGTTCTCTTTCAAGTGGATGGCGATCGCCAACTGCGGGTCACCGTTGACGACTTACTGACCCAAGAGCGTCTCATTAACTATCAAATCGTGACCCAATTGCGCTAACCAATTCCCTGAGTTGTGGCCAGTCATCCCCTGCCCCAAACCACCGCCTATGTCCGCATCATTGCCCAAAGTTGGCAAGAGGGTCACATTCGTGGCTACGTCTGCGCCGGCGAGTACCAGTGGGAATTTTGCTGGCAATTTAAGGCGAAAAAACTTCTGGTTTCCCCTACTTTAGGGCGTGCCCTCATTAAAGAACCCTTGGGGCGGTTTCTGGAGGCGCAGGACTACCAACTAGAGCCGGGAGGCAATTATGAATTTGTGGTTCGTGCTAAATTTTAGGCTGTTTCCTTGTGCCTAAGCTACAATCAGGGAAGAAACCTGTGCTGATATTGCCAGATAGCCTATGTTCTTGAGCGAATTAGCGCCCCTTCTCAAGGAGTTGAGTCAAAAACCCGTTGCCTTTATGGGGGGCTTTGTCTCTGGATTGTTGGGGTTAAGCCTTGATCAAAAG
>NZ_CALJEM010000065.1 GCF_938074695.1 uncultured Thermosynechococcus sp.
AAACCCACCGCCAACGAAAGGGGCAAAGGGGCGATCGCTGTCAAAATTGTCTGTTGAGTCGCAGCAGCTGCCACAGACAATACAACGGTCAACCCAGTTGCCCCCCATTCTAGGGGGTGTAGACCCCTGAAAGATGGCCTGGCATGGGAGTTCAAATGACAGTCTTCCATAAACGGTGCCTCCCTGAGGATAAAAGACAAAAAATGAAGTGGTTGGTTAGGCATCCGACGTATTGGCGAGATATTGCCCCACCTGCACTTGGGTATCTTTCAACTGCATAATCATGGTGCGGGTAATCAGCTTGCCCGCCTCCACCAAGACGCGGCCATCGAGGGGGTGCAAAATATCCTGCTCAGCCCGCCGCCCAATCAAAGACTCAAGATCCTCAACGGCATTGACATACATCCCTGAGGGTAACTCCACCACTACCCCCGGCCCCAGTACCCGTGCCTGGCAAGCCAAGCGAGAGGTGGCATTCGCCGTTGTAATCACCTCAAGGGTACGTTGCTCCCGCTTATTGATAGGCGAGAGACTTTCCATCCCCTCCTTGATATAGACATGGCAGGTGGCACACAGTCCACGCCCGCCACACTCCTTGAGCACATGGAGTTCAGAGTCCAATAGCGCAGACAGCAAATTGTCATTGGTGTTAATCGTGGTTTCCCGCGAGATGGGTTCAAGCTTGACAACTTTGGCCACTGCTCTGTTCTCCTTTCAATGATCCATAGAGAGTTACTTTTGAATCATACTTAAGTGGCCTGAGCGCGACAGAGCCGCTCCATAATCGTGTCATGATCCTGTCCCTCTTGCAGCCAAGCCTTGGCCGGCTCGACCCGCTCCCGCAAGCCCAAGACAAAAAGGTTATTCGCTGCCCCTAGGGTTTCACAGGCCGTTTGGACACACTGGAGATCGCGCCCCGTCAATTGGCTAAAGAAAGATTCTAAAATCCCCGCTTCCGCAGCACATTGGGGCTGACCCGTATTTTTAGGAGCCGCCGCCGCAAAGGGAGAATCCCAGGTTTTCACCACCAAAAAGCCCTGCTGGTAAAAGCCCACATCCAGATCAATGGTGCCCCAGCCGTGGGTTTTCCAACATTCCTTGAGACATTGGAGAAACTCCACCATTTCCATTTCCGCAAGGGGACGGCGATAGTACTCGCTGACCTCTTCCACAAAGCGGCGATAAAAGTTTTTACCCCACCAGCGACCACAGTTAAACAGCACCACCCCGGTGGCCTGCCCTACTTCTTGATCCAGACCTGCATAGATGGCTTGGAGCAAAATATCCGGTAGCGCAATCAGGCGAGCACCTTTGCGGTTTTCAATGAGACCTGTTTCAAAATCCCCCTGAACGTAGGCATCAGCCGCATAGTAATTGCCGGGGATGAGCGGTTCTTTGACCAAATCAGCAACGGAAATCATAGGACATCCTCATTCGTAGGCGTGACAAGTCGTTTCCAGAGATGGAAGACCACGGCTTAGGATTGAACAGAGACCACCGCTGGCACGCCCACAAGGGTGGCTTGGGCATGATCCAAAAGCGGCAAAATCAAGTCCTGCTCGGAGTCAGTGAGCATTTCCTTCAGACGGGCACTGAGAAGCTCGTGGCAACTGCGCCATAGGGTTTGGGTTTGGTGGGCATTAACCACTTCTGTGAGCCACTCAAGGAGCCGATGCTGCAAAAACTCGGGGTTATTCAGGAGCATTGCCATGGCGGCATAGCGCAGCAGGGCGATCGCTTGACGCAATACTTGCTCAAGGGTTTGGGGATTTTGGGTGGGATATTGCTTTTGCAGGGCGTCGGCCACGGGTTGAAAGATTTCAATTTCATGATCTCGCAGAAATTCATAGGTGCTCAACCGCTGCCGCAGTGACTCGATGTGGTGGCGGAAGACTTTGATGTCCACATTGCTGAGGTAGTTTTCTTCAGCTTTGTAGTAAAGGTTCATTAATTCGGTGTGCATAGGGGTCTCCTAAAACAGGTTTGATAAGTCTGAGAGGGTGACTTCGGGTTCTACGGGCATAGGGGGTAGGGGTTCCGCTTTGCTCACTTGAGCAATCGCCGGTTGGCCTGCCCAAGGAAGATGGGCACAGAAATCTTTGACGGATAGGCGCCAGAGGGATAGGCTCGGCTCAAGGGCAATGGCTTGATCCGAACGGCCTTCCCAATTAAGCTGGCGGAAGAAGGTTTCTACAGACCATGCCGCCCATGGGGTAGCAGGGGGAGCAAGCGGAGAAGCTGCTATTTCCTCCTCTGCGGCTGGAGACGGTGGGGGCAAGAGGACGCCGATCCCTTCCCAGTTGATGCGACCAAAGAAGTCTTTGACGCGGTAGCTAGGCCATTCCGTAGAACCGGTGGGGGCGATCGCCCCTTTGACCTCAAGACCAAGCCAGTTGACTTGCTGCCAGAATTCCCCAACTTTCAGGGATTGCCAATTGAGCACCCCCGCTTCCGCTACCGGTGGCTGGCGCACCAAGCCCAACCAGTTCAGTTCCTCAAAAAATTTAGCAACGGCTTGCTGTTCCCAGTTACCGTTTAGGCTTTTCATAGACCAGTTCTCCACTGCGGAGCCGTTTTTCAATATCCTTGGCGGAGGCTCCTTCGTTTTGCCAGAAGGCAGCGGCATCAATACGATCCTGCTTACCGAGAAGGAATTTGCAGTAGGTTTCTCCCATAGCGTAGCACTGGATTTCAATACAACTGAGTTCTTTTTGAATGAGACCACTAAAGAAACCGGCAAAGAGTCCGGCGTAGAGGTGGCACACGGGTCGTCCCACATCCCCTAAAGTGCGCGCCACCACAGAGTCAAAGATGTTGATGAACATAAAACCATGTTTTTGGTCACTGAGATCGACTTCCCAGTTACCCCAGCCTTGGGTGGTGCAGGGCCACCACCAAGCTTCAAGGACGTAGGGGAGCCGCATTTGCCTGATCCCCTGCTCATAGCCATACTCGGTGGGAAACCACTCTTGGAAAAAGCGGGCATCGCGCCGTCCCCATTCCTCGCCAATTCTGTACATGACGACGCTGGCGGCAGGTCCTACTTCCTCTTCAAGACCTTCAATAAGGCCAATGATGAAATCTTCGGTCACCAAGAGGTTGCGGGCATTGTTCCAATCGGTGTAGGTACCGCGATCGCTATCGAATTGAAAGAAGTCCCAAAAAGCATAGTGATGGTGGCGTTTCGGGTATTTTTTGCGGAGGAGATGGTTCACACCGTAGCGATTGCCAGTAGTGGCTTGGGGTCGGGCACTAGTCATGGTCATAGGGCGACTCCATCAAGTAGCATCAAGGATGTCGGCAAAGACAATTTGAACCTCAAAAAAGCATAGGAGTGTATCGTTTAGAAAAAATGAATTGCATAAAAAAACAGGTGAGAACTGAACTTTTTGCCGCCACAGTATCACTGCTTAAATCATGACGCATCTTCCTCCAAGGCGGCAAAGATTCTTAACCGAATTTAGTAATTCTGTTACTACCCTTAACCTTAAGTCTAAGGTTTCTCCTAGGGGGTTACCCTTGAAACTTTTTCCGTGGAAATACGGATTTCTGCGGCTGGATGTAGTCTAAAATGCAAAAATTTACTTTCCTATGACGCAGGCAACTCAAACACTCACGTTTCAACAAAAAATTTATTGGCTGGTGAAGCAAATTCCCGTAGGACGTGTCGCCACCTATGGCCAAATTGCTGCCCTTTGTGGTTGGCCGCGTCATGCGCGCTACGTGGGCTATGCTCTCTATCAAGTAGCACCGAATTCTGACATTCCTTGGCATCGGGTGGTCAATGCCCAAGGCAAAATTTCCTACGCCCCCCAACGCCATGGGACGGATGAATTGCAGCGCTGGCGCCTAGAAGCAGAGGGGATTATTTTTGAGGGGGGCGATCGCATTAACCTGAGGCGCTACCGGTGGCAGCCGTCAGCAACCCTCTGGCAACTGTTATCTCCTCAAGAGGAAATCACGGGAACCAGTATTGTGAGTCCGCGCTTGTTACCATAACTCTTATTGCTGCGCCTGTAATCCGCTATGACTGTTGCCTATTTTGACTGCCCCGCCGGTGTAGCCGGAGATATGTGCCTTGGGGCCTTACTTGACCTAGGGGTTCCCTTAGACTATTTACAAAGCCAATTGGCAAAATTAGGGATTGCCGATGAGTTTGAGTTGACCATGGAAACGGTGCAACGCAAGGGACAACGGGGACTAAAGGCGGAGGTGCATCTGCGCGATCGCCCCTCCTCCCACCATCGCCACTGGCCAGAGATTGCCGACCAAATTCGCGCCGCCCACCTCCCCGATCGTGCCCGCGACTGGAGCCTCAAAGTTTTTGAAGCCTTGGCCATTGCTGAGGGAGCTGTGCACGGCATTGAGCCAGAAAAAGTGCATTTCCATGAAGTGGGAGCCGTGGATGCCCTTGTGGATATTGTCGGCACCTGTTTGGGGTTGGATTATCTCGATGTTAGCTCCATTTACTGCTCGGCTCTGCCCACTGGGGGCGGAACAGTCAAAACCGCCCATGGTCAGCTACCGGTTCCCGTCCCCGCCGTCTTGCAACTGTGCCAAATGTACCGAGTTCCCCTCTACAGCAACGGCATTGCAAAAGAACTGGTCACGCCCACAGGAGCCGCCCTGGTCTGTGCCCTGAGTAAAGAATTTGGAGCGCCGCCGGCAATGACCCTACAGCGGGTTGGCTTGGGTGCCGGCAGCCGAGAGCTGCCCCTGCCAAACTTGCTGCGTCTTTGGTTGGGAACGCTGCCGAACTCAGCAGAAACAACAACAGCAAAAACCATTGTCGAACTGCAAACTCAACTGGATGATATGACGCCCCAAGCCCTCAGCTATACCCTCGAACAACTCTATGCCGTTGGTGCCGTTGAGGTTTTTTATCAACCCATTACGATGAAAAAGTCCCGCTTGGGGGTTTTGCTCACGGTGCTATGTCCCCCCAGTGCTGAGGCCGCCTGTGTACAGACCCTCTTTCGGGAAACAACCACACTGGGGCTACGGCGGCAGGTGCAAGAGCGCTATATCCTTGAGCGGGAAATCAAAACCATTGCCACGCCGTTTGGCAAGGTGCGGGTGAAAGTGGCTGCACACCAAGGGCAGCGGCTCAATGTCCAGCCCGAATACGAAGACTGTGCCGCCCTTGCCCGTCAGCACCAGTGTCCCTGGCAGGTGGTCTATCAGGAAGCCCTAGCAGCAGCGCAGCAGCAGTGGCCCCTAGGCTAGCTTGGGTTTAATAAAGACAATGGCCTGCTTCCAAATAATCGTGGGTTGATCATAGTGATCCACAACACAAAGACAATTGGCATCTTGCCAGCGTACTTTACCAATGACCAGATCACTAGTGCTGAGCTTGACTTCAACCTCGGTGCTATCTTTAATGAAGGTTTGCAACTGGCGAATGCTAGGCAGTGCCGTATTGAATTCGTCGGTCATGGATTTCCCTCTTGTACCTTTTCAATTCTATGCGCCTCTCTTTTCAGAAGTATCAAGGGTTAGGGAACGATTTCCTGCTCATTGACAATCGCCATCAGGAAGAGTTACTCCTCACTCCTGAGGATGCTCAGCGCTGGTGCGATCGCCACTTTGGCGTGGGTGCCGATGGCGTCATTTTTTTGCTGGCGGGCACAGGGGATACCGACTACCGCATGCGGATGTACAATGCCGATGGCTCAGTGGCCGAAATGTGCGGCAATGGCATCCGCTGTCTGGCCAAGTTTATTTTTGCCCTTGAGGGACGCGCCCGCGGGGAAGTTGTGCGCTATCGTATTGACACCCTTGCCGGTTTGATGGTGCCAGAGGTACAAGCGGATGGTCAGGTAAGGGTGGATATGGGCAAACCGCAGCTTTTGGCGCAGCAGATTCCCACCACCTTGGCAGCCGCCGATCAAAAGGTGATTGAGGTGCCCCTAACGGTGGGCGATCGCCAGTGGTTGGTGACGTGTGTGAGTATGGGCAATCCCCACTGTGTCACGTTTGTTGAAGATGTTGCTGCGGTTGATCTGCCAACGATTGGGCCGCAGTTTGAACATCATCCCGCTTTTCCCCAGCGCACCAATACTGAATTTGTGCAAGTTTTGGGGAGCGATCGCCTGCGGATGCGCGTCTGGGAGCGGGGAGCCGGTATGACTCTCGCCTGTGGAACAGGTGCCTGTGCCACCCTTGTCGCCGCTGTTTTGACTAATCGCCTGAGTCCTGCAGGGAATCAAGCCCAAGCAACCATTGAACTGCCGGGGGGGGATCTCCATATCTGCTGGGATTTGCCTAGCCAACATCTGTATATGACCGGGCCTGCCCTCGCAGTCTTTAGCGGTACCTTGCCCTAGGTGAGCTATGACCCGTCGGCGACAACTGTGGTATTATCCTCTTTTTCAGATTCCCCTCATTCTCCTTATTGGCTGTGTCCTACTGGCGCTGCTGTTCTCGCTGTTGAATTGGGGACGCCCCAGTGTCGCCGTTGTTCTCTCCCTTGATCTCAGCGGCAGTACGTTTGGCAATAACCCATTGCAATTTAATCAACCGCAAACGGTAATGGCGCAACAGGTCATGGCGGCTAAGCTCTACTTGCAGCGCAATCAACGGGATCTCACCAACCCCAACGCAGTCATGATCCACGGCTTTGGCCGCAATGTCGTGTTTCTCACGCCCCGCTTTGAAACCAATAGTGAGCTCCTGCTCACCCAACTGGATCAAGCCCTTAATCGCAGTGACTTGCTCGCCCAAGTGGATCCCACGGAAACCAATCTTTCAGGGGCGATCGCCATGGCCACCCAACAACTTCAGCAAATTCCCAATCGCTGCCGCGAACTGCTCCTCATTACCGATGGTAAAGCCCCAGTAGATGCCGGTGTGGTTGCCAGTGCCCGCCAACAACGAGTAAAAATCAATGCCATTGTGGTCGGTGATCATGCTCCCCAACTGGCTGCCGCTACTCAAGCCACCGGTGGGCAATACCGCTCTGCCCCCGTAGCCATTCTCGAAGAACTGGTGGGTCAAACCTTTTTTGAGGGCTTCAACAGCAATGCCCGCTGGCCAATCTTTTGGGGTGGCATGGCTGTCATATGTTTCATGTGGCTCCTGGTGCTGCCCCTAGATCGCTGGATTTTACAGGGGTGGTTACATCTGCCCATGAATTTGGCAGGTCAAATAGCCTTGCTCAATGCCTTTTTCTGGACAGTGGCAATCCCTATCATTCTCTGGCGATTTCCGGGCTGGCCTTTTGTACAGACCTGTTGAGGAGTAACCATGAAGCGTAGGTGGTGGGTCTGGGTGTGCGTTGTTGCCTTGGGACTAATACTGGGGGGTACTCAAGGGAATTGGGAGTCCTTGGCAATCACAGCAAACCTCACGCGCCAGAATATCCAACTGCCACCGGCAGTGCGCTATCCGCTGCCCCCTTCCTTGGCTCAGATTCCCGCCACAGGGGAGGATTATTTTGATGAAGTTCAACCCGTAGAGGTGGGCTATTTACTCTGGAGCGAGTTCCCGATCACTGTTGCCATTGAACCGCCACAGTGGGATCCAAACCATGTCTGGCAAAGAGCAGCAGAGCAGGCGGTACGAGAGTGGGCGGCCTATTTACCCTTAGAAATTGTTGATTCCAGTTTGCCGGCCAATATCCGTCTCCTCTCGCAGCGACCCACGGCGCAAAACCACCACCGTGCCCGCTTTGCGGAAACCAGCTACCACCTCTTTGTAGATGCCCAAGGGGTGCTGCGCCATCGCTGCCGCATCGTGGTGCGTCCCAGCCAAGCTCCTAAGTTTGTCCTTGCGGCACTGCGCCATGAACTGGGTCATGCCCTTGGGATTTGGGGACATAGCCCTTTGCCGACTGATGCCCTCTATTTTGCCCAAGTGGCCGATCCGCCGCCAATTTCGCAGCGAGACGTGAATACCCTGCGGCGGGTCTATGAGCAGCCGACCCGCTTGGGACAGCGCTTACCGGAGTGGCAGCCCCATGGATGAGTCTTTGCCCCTGTGGGGCATCCTATTGACGCTGACGGCGCTGGGACTGTGGCTAGAGCATCGCTTTCGCTGGGCGGCACACTTGGGATCTTCACTGATCATTTTGATTTTGACGGCTATTTGTGCCAATTTGGGTGTTATTCCCCAGCAATCCCCAGTTTATGACATAATCCACGAGACGCTCACCGCCTTGGCGATCGTCTGGCTTCTGCTGTTAGTGAATTTACAAGATGTGTGGTGCGTGGGGCAATCGGCGCTGTTGGCCTTTGGCATTGCCAGCTTTGGAACCTTGGTGGGCGCTCTTCTTGCGGGCGTGCTGTTCCACAGTCAGTTTCTTGGGGATACCCCCCGCTTGGCGGGAAGTTTGGCGGCCAGTTATATTGGCGGTAGCATCAACTTTGTGGGTGTCGGGCAGGCTCTCAACCTGCCGGGCTTGCTTTTTAGTGCGGCCACAGCAGCGGATAATCTCCTCACGGCCATTTGGCTGGCCACCACACTGAGTCTGCCCTCACTGCTAGGGCGTGTTTATCCACAACGGGGCGAGGGGGAAGCAGTTACAGCTATACCTCTGCCCACCACTTCAGCGATCGCGCCTTTGGATTTAGCCATTCTCCTCAGCTTGGCCGTAGCTATCTTGGTACTGTCAAGGGCGCTGCATCAACTTTGGCCGTTGATTCCCCCGCTGGTCTGGCTTACCACCCTCAGCTTGGCGTTAGCGCAATTTAAGTGGACGCGCTATCTGCGGGGCACGGGCGCTTTGGGAATGTTTGGCCTGAATCTTTTTTTTACGGTGATTGGTGCCGGTACCCATGTGCCCTCCTTGATGTCGGTGGGGCTGGAAATGATTCTTTTTACCACCGTCATCGTTTTTACCCACGGTCTTGTGACATTTAGTCTGGGGGCACTCTTGAAGTTGGATGTGGAACTGGTTGCCCTTGCTTCCCAAGCAGCCGTCGGCGGACCAACTACAGCCCTTGCCCAGGCAATCGGTCGGCATCAGCCCCAGTTAATGGGGGTAGGGGTCACCTTGGGACTAGTGGGCTACGCGATCGCCAACTATCTGGGACTGGCGCTTGCCCAAGCTCTTAGCTGGATTGGCCTAGGGTAGGCTGACTAGGACGAACAAACTTACTTCCAAGCGAGTCAACAGGGTCTGCAGGTGTTGCCGTGCCACCCTTGGTTCAATAGGTTCAAGCGTGAGAGGGTCGAGGGGGGCCAAGCGTTGATAGCGATCGCACAACGCTGGAAAGGCCAAGGGCTGATCAAATAGGGACAGCAGTGTCCCCAGCCCAAGCGAATCCACATAGGTGGGTGCCGGGCTAGAGAAGGACATAAATGTGCCGAAATCCACAATCAAGCGGTCATTCAGGTACTCCAGCCATTTTTCCTTGATGGTTTCCGTCCGCAGCTGCGGATGCAGATAAACCGTACTTTGATCCCACTGCTCCTCAGACCATTCTCCTAAGTCGGGTACGGTGGCACGGGGCTGCGGACTACACCAAAAATCCAAGAGGCGATGCACTGGATGCAGCAGCTCATACATCTCCAACTGCACCGACTGCGGCACATCGGGTAAGCTCAGCGCCAAAAAGGTGGGCAGATTGTCTGGGTCTTTGAAGAGATCCACCAGATTCCAGTGGCGCCAGTTAACCATGGAAATAAATTCCAGACCGGCTGCTTCTAGGTATTGAAAGAGTTGGGGAATCGTGCTGCCTTTGTCTCCCACCAGTAAATGGTTAGCTAGGAGGGTTTCGTTGCTCTCCTCCTGTTCGTAGCGGGGGTTCCAGGCGCGGGCTTTGAGATCCACCCCATCCTTGAGTTCTTTCATAATCTCGCGGACGATATCCATTTCCATTTCTTCGGGATTGTCGTCCATCAAGCCCATCAACTTAAAGAGATTTTGGGCCCGAAAGTATGGGAAGCGTTGCAGGGCACTGTGGAGATTGGCTCGCAGAATGCCATCGGGTTTGAGCACACTCTTAAGGGCTTGAAGACCTTCCACGGGATCCGGCAATAGATACAACACTTCATCGCAATTGATGTAGTCAAACTGCTCCCCCCAGTCGGGCAACTCTAAAATAGAGCGAACTTCAAAGTAAACGTTGTCAATGCCGTGAAACTTTAAGCGCTCAGTTGCCAATTTAATGGATTCAGGGGACAGGTCAATACCGACAATTTCCGCGCCGGGGTTGGCGATCGCTAGCACCAATGACTTGTAGCCGGTGCCACAACCGGCATCGAGAATCCGCCTTCCCCTCGTTTCAGGAACGCGATGGTCGCGCCGATAAAAGGCCGTAACTAAATCGTGGACAAAAAGAGTATTGGCGTCTTCCTTGGGAGTCTTCTCAACGGGAATCCGTGGATAGGGGCCATAGTCAAACTGGCGGCGAATTTTCTCCAGATCATCGGTAGCAGCCATTCCTCTCTCCCAAGCGCTTATTTCTTTGTCAAGTTGATACTACAGGATAATGACGCTGGGGATAATTACCTAGAAAGTTTTAACGCGCTCTGGGGAGTTTCAATCGCTCGGCAAAGGCAGGAGGAGACCGGCCATAAACCGCAGTACCAGACGCTTGAGCGGCAAAACAGTGCGCAATAGCCACAGCCCCCAGCGTCGCACCACCACCAAAGGCCACCATGCATTAGAAAAGAGCCGATTAAGCATATCGGTGAACCCAAGGGTCAAGGCATTTTGCCACCAGCGTTGGCGGTGAAATTGCATCAAGGAAGAGCGATCGCCCAGTCTCTCAGAAGGAGTGGCGAGAATCTGTTGCGCCAGTGCCCAGACATCCCGCAGACCCAAGTTTAGCCCCTGCCCTCCCACCGGATGACAGCGGTGAGCCGCATCACCAATGACAACAAAGCGATCGCCCACATAGGAATTGACCTGCATCAGTTGCGTCGGGAAAATAAAGCGATCGCTCACAGCGGTAATCTCGGCCATCTGCGGGTCAAGATAGGGCTGAAGTTTCGCTACAAAGGCACGATCGTCGAGGGCGGCAACCGCTTCCGCCTGTTCGTGGGGTAGCGTCCAAACCACCCGATAGCGATTCCCCACCAGGGGCAGCACTCCCATTGGCCCTGTGGGCCAAAAGCGTTCATAGGCGATCACAGGTTGGGGATGGGCAACATGGAGGGTAGCAACCACACAGGACTGGCGATATTTCCATCCCTTGGGTTCAATGCCCATTTGCTGCCGCAGGGGGGACTTGCCACCCTCTGCCGCAACCACTAAACGCGCTGCCAAGTAAGCCACCTTGGGTTTGGCAGAGTCACCAGAGATCAGGGTCAACTCAGCGCGATCGCCCTTCACCTCGTTGGTCACGACCTGCCACGGGCAGTAGAGTGTGACATTCCTGGCAGACTGTAAAATGCCCTGGAGGGTCTCGGCAATTACCGCATGTTCACCTACATAACCCACGGCCTCTGTGCCCAAATCTTCTGGATGAAAGTAAACCCGCAAGGGATACTCCCCATCGGAGAGTTGCACCAGCTCAAAGGGCTGCACCTGGGGTAGCAGCTTATCCCACACCCCTATCCACTCAAAGAAGTAACGGGACACTTGGTGCAGGGCATAAGCTTGGCCTTTCGTGTTTTCCCGCGCGTAGGGAGTTGCCTCAATGAGGGCGATCGCTAGACCGCTGTGGCGCAGAGCACAGGCCAAACTCAAACCCACAATCCCTGCCCCCACAATGGCCACATCCACCGCTGGCAATTCTTGAGGGGAACAGACCAACGACTGGTCTGAAGGGGCAAAGGCCGAGGTCATCACCATTTTGATTTGGAAACAAAAAACATTTGCTTTTTTATTCTAAAGAATCCAGCGGATTGCAGGAAAGGTAGCCTAATGGCAGACTAAGGGCAGAGCATTGATTGCATGGCTATTGCTATGAACCCAGAGGCTGAGATTCATCGTCTGCTTGATCTAATGCCGGCGTCGGCACGGATGCGCTGTAAACTGATTTCCCGTCCGCACCAAAGTCAGGTGCTGCGCTATCAGCCTGCTCTTCCCTGGGGCGATCGCCCGATTGAAATTAACTTTCGCCTGTGGCAGCATCTCGATACCCCAGAGCGCGATCTGTTACTGCTGCGGGCAGTGGCGTGGTTTAACACCACCGCTTTGCTCAAACTTGACCTCTACCAAGGACTCACGGTGGTAGGCTTGCTAGGTACAGTTTTGCAAGTTGTCCAAGCAGACCCCGTAGGCATTTTGGTGGCGGGGGGGCTAACCACCTTTGCCGGGCTTCAAGTATGGCAAAATACGCGGGGCATTCCCGTGGAAGTGGCAGCGGATCGCCAAGCCCTGCAATTGGCTCAACGGCGCGGCTACAGTGAACAAGAGGCTGCCAAAGCCCTCCTTTCAGGCATTGCTCAGGTGGCAGAGTTGGAGCGCCGTCCTGTCCTCGATGTCACCGAACTGATTCGCTGCCAAAACCTGCGCCAGTTGGCGGGTGAGTCTGAGGTTAAAGTCCCGGTTTAGGGCGCTTGCAGACTTTGCCAGTACAAAAAGGCCGCCTGCAGAAGACCAATTAAAAAACCAAGAATGCCCCCCAAGCGGACAATGGCTTGCAACTCACTGCGGACAATCCCCTGAATCGCCAGTTCCAGATTTTCTGGCGAGGTGGCCTTGACCCGATCCACAATTACCCGATCCAAATCCAAAATGGGGATGGCACGCTCAATGATTACCTCCATATCCCGTTCAAGATAGCGATCGAGCACCAGGGCCAACTCATCGCTGACCACTTCCAAGGAAGCATTCAGACTCGCTGAATCCCGCAGTCGCCGCAAAATACTGAGGGAAATGGTTTCCCACTCCACTGTTTGACTGATAGTTTCAATGACACTAAAGCCCTGTTCTTGAATATAACTGCGCACCGTCTGCCGAAATAGTTGCCGTAGCTCCCGCACCGTACCGAGGGGCAAACTTTGCAGGGTGATATTTTGCAAGGCTTCCACCAAGCGTTGCCGCAGTGCCAATGCCGTAATTAATTCACTAAGACGACGGTTACAGGCTTCGCGTTCATTGAGACAATACTCCCGCAGACGAATCAAAGTACTGCGCACACCCACAAGATGAGCCACTATCCAGTAGGTGCCGCTGGTGTTTTCGCGCAGTTCTTGATCGAGGACATTAATCGTGCGATCGGTGAGAAAGTCAATGATCGCCAGTCGCAGGCGATCGGGGGGCAACATGACCGACAGTAGCCAATCCGCTAGTTTCTCCGCCTGCTCATCATTCAGTTGCAGCTCCACCAACACCTGATCAAATAGGTGATTGAGTTGTGGCTCCAAAAAATCTTCCCGCCGCGACCACACTTTAATTAAACGGGGCAGGGCACTGCCAAAAAAATCCCGCAAAATATTTGCCAAAACTTGCGCCGATCGCTGTTCACCTTGAGCCTGAATTTGGCTGAGGCTTGTTTGGAGGAGCCAATGGATGACTGCCTTCACCCGTTCCACTTGCAACAGACGCCGCGCTAAGCTTTGCAATTCCTCTGGCGTCAGCAGAGAACCCAGAATGGCATCAGCAATGCGACGAGCCAGCCGCTCTTGATTGCGGGGAATGAGACCGGGGGTAAAGGGGAGTTGCCTGCCCCCTACATAAATTGGCCTGTAGGGGCGAAAGAGCATTGTAATCGCCAAATCATTTGTAAAATAGCCGATGACGCCCCCTGCCAGCGGTGGTACAAGCAATGTCCAATAGTCAATATTGGCCAATCCTGATTGATTCCTTAAACACTTTTCTTTTGAAGAATTTTACAGGCGGCGAATCGCCTCAATCAGAACTTCCGGTGGCTGAACCCCCTCCCAGCGCTGAACTTCACGGCCACGATGGAAGAGGATCAAAGTGGGCAGGGCACGCACGCGGTACTGACTTGACAGCTGAGGATAGCGCTCAGAGTCAATTTTGACGACCTCAACGCCCGATTTCAAGACTTGTTTAACTTGCTCCAAAATCGGTGCCATCATGCGGCACGGACCACACCAGTCAGCATAAAAGTCAACGAGGAGGGGCTTATCTGTAGTGGCGAGGAGCTCGCTGAAGCTACTAAATTGACGTGTCGTCGCCATAGGAAATTCCGATCATGATTCTATCCTTATCATAGACACGGCAAAGGGAATGGGGGAGAGGAAGGCAGAACAAGTCTAAAGGCTCAGGAAAAAGGGGGTATTGTTGAGGTTGGGCACTTTGTTGTGATTGCTGCTGAATGCGGGTTCCGGCCTCTACCTCTCGTCCAAGTCGCTGGCTAGTGTTGCGCCGGGTCAGCCAAATTGTGGGGGTGCTGGTGCGTTTTGGCAGCCAACTGTTGTGGGACTATGCTTGGCGGCGGGGGAGCAATCGCACCCAAGCGCAACGCGCCCGCTGGCTGGTGCAGCAATTACTCGTTTTAGGGCCAACATTTATTAAGATTGGTCAATTTCTTTCTACGCGGTTTGATCTATTGCCTCCGGCCTACATTGAGGCCCTCAAGAAACTACAGGATCAGGTGCCTCCCTTTGACTCGCAGCTGGCGATCGCCCTCATTGAGCAGCATCTAGGGCAATCCATTACGGATCTCTACGCCACCTTTGATCCTCATCCCCTTGCCGCGGCCAGTTTGGGTCAAGTCCACCGAGCAAAGCTCTACAGTGGTGAGGATGTGGTTGTCAAGGTGCAGCGTCCCCATCTAGAGGCACAGTTGTATCTGGACTATGTTGCCATTGGTGAACTCATTCGCTGGGGCGATCGCTGGCTCCCCTTCCTACGTCCCTATGCCCTTCAAGAGATCTATGAAGAGTTTTTCAGCATTCTGCTACGGGAAATTGATTACGTTCAGGAGGGGCAAAATGCCGATCGCTTTCGGGCCAACTTTGCCCAAGACCCCCATATTCGCGTCCCCAAAATTTATTGGACACACACCTGCCGCTATGTCCTGACGTTAGAGTATCTCCCCGGCATTCGCATTGACAATCGTGTCGCCCTGGAAGCCTTTGGTTTGAACCCCCAAGTCATCAACCAGCGGGGGATTTGCTGTTATCTGAAGCAGCTACTGATTGATGGCTTTTTCCACGCTGACCCCCATCCGGGGAACTTGGCAGTTACCAAGGAGGGCGATCTCATTTTCTATGACTACGGCATGATGACGGAAGTCCCTACCCTCAATCGGCAGCAGATGGTGCAAACATTTTTTGCCGTTCTGCAAAAGGATAGCGATCGCGTGATTGCTACCTTGATGGAATTGGGGCTGTTGATGCCAGTCACTGACAGAGTGCCCCTACAACGGATTATGCAATTGATTCTGGATCGATTTACCGAACGGCCTGTGGATTTAAGCGCCTTTAGGGAATTGCAACAGGAGGTCTATGCCCTTTTTGAGCAGCACCCCTTTCGCCTGCCTGCAAAGATGACCTATATTCTCAAGGCACTGACCACCCTCGATGGCATTGCCCGCAGTCTAGACCCTGCGTACAACCTCAGTGCAGCAGCCCAACCCTTTGTCAGGCAGTTGATGAGACATTCACGGGGAAGCTGGCGAGACCTGATTCAGCAAACCCAGACCCTGATCGGCCAACGGCTACAGCAGCCCAGTCGGGTGGAAGTGCGGCTGCAACAGTTAGAGAATCGTTTGGCTTGTGGTGAGCTGCAACTGTCGGTGCGCAATCCCACAATGGAGCGGCAACTGCGGCGGATTGAGAGTTTGTTGGTCTGTTTGGTGTATCTGGGATTGGCTGGTTTTACCCTTTTGGCGGGGGCAATGTTGTGGTCAGCCAAAGCCCTAGGGGGGGCGATCGCTCTGTTTACATTGGCAGCACTGGCAAGTTTGGCTTTCCTGCGCAGCTGGCTTCGCTTCCTTTGGCTCTGCCGCTGGCAATAGGCAAATCAGGCGGATTCCTTGAGGGTGCGGCGGAAGCCCAAGGCAATGAGAATATTGGCCAGTGTTAGGAAAAATTCTGCTCCCCCGTGCAACCCATCCACGTTGGCCAGTGTTGTGCCATAAACCTTTTGGGCATAGAGTCCCGCAGGAATCGTGACGGCAACAAACAGCAGCGTTCCATAAAAGCCAATGAGGGCGAGGCGGGGTGTACTGGGGTTGCGGGTCATGAAGTACAAGAACCCCAGATAGGGAAACAGGGAAAGGGCAAAAAAGGCATTCGTCAGCATTAGCGCCGTACTAGCTTCTTGCTCATTTTCCGCAGTCGGATGGATTTAGGCGTTACCTCCACTAACTCGTCGGGGCCGATGTATTCCAGTGCCCGTTCTAGGCTCATTTCTACAGGGGCTTGTAGTTGCACCAGTTCATCCCCTGTGGAGGAGCGGAAGTTTGTGAGTTGTTTGGCTTTGCAGACATTGATCTCCAAGTCTTGAGGACGGTTGTGCTCACCGACAATCATCCCCTTATAGACTTTGGTGCCGGGGGTAATGAAAAAGACACCGCGATCTTCGGCATTTTTCAGGGCATAGAAAGTGGCAACGCCCTCCTCAAAGGCAATTAAGACGCCATTGCGGCGGGTGCTGATCTCCCCTGCCAAGGGACGATAGTCCAAAAAGCTGTGGTTCAGGATTCCTTCGCCGCGCGTTAGGCGCATAAATTCGCCACGGAAACCAATGAGACCGCGGGCAGGAATCACAAACTCCAGTTGAGTCCGACCATTGCCCCCCACCTGCATATCCTGCATCTCGCCGCGTCGTTGGCCGAGGCGTTCAATACAGCCGCCAACGGCTTCATCGGGAACGTCAAGCACTAGGCATTCGTAGGGTTCGCAGGGCTGGCCATTGACTTCGCGGTAGATTACCTGCGGCTGAGACACTTGGAATTCATAGCCTTCGCGGCGCATGGTTTCAATGAGAATGCCAAGGTGCAATTCACCCCGACCAGAAACGGCAAAGCGATCGGGGGAGTCGGTTTCTTCGACCCGCAGAGCTACGTTGGTTTCCAGTTCCCGAAACAGGCGATCGCGCAATTGCCGCGAGGTGACAAAGGTGCCCTCCTGACCGGCAAAGGGGGAGTCATTGACCGCGAAGGTCATTTGCAGGGTGGGTTCATCCACCTTGATCAGGGGCAAGGCTTGGGGGTTGTTGGGGTCGGTGATGGTTTCGCCAATGTTGGCATCACTAAAGCCGGCGATCGCCACAATATTCCCAGCACTAGCCGTATTCAACTCAATTCGCTTCAGTCCTTCAAAGCCCAAGAGTTTGGTAATCTTTGCCTTGACAATTTGGCCATTCTCCTTGACCAAGGCCGCCGCTTGGCCGACCTGAACGGTGCCGTTGTGGATTTTGCCAATGACAATTCGTCCTAGATAGTCTGAATAATCTAGGGTCGTCACTTGGAGTTGCAGGGGGGCATCGGGATTCCCCACCGGCGGTGGAATGTGGCGGACAATGGCCTCAAAGAGGGGCTGCATATCCTTGCCCTCCTCATCCAGCGCTGTTTTTGCGTAGCCCGCCAAGCCCGAGGCAAAGAGATAGGGAAATTCACACTGATCGTCATCCGCCCCCAGTTCAATAAATAAATCCAAGACCTTGTCAATGGTCTTGTAGGGTTCCGCCTGGGGACGGTCAATCTTGTTCACGACCACAATGGGGCGCAGACCTTTTTCAAGGGCTTTTTTGAGAACAAACCGCGTTTGCGGCATCGGCCCTTCGTTGGCATCCACAATCAGCAGACAGCCCTCCACCATCCCCAAGACACGCTCCACTTCACCGCCAAAATCGGCGTGACCAGGGGTATCCACAATGTTAATTGTCAAGTCTTTGTAGCGCACCGCCGTGTTTTTGGCCAGAATCGTAATGCCGCGCTCCCGCTCCAGCTCATTGGAGTCCATCACGCACTCGGGAATGTCCTCCCCTTCTCGAAAGGTACCCGATTGACGCAGTAGAGCATCCACTAGGGTAGTCTTCCCATGATCAACGTGGGCGATAATAGCAACATTACGAATCGGCAGACTCATAGTGACTTCCTGCGTTTGTTATAGAACGTTGAGGAGTGTGACAAACCTTTACAATCCTAGCGCAGTTTGGTAAGGGAACTGAGCCGTAGGATCAGAGGCGTTTGCTGGCATCCCTTTCCTTTTATTTGGGAAGTGCTCTTGATGACGGATCGCCTGAGTTGGCGGCAAACCCATACTCCTGCTACAGCGGTGGTGCTGCATCCTCTACCTGTCTTGATGGGGTGGCTAGGATTGGAGGAACCTAATTTTTGGTTGCAGGGCATGACTGCTATGATTGCTCTTACTCTTACCTTACCTAGGCGATTGGCATCAGGTGCAGCGACAAAGCGCGGTTCCCTTTGTAAGTTCGCCTATGGATATTTACCTTTAGGGCTGGGCGCCAATTTGCCGTATTATCTACCCCTCGGTTTAGGGGAAGCGGGTCAGTTTATCTACTTTGATGGGCCGGGCTGGATTCGAACCAGCGTAGGCTTAGCCAACGGATTTACAGTCCGCCCCCATTAACCACTCGGGCACCGACCCTTTCATCGTGATTCCTTAATATACCACATCAGGGGGGACACTTGGCGTTCCCGTGTTTAGAGGACAGTTCTCTACTCGTCAAGGGTGTAGCTTTGCAGGTTTTCTAGGGGCTGTACTTTAAGGAGACGTTCGGCACGGCGAATCTCGCTGTCGCTGCCTTGAATCAAAATCAGGTATTTGCCCCGCTGCAATCGCTTTTCAAAGGGGATACCGGACTTACCCGTAATCACTACTTGGAGACCACCGCCTACAGTGAGACTCCCCAGAGCGCCAGCGATCGCCCCAAAGATGCCCCCCAAAAGACTATTGTTTAGGCGATCCAGCATCGGCAGAATGTCAATCTGAGTTGCTTGGTTAAAGGTAAAGCCGGCAAAGAAGCCAAAGGGCACTAACCATATAAGCATGCGCTGCATTTGCCGGCGGGCGACTTGAAATGGATCGGTGAGTCCCAATTCTGACCACTGTTTGTAGCCTCGACCCAACAGGGCTACTTTTTCCATTGGGAAGCCGTCCTTTTCAAGCTGGGTATAAACGGCCTCGGCTTGGAGGCGATCGCCCAGTGTCGCGACCAAGTAATTTTTCATGGCGATAGGATGAAGGAAATCTCTTGCTTGCAAAGCTATGCTGCCCCTATTGTCCCACTTTCGCCGCACCTTTGCTGATCTGGGCCTGATTGTTGTCGTGAGTGCCGTGGCCAGCACAGTTGTCATTGGCATTCGCGAACTGGGGGGGCTACAGCCACTGGAGCTGGGTGCCTACGATCGCCTAATGCAATTGCGCCCTATGCCTGAACCAGACCCACGACTATTGGTGGTGGCAGTAACCGAAGCCGATATTCAGCGTTACCGCTCCCTATCGTTGCCGGATCAACTTTATGCTCAAGCCTTCCAAAAACTCCTCAAACACCAACCCCGTGCCATTGGCCTAGATATTTACCGCGACTTTCCTGTACCGCCGGGGCATGAGGAGCTTAACCGCCTTTGGCTGAATTCGGATCGCCTTTTTGCTGTAACGAAACTGGGGGATGCCACTCACCCGACGATTCGCCCGCCCGCTGCCCTCAGTGCCGATCGAGTGGGGTTTAATGATATCGCAGTGGATGCGGGTGGCATTGTCCGTCGCAGTTTACTCTTTTTGCCGGACGATCAGGGGAATACGCTTTACTCCTTCCCATTGCGGCTGGCACTGCGGTATCTAGCGGATGAGGGAATTGAGCCTCGGGGCAGCGATGCGGATCCGCATGTGATGCAGTTGGGGCAGAGTATTTTCACACCCCTGCAACCCAATGATGGTGGCTATGTGGGAGCAGATACAGCAGGCTATCAGATCATGCTGAACTATCGCGGTGATCAGCGGACGGTGACGTGGGTGCCCCTTGAGGATGTACTGACGGAACGGGTAGCACCGGCATTGATTCGCGATCGCGTGGTTCTCATTGGCAACATTGCTGAAAGTGGCAAAGATTTTTTCTATACCCCCTTTAGCTCCGGTCTGCGAGATCAGCAGCGCATGGCGGGGGTGTTTATCCATGCCCAAATGGTGGGGCAATTCATTGATGCCGGTTTGGGCGATCGCGCCGTCATTTGGTTTTGGCCCGACAGTGTTGAGAATACTTGGATTATTCTTTGGGCACTGATGGGTGCTATCCTCGCTTGGCGAATACGTCATCCCGTTGCCCTAGGGGCGGCTGTGGGAGCCGCTCTGTTGATTCTGTTGCTCACCTGTTATGGTTTTTTTCTGAAACTGGGGTGGATTCCGCTTGTGCCACCGGCATTGACGCTCCTCCTTGCCAGTGGTGGGGTAGTCACCTATAGGGCACAGCAAGCCCAACAGCAACAGCAAATGGTGATGCGGCTGCTTGGTCAAACTATCTCGCCGGAAATTGCCGCCGCCCTGTGGGAACGGCGAGATGAACTCCTCAAGGATGGTAAGCTGCCCGGCCAGCGCCTGATTGCCACACTGCTTTTTACGGATTTGAAGGGGTTCAGCACGATTTCTGAACGGATGGAACCGGAGGAACTCTTTAACTGGCTCAATACCTACCTAGAAAAGGTAGTGGATGTAGTGCAAAGCTACCACGGCGTGATTAATAAGTTCACAGGAGATGGCATTATGGCGGTGTTTGGCGTGCCCATTAAACGCACCAGCCGCGAGGGCATTGCCATTGATGCTCGTAATGCGGTGGATTGTGCCTTAGCTTTGGGAGAACTGCTGGAGAACCTCAACCGCGAATGGGCCGCCCAAGGGCTACCGCAGGTGATGATGCGGGCGGGGATCTATACAGGTCCCATTGTTGTCGGCAGTCTCGGTGGCAAGAACCGCCTCGAGTACGGCGTTATTGGGGACAGTGTGAATACAGCCTCCCGCCTTGAAAGTGTGGACAAGCATCGCCAACCAAGTCCCTGCCGCATTTTAGTAGCACAGGAAACATTGGAGTACTTGGGCGATCGCTACGAGGTCGAGGCATGGGGACCGTTGGAACTCAAGGGCAAAGAGCGCAAAATTCAAGTGTTTCGTATTCTTGGCGTCCGCAAAGGGTTAGCCCTCTCCCCCAACCAGCCCACCGCTATTGAATTGGAGATCTAGCGCCCAGGAATCAGGGAACTGCTCAAGCGTTGCATAGCCCGTCTAGCAATATCGCGATAGCGCAATTCCCCACAGAGGACTTGACCCAACCGCTGGGTGGCAGAGGGGCGTTTTAGGGCAAGGCGATAGCCCACCCCCGGCATGCGATGGAAAAGAGCGGCAAGACGTTGTGCCCACACTAAATCTGTCCCCCATTCCTCCTGCAAGGTCTTGCTGTAGGTGGCCAAGGCATCTGCTTTTCCCCCAAGGGCAGCAGCAATGGCTTCGGCAGCCCGCATGCCACTGTAGAGGGCGGGACGAACCCCCTCGGCAGAAAAGGGATCCACTAGACCCGCAGCTTCACCGACAAGCAGAGCATGGTGGGTATGCAGGGGCTGCTGACCTGCCCACAGACAGAGGGGATGGTAGTGAATGGCACAGTCAGCCGGGGAAAGCCCATAGGCTGCGCAGTACTGCTGCAAAATGGGTTCCCAGTGGGGGCGATCGCTCCCCCGCACAACGGCAACCCCCACCGTTCGCCGATCTCCCTTGGGAAAGCTCCAGAGGTAACCATTTTTGACGAGGCCAAATTCAAAATGCGCGGCGCGATCGCCCGTCGGGTTGGGTACACTCATCACTGCTGCCGTGCGCACCACTTTGGGCTTAAAACCCAGCCACTGAGCCACTTGACTCTTGGCACCATCGGCAGCAATGAGATAGCGCCCTGCATAGGTTGTGGTTGCCGTGTGGATTTGCCAGTGATCTGCTTGGAACGTAATCCCGGTTACCTCGGTCTGATCCGCAACAACCGCCCCCTGTTGTTGTGCCTGCTGCAAGAGGTAGTGATCAAACACCGAGCGATCCACAATCCAGATCGGTTCGGGAATGCTCAACTCGGCTTCAACGGCATCACCAAGCTGCCAACTGTAGCGCACCGTGCGGGTGGTATCGGCAATGGCAGGCTGAAAGTCAAAATCAAACCATCGGCCAACCGCCGGTGAAACACCCCCTGTGCAGGGTTTGTAGCGAGGCAGAGGGGCCTTTTCAAGGACTAAGACTGAATGCTGGCGCCGCGCAAGATGATAAGCGGCTGCCCCGCCCGCCGGTCCGCCCCCCACAATAATGCAGTCGTACATTTATCCTGTGCTGGCTCCTTTCACCGAACCTCAATGGATGCAAAACTGCCGCTAGCCTATCAGAATTTGCTTAACTTTTCTCAACACTGCTACTGACAGTTACCGCGATGACTGGGAACGGCGTCGCCGACAGCGATCGGAACAGTACTTCACCTCCTGCCAGCAATCCGCCCACTTTTTGCGCCACTGAAAAGGACGCCCGCAGACGACACAAATTTTGCTGGGGAAGTCCGCTTTGCGCCGTTGTTTTGCCATAGATTCCCAAGCTCTACCCTTCGGTGACACAGGCCGCCAGCTGCGTCAGAAGCGTTTGATGATCTAAGTTCTGGCCAATAAGCACCAGTTGATTTTTGCGTTCGCCTCTCCAGTCTTCATCATCGAGGCTAAAGCGCTTACCGCTGAGGTGAAAGACATGGCGACGGGGACTTTCCTTAAACCATAGAATGCCCTTGGCGCGAAAGACCGATTCCGGCAATTGGTGGTCAAGAAAATACTGGAATTTCCGCAGTTCAAAGGGGCGATCGCTCTGGAAGGAAACAGAGGTAAAGCCATCCTCCTCCAAGTGATTAGAGTGATGGTGATGATCACCATGGTCGCAATGTTCGTCACACCCATGATCGTGGTCGTGATCGTGGGGATTATCATGTTCGTGCTCCGCCTCGGGATGGAAGTAGCGATCGCTCTGAAACAGCCCCACACTAAGAATTAAGGGAAGAGGCACCTGAGCCTTAACAGTGCGAATGATTCGTGCCCCTTCTCGCATTTCGCGAATCCGCCGTTCTAGCTCCTGCAAGCGTTCCTCAGTCACTAAATCCGCTTTGTTTAGAAGGATAATGTCACCATAGGCAATTTGGCTTTGGGCAGCACTGCTATTGAACAGATCGAGACTAAAGTTTTCTGCATCCACCACCGTAATAATCGAATCTAAGCGGGTGAGATCCCGCAGATCGGTACCTAAAAATGTCAAGGCCACCGGCAGGGGATCCGCTAGCCCCGTCGTTTCCACCACTAGATAGTCCACCTTATCAGGGCGTTCAAGAACCCGATAGACAGCATTCACCAAATCATTGTTGATCGTGCAGCAGACACAGCCATTGCTGAGTTCCACCATGTCCTCTTCACTGGCCACCAAGAGTTGGTTATCAATGCCAATTTCACCAAATTCATTGACGAGCACAGCGGTTTTCAGCCCCTCTTGATTGGTCAGGATATGGTTGAGGAGCGTGGTTTTGCCACTGCCAAGAAACCCCGTAATAATTGTCACCGGCAGGCCGTGCTTCAGTGTCTCCATTTTGGCGGTTGCAGAAACAGGAGAGGTCGTCATAGGCGGCGAGTCAAACGCGAGAATTGTTCTCAAATTATAGCCTCTGCACTTCGCTCAAGGGGTCAGCGATCGCTGTAGGCTAGAAACAGATGTTTATATTTGGTTAACTATTGCCGTAGAGCTGTGTTCAAACGCCTCTTTGCGCATTTTAGAGCGTTCCACAAAGTACAGTAACCTGTTGGAGCTTAACGACTAAACCCTGTATGTCCAATCAGCCGCTGCAACGACGCACCAAAATTGTCGCCACCATTGGTCCAGCCGTCAGCCACCCCGATAAACTGCGAGCAATTATCCAAGCGGGAGCGACCACCCTGCGTCTGAATTTTTCCCATGGTACCCACGAGGATCATCAGCGCAGCATCCGCCTGATTCGCCAAATCTCCTATGAATTGGGGCAACCCGTAGGCATTTTGCAGGACTTGCAGGGCCCGAAAATTCGCCTTGGCAAGTTTGAACATGGCTCTATTTCCCTGAAGCGGGGCGATCGCTTTACCCTCACGAGCCGCCCCATCATGGGCAATCAGCACATGAGTTCCATTACCTATCCCCCCTTGGCGCAAGAGGTTCCCGCCGGCGCGACCATTCTGCTGGATGATGGCCGTGTGGAAATGGTGGTAGAAGAAGTGGACAGGGAGGCCGGTGAACTCCACTGCCGAGTGGTTGTGGGGGGTACCCTCTCCAATGCCAAGGGCGTGAACTTTCCGGGGGTTTACCTCTCCATTAAAGCCCTGACAGAGAAGGATCGCGAAGATCTGATGTTTGGCCTCAATCAAGGAGTGGATTGGGTGGCTCTGAGTTTTGTGCGCAATCCCCAAGATGTGCTGGAGATCAAAGAACTGATTGCCAATGCCGGTAAACAGGTGCCGGTGATTGCCAAAATCGAAAAGCATGAGGCAATTGAGCAAATGGATGCCATCCTCTCTCTTTGTGATGGCGTGATGGTGGCACGGGGCGATTTAGGAGTTGAATTGCCTGCCGAAGATGTGCCGATTCTGCAAAAACGGCTAATTGCCGCGGCAAATCGCTTGGGTATTCCCGTGATTACGGCCACACAAATGCTGGACAGCATGGTGAAAAGCCCCCGCCCCACCCGTGCGGAGATTTCCGATGTGGCCAATGCCATTCTCGATGGCACGGACGCGGTGATGCTCTCCAATGAAACGGCGATGGGGGACTATCCCGTTGAGGCGGTGAAGATGATGGCCACAATTGCCGCCCGCATGGACAGCCAATCCCAACTGCGTCAACCCCCCGTTGCTGAGTCTATGGCAGTGCGTTCTATTCCCGATGCCATTAGCCAAGCGGTAGGACAAGTGGCGGCTCAACTCAAGGCTAAGGCAATTATTACCCAAACAAAAACAGGGGCAACAGCGCGGAATGTTTCTAAATTCCGTCCTCAAATTCCCATCTTGGCGGCAACCCCCCACATTGAAGTGGCACGGCGGTTGCAGTTGGTCTGGGGGGTAGAACCACTGCTGACATTAGATCACCCTTCGATGCGGCAATCGTTTCAAGCAGCCATTAACGCCGCTCAAGAGCGGGGCTTTCTTGAGGAGGGGGATCTGGTGGTGATGACCGCCGGCACACTCCAAGGGGTGCCTGGCTCCACGGACATGATCAAGGTGGAACTGGTTACCTCGGTGATGGGACGGGGCTGTGGCATTGGTCATGGGTTGGTGAGTGGCCCTGCACGGGTGGTGCAAGGAGGAATGCCCGTGCGCACGTTTAATAGTGGCGAAATTTTGGTTGCCGAGCGCACTAGTGCTGAACTCGTAGAAGCCATTCGCAAAGCGGCAGGTATTATTACCGAAGAGGACAGCCTCACCAGCCATGCGGCAGTTTTGGGGTTGCGGCTGGGAATTCCGGTGATTGTTGGGGTCAAAAATGCCACCCGCCTGATTCGGGAAGGCACCATCTTGACAATGGATGTGGAGCGGGGGTTGGTCTATTCCGGTGCCCGCAATGGGGTTGAGCGATCGCCCGAATAGGAGGGACAGATGATTTTTTTTCGGACCCATCCCTATCTCACGGATTTAGTCGCACGGACGCTTCAAGCCACTTGGCAACAGTTTCCCTGGCTGGGACAAGAGGACATTGCCCTCACCTTACTGGTGTATCCGCCGCCCATTCCGGTCAATACTGGGGGTGCCCTCACAGCAGCGGAATTTTGGCAATACTCGATCCCCGGTGCCGACTATCGGGGCGACGTGCCCTTCTATCCGGCCAGCGTTGTGAAGCTGTTTTATTTGGTGGCCTGTCATGAATGGCTCCACAGTGGCATGCTCCAACCCGATGCGGAATTGGAACGGGCTATGCGGGATATGATTGTGGACTCTAGTAATGATGCCACCAGTTTGGTGGTGGATATGCTCACAGGAACCACCAGTGGTCCGGTGCTGCCCCCAGCACCCTTTCGCACCTGGCAATACCAGCGGAATATTGTCAATCGCTATTTTCAGTCGTTGGGGTGGCCAGAGCTAGCCCATATCAACGTGAATCAAAAAACGTGGTGCGATGGCCCCTATGGGCGAGAACAGGAGTTTGTCGGGCGCGATCGCCGGAATGCGAATCGGCTAACCACCAATGCAACCGCTCGGCTGCTCCACAGTATCGTTGGCGGGGTGGCAGTGTCGGCTAAGGCCAGTCAAGCCATGATGGAATTGCTGGAGCGATCGCTCGATCCAGAACTGCTGGCTGAGGATGCAGAAAACCAAGTGCAGGGCTTTTTGGGGGAAGGGCTACCGCTGGGGGCAAAGCTGTGGTCAAAGGCGGGACTCACCAGTTGGGTACGCCATGATGCCGCCTATATTGAACTACCCGATCGCTGCCCCTATACCTTGGTGGTCTTTACGGAAAATCGCACCGCCAGTACAAATCCAGAGGTATTGCCCTTCATTTCTCGTCAGATTGCCAGTGGTATTCCGACCCTAGAGAGCACCGGAGTACTGTAGGCCACTGACCACTCCCGCCGCTAACAGGTGACCAAAGCTCGTAGTAGCCAGCAGTTCCGGCAGACCAAAGCCTTCAAAGAGGGCGGGCAATGCAATGGGTAAAGCGGGGCCTTTTCCCCGTGATTGAATGGCATAGCGGCCAATGGCGATCGCAAACAGGTTGCAGAGGATCACCACCAAACCCACAGAGGGCGTCCAAGTCGTATCGGGGAGTGTGGCTAACACCATGGTTCCTCCTAAATGGGTACAATTGCCCATGAATTATAGGGAACCGCCTGATTGCCTGCCCCGGTTCGTTACAAAATAGTGCATCTCGTTACAAATGCTTAACCCAACCATCCCAGTCAACATTGCCGTCAAAATTTGTGGCTTGACTTTGCCAGAGCAGGCAGTCGCAATCGCCGAAATGGGCGTCCGTGCCCTTGGGTTTATTGCTGTACGCTCCTCGCCCCGCTATGTGCCCCCAGAAGTGATTGCCGACATTTGCCACCTATTGCCCCCGGCAGTGCTCACTGTAGCCGTTGTTGCCAATCCCGATCTGGAGGAATTGCAACATCTTGTCATAACCACAGGGGTGCAAGGGGTGCAGCTCCATGGCAGCGAATCTCCTGAATTTTGCCAGCGGGTGCGGGATACCTTCCCCGATCGCGTGCTGATCAAAGCCCTGCGGGTGCGATCGCCAGCCACCCTTGCAGAGATTCCTGCCTACGCGCCGCTTGTGGATCGCATTCTCTTGGATGCCTATCATCCCCAGCAGCTGGGGGGTACGGGTCAGCCCTTTGATTGGACACTGCTTAAAGGCCTACAAATCCCTTGCCCTTGGTGGCTGGCGGGGGGGATTACGCCCGAAAACTGTCGGCAGGCGATCGCCCAAACTCAACCCCAGGGCATTGACCTGTCTAGTGGTGTAGAAAGCCGACCGGGCGTCAAGGATTTAGGTCGCGTGGCGGCGTTGCTGAGTAACCTAGGGATAAATGCAAATCATTCCCCGCACCCTGAGGGCACCCGCTTCTAGCTGCAACGCCTGAATGGCTACCCCTTCCCCCAAGTCAATGGCCACCGTGGGGTGAGGGTCACGTTCCCCTTGCCAGTGCACATTTTCCAGACAAAGCGTCCGCTCATCCTGTAGGCGCAGATGAGTCTTCAAATGCCAGTCCGCCTGCGCCCCTTGGGCATTCACCATCGAGAACACTAGGTTGAGGTAGCCAGCCCCCAATTCTCCCTGCGTATGCAGTAGTTGCCACTCTTGAAGATTCACCCCCCCTTTGCCCAAGCCCCGCTGATGCAGCAACTTCAAGAGTTCCCGTAGGCCGGATTGCAGCAGGGGAGCACCTAAGGAGGCGTTGAGATCCTCTTGGCTGAAAACCAGTTCCCCCTGCACGGGCACGGCTGCCAACAGTTTGAGGGGTTTCCCTCGCAACACTTGTCCTAGATTGATCTGAATCTGTTCGGCTTGGACGGCTGCTTGGCGCAACTGAATGCCGCGATAACTGGCTTTTGTGGCCGCAACACGCACATGGGGTAAATATCCCCGCAGAATCTGGCGATCGCTCCCCTGAATCTGAATTTCTAGACCTGTTACCCCTTCCAACTGCGAGGATAACCACCAGTGCAAGGCGGGTTGCAAGATTCGTGGAATTAGCCCTCGTTCAGAAGTCAGAGACGGTGAAACAGCATTGAACTCTTCAGCTATTTCTGGCCCTGTGATTGACATAGCGACTCCTCACCCATGAATGCCCCCCTAGGCGGATTGGGGGTCAATTTGCCCATCTTAACGAAACGGGATGCTGATTTGGTCTTGCCAGTGGCAACTTTCCTAGTCTGTGAGAGCAGGGAGTCTAAGCACACGCCGATCGCCCTCCAAGCCCGCACAAGGGTGGGGGTGTGTCCCGCTGGGGGGATTTTGGCAGCGATCGCCTTTTGCCGACCTTCTTTTGGAATTCGGTGCTGGATTTAGGCCGAGAGGGTCACCAATAGGTGGGGATCCACCTTGAGGCGAGTGGCTAAGGTTTGTAGGTGACGGCGATCGCCCTCGGTAAGGTGCATGCCATTCTGGCGTAGTTCACCTATGAGGCTATAAAGCTGCTCCTGTGCCCGATCCAAATTCAGGTTCAAACCTAAAGCATCCCCGATTGTAATCAAGTCCTGAAGCAGCGGACACAACTGGCTAAGGGTGTCACCGTTGAGGTGATGGGCAAGGTAACGCAAGCCGGTGCTAATTTGCTGCTCGAGGGGCCGCTGTTGCTCCTGAAGGCTAAGGTGACAACCCAACAACCGCGCTTCACGGGCGATCGCCGCCAGTTCTGCTAAATGGCTGTGCAGATCTGCCAAGGGCAAATCACCGAGATCGCTGAGGTCTTGCTCTAAACTCCGCAAATGGCCAATGGCACGATGGGTCAACGCCACCGCCGCTGCCACCTGCAATTCTTGGGGCACACTCAGACCATCCCGCTGAAACCCCATGAGAATCCCATAGTTATCGCGATAGACTTGGGTATAAAGCTGATCCAAGCGGGTGAGGGTTTCCCGCGCCAGCACACCCATGAGGCGATGTCGTTCCTCTGCAAAGAGATCGTCCAAGTTGTAGGCCACGCCACCAAAGCGTTCCGTAATCGCCATAACCACCCGCGCCGCACTGCCCTGTTGGAAAACTTGCAGGAGATGGGTTTTAATTTGGCTATATTCGCGCCGCCCTTGGAAGGGTTGAATCGCGCAGTGGAAATCCCAGCCCCCCAAGTGCAAGACGGCAAAGATGAGCAATTGTGACTCGGTTGTAATCGTTGAAGTAAGTTGAATCTGGCCGATCGCCAAGGTCAGGCTGCCCATGCGTTGTAGATGATAATCCCCCTGCTCAATCTCATAGCAGTAGAGCTGGTGGTGGCGGGGGTAGCTATTGAAGAGGGAACTCATGGCATAGTGGGCGGCCACCTGCTGCAAGCTAATTTGAGCCGTTTTCACCAACTGGTAATAGACCCCTGCCCCATCGCCAAACTGCGGCACATTGCTGGGGGCAGCCCTCAGACGCTCAACAAACTCCGCTTCCAACTGCACGCCGGCAACATCCCCCGCAAGCTCGATCGCCCGTGCCGCATAGCGGAGAATCTGCACCCCCTCAGGCCGCGAGAGTTCATCGAAGAACCAACCACAACTGGTAAACATGAGCAGGGCAT
>NZ_CALJEM010000066.1 GCF_938074695.1 uncultured Thermosynechococcus sp.
CCCCAAAAATATCCGCATGGAACCGGATTTCTCCCACGGCATGGTGCGCACGGAAGTTCTGTGCGCTGTCTGTGATGCCCACCTAGGTCACGTCTTTGAGGATGGCCCGCCACCCACAGGACTGCGCTACTGCATCAACTCAGCCGCGCTGGAATTTATCCCTGAATCTGCTCCCGCTTCGTGATCGTTGTGATTGAGGAGATTTTGCAGGACATTCTCCGCAGGAGTGCCCGCAGTCTCAAGGCGGATACGCACTCGGCCCAAGAACCCACCGTTCGCGCCAGCGGGACGGAGTCCTTAGTGACTCAGGGGCAGCTTAAATCACGCCTGAGCACCCTAGGAATCTCCGGGCTTTAGGCCGGGGAAGATGTCAAAGGTGCAAAATCGCGATCGCTGATTTTAGAGCGAATTTAGGGAGTAACCTTTTGGTTTCCTATTCCGCTAGTCAGCCCAACTAAGAGATTCTTGCGCTTGACAAACCCGCGCAAAAGCGAGACACTTAAGGCCAAATTCATCTTATTCTTTAGGTTTCGTGTAAAATGGCCAGTTGAATTCTCCTGTTTTAACGCAACTATCGTGGACGTTCGTGCATAGGTTCCCTTTTAGCCACGAAACTAGGGTTGTTAAAACATGAAACATATCATCTGGCTTTTACCGTCCTGAACTGTCGTGGTGACCTTCGCCATGGCGCGTTAGATCACTTTAGAACTATCTACGTTTATTGGGAGCAATAGTGAGTCGTTATGTTGGGCAAACTCCGTGACCTTATGGGTCTAACCCCAGAGACTGATATTTACGATGAGGAATACCCTCAAGGAACGCCACGAGCGGTAACCATGAACTCTGACGTGGAACCGTTGCCCACATCACGGCCAACCTTGAGTCAGGACTTTGACACCCACCACTCCCCCTCAGTGCCGACAGGATCAGCCCCTTCTAGTCCTTCTAATGTAATTGGTATGCCCAATACGGGTCGCTGGTGGGGTGCAGTGGCAGAAGTTTTGGTGATGCAGCCGCGCAGTTTTAGTGAAATGCCTGAGGTGATCAAAGCCCTCAAGGAGCGCAAGTCTGTGGTGTTGAATTTGACCTTGATGGAGCCAGAGCAAGCTCAACGCTCGGTGGACTTTGTTGCCGGTGCTACCTACACCATTGATGGTCACCAAGAACGCATTGGCGAAAGTATTTTCCTATTTACGCCAAGCTGTGTTCAAGTGAGCACCCAAGTGGGTGGGGTTCGCCCAAGTGCAACCTCCACACCCGGTACCCCACCCTCTGCTTGGGGTATGGATGCCCAACAACAGCGCAGTGCCTAGGGTGCCTGCCTTTGGGATCATTGGCTGTGGTCGCATGGCGGAGGCCATGCTTGCGCGACTCCTTGCAGATGGTCTGTTACCGGAGCAGGTTTGGGTGTCGGCGCGATCGCCCCAGCGGCAGCACTATTTAGCTGAGACTTACGGGGTCAAAGTGACCACAAACCTAGAGGTGGCTACCGCCGAAACTCTCCTGCTGGCAGTCAAGCCACAGGTCTTTGCCGATATTGAGTCAGAATTGGCGGATACGCCGGTGGCTCAAAGTGGGGGGGTTGTCCTTTCAATCATGGCGGGCATCCACAGCGGGCGGCTGCGGCAACTCTTTCCCCAGCGGTTGATTTTTCGAGCAATGCCCAATACACCGGCACAGGTGGGCGCCGGAGTGATTGCCCTAGCCGGCGATAGTGTAGCCAGTGAACTGGAGATTCAAAAGATTAAGAATTTGCTAGGGGTGCTGGGGCAGGTGGTGACTGTCAGTGAAGGGCAAATGGATGCGGTCACGGCCCTGTCTGGCTCTGGCCCTGCCTTTATAGCACTGATTGTGGAGGCGCTGTGTGATGCCGGGGTCGCAGTGGGTCTGTCGCGATCGCTGACACAGGAACTCGTTTATGGCACAATAACAGGCACAGTACAATTACTTAGAGAGCGCGGGTTGCATCCAGCGCAACTCAAGGACGCAGTCACCAGTCCTGCGGGGACAACCATTGCCGGTCTCGAAGTACTGGAAGTTGCTGGTGTGCGTGGAACCCTCATGCAAACGGTAAAAGCGGCCTACGAGCGTGCCCAAGCCCTCAACTAAGTGCCTATGCCCAACTCCCCCACAACCGCTGACCCCCCCGCCATCGAAGGCTTAGATGTCAAGGTAGTGTTCATTTACTACTTTGCTTGTGTGACTGCCATCACCTGCCTAAGTTTGAGCCAAATTTGTCATTGGAGCCTGTTGTCTCCTTTGCCCTACCGTTGGGGACTAACGGTGGGCGCGATCGCTGCCTATTGGAATCATACGCAAGTCCTTGCGGTAGCACCGCTGCAACTTTCACGACTGGAGGCATGGCTAAAGGACAAGGGCTACCAAATTACTGCGATTGAAGAGAATTTGACCATTTATTGCTCGCCCCAAGGCTGGCAACGGGGGGCGGTGACGATTCGGCAACTGCAACAAAACTTAGCTGAGGATAGACTGTGACTGACTTTGGACGTGTGATTACCGCCATGATTACGCCATTTACCGCCGATGGCGCGATCGCCTACGAGGTGGCAGCGAACCTAGCGCAATACCTTGTGGCCAACGGCTCCGACGGCATTGTGGTGTGCGGTACAACAGGGGAATCCCCTACCCTCACTTGGGACGAAGAATTTCAACTCTTTCAAACGGTGCGGCAGGCGGTGGCCGGCAAAGCCAAGATCATTGCGGGAACCGGCTCCAACTCTACTCGGGAAGCAATCCATGCCACAGCCAAGGCCGCAGAACTGGGTCTCGATGGTGCGCTGTTGGTTGTACCCTACTACAATAAACCCCCCCAGGAGGGACTCTACGCCCATTTTCAGGCGATCGCCAAGGCGGTGCCAGACTTTCCCCTCATGCTCTACAACATTCCCGGCCGCACAGGACAAAACTTGCTCCCAGAAACGGTTATCCGCCTTGCTCAAGAGCACTCTAACATTGTGGCTATTAAAGAGGCCAGTGGCAGCCTTGATCAAGCCAGTGCCCTGCGCGCTGCCCTACCGCCGACTTTTCGCATTTACGCCGGCGACGACTCCCTGACGTTGCCATTACTGGCCATTGGTGGTTATGGTGTAGTCAGTGTGGCCAGTCACCTTGTTGGCTCACGTATTCAAGAGATGATTCAAGCCTTTGTCCAAGGAGAAACGGCCAAAGCCACGGCTATTCACTGTCAACTATTGCCACTGTTTAAGGTTTTATTCGTGACGACGAATCCGATTCCGATTAAAGCTGCCCTCAGCCTCCAAGGTTGGCCGGTGGGTGAACCCCGACTACCCCTCACGTCTGCGAGTGACGCTGTGATTGGCCAATTGAAGACCGTTTTAGATGACCTTGGCCTACTGAAGTCTTAGGGCAACGCAGGACATTTGCCAAGCTACACTTTTTCGTTCATTTCACTGTAAGGAGACCTATGAGTCAATCCGCTGCAACGGCTGCCTTAAAAATCATTCCCCTGGGTGGGCTGCACGAAATCGGCAAGAACACCTGTGTCTTTGAATTCCAAGATGAAATCATTTTGCTGGACGCAGGGCTAGCCTTTCCCACCGATGGTATGCATGGGGTGAATATCGTGCTGCCCGACATGACCTACTTGCGGCAAAATCGCGACAAAATTAAGGGGATGATTGTTACCCACGGTCACGAAGATCACATTGGGGGTATTCCCTTTCACCTCAAGCAGTTTGATATTCCCGTTATCTATGGCCCTCGCCTTGCCATGGCCTTGCTGCAAGGGAAACTCGAAGAAGCCGGGGTGGCCGATCGCACCGAACTTCGCCCAGTCCGGCCTCGAGAGATGGTGCGCTTGGGCAAAAACTTCCTCGTGGAGTATATCCGCAATACCCACTCCATTGCCGATAGCTTCTCGGTGGCCATTCATACCCCCATTGGCGTCATTATCCACACAGGGGATTTCAAGTTTGACTTTACCCCTGTGGATGGGGAGTGCTTTGACATTCAGCGGCTCGCGGAGCATGGTGAAAAGGGTGTGCTCTGTCTAATTAGTGACTCCACCAACTCAGAAGTCCCCGGCTACACCCCCTCGGAGCGATCGGTTTTCCCTAACTTGGATCGTGCCTTTAGCCAAGCCACGGGGCGGATTATCTTTACCACCTTTGCCTCGTCAGTGCATCGCCTCAATATGGCCTTAGAATTGGCACAAAAGTATGGCCGAGTGGTTTCTGTCTTGGGTCGCTCGATGCTCAATGTGATTGCCCATGCACGGCAGTTGGGCTACATTCGCTGCCCCGATGATCTCTTTGTGCCACTGCACATGATGCACAAGTACCCCGATCACCAAGTGATGTACTTGACCACCGGCTCCCAAGGGGAACCTCTTTCGGCACTGACGCGGATTTCTAAAGGGGAACACAACAAAATTAAAATTCGCTCCGGCGATACGGTGATTCTCTCGGCTCATCCCATTCCGGGGAACACGATTGCCGTAGTCAACATGATTGATCGTTTGATGATGCAGGGAGCTAAAGTCATCTACGGTCGCGAACAGGGCATTCACGTCTCTGGCCATGCCTGCCAAGAGGATCAAAAACTGATGCTGGCGTTGACGAAGCCAAAATTCTTTTTACCTGTGCATGGCGAGCACCGCATGTTAGTGAAACACGCCCAAACCGCTCAGAGCATGGGGATTCCTCCTGAGAATATGGTGATTATTGACAACGGCGATGTCGTGGAACTCACCCGTGACTCGATTCGTGTCATAGACAAGGTGCCCGCCGGCATTGAGCTACTGGATCGGGGTGGCATTGTCAAAGCCCATGTGCTGCAGGAGCGACAACAACTGGCTGAAGAAGGCATTATCACCGTGGCGATAGCGGTAGGTACTGATGGCACTCTAAAAGCGATTCCTGAAGTCCACCTGCAAGGCGTGGTCACGGCCATTGAGCCACAGGCTTGGCAGGCCTGGGTGCATGCCACGGTCGAAACTGCCTTGAGCGATCGCTGGAGTGAATATGCCCGCAACGGCGATATAGATTGGGCGGGGGTCAAAGCCCACATTGAACGGGAACTGGTGCGCCTCGTGCGCCGTGAACTTCAGGGCAATGCCTCAGTTCTATTGCTCCTGCAATCCATTGACGTCACCCCTCCTGTGACAACAGGAATTCGACGGCGGCGCAGCACAGCTTCTGTGGTTGGCTAGAATCAAACCGCTTGGGCAGGAGAGTGTGCCTGTTTTTACAGTGTCTTCTGCCCGTTTCTTTTCGTCTGCGCTGCCCTGGCCAGCGTTGAAGCAATAGAGGTTTTAGTTGACTTTTTGCCGAGAACACCCCCTCTCAGTGGGGCAAAGCCAAACTGTCACAAGGGCAGGGCAAAGACTCTGAACCATTGCCTAAGCCAGTTGCAGCAAATCAAGGGTTTGAGCATCAGTCCCAGGTTGTTCTGTCAATGCTTCCAGCTCCATATCCCACCAAGGATGCTGCGCAGACCGCCTTTAGCCGTTCTCGCTATACCCTTCAAAGATCACAGGATGGCCTTTCCTTGATGTCTCCTCATAATTCAGAAAAAGGCTGTCTCTTGGGTTCTTGGAGACTCAAGGGTGGGTCGAGCGAGCCTGCTGATAAACACAGGTTTTTGGATGGTTTCTGCCTATGCTAAGTTCCTTTTCTGAATGCCACTGAAGAGGAGTAAAACAAAAAAGGGGCAATGTTGTGCCCCGACCCTTGGTCAACGATTTCAATTTCTAGGAAAACATGGGCAAGTGAGAATAGATGGGTATCCACAGGGGACTCCAAGGGCCAAGGTTGAGTACCAGAGCCGCAATCGCCACGGTGCTGCTGAGCCATGTCAGCCATTGGGCGTAGATATTTGCCCCTTGTTTCTGGGTTTGCAGGTGTTCAACGGTTTGCTGAAGCTGCTCGACTTCTCGGTTAAGGTCTGCTATTTCGTGGTGTAGCCCTTCGATTTCACGTTCGCGATCGCTCACCGTGGCATGGCAGACCGCTAGCTCTGCCTCTTTTTCCCGACAGGTGGCCTCCATCGTGGTTAAAGAAGCGGTCAGTGTTGCCGTTTGCCTAGCATATTCCTCTTCGAGGCTGCTACTGTGCTGGTAAGCAGTTTCTAGCTCCTGGCGATAGCGATCGCAATTCTCCCGTAACGCCTCATTTTCTGCTTGGCTATTGTTGAGGGCATTTGTCAATTCCGCCACCTGCTGGCGGTAGTCACTCACTTCAGTTTGCAGTTGCTGTTGCTGATCTTCTAGTTCTTGACAGCGGTTTTGCAGTCGCTCCACCTCTGAGCGCAATTGCTCGATTTCTTGGCGCTGGCGATCGCGCTCCTGTTCGCTACGGGTAACCAGTTCCTTTAGCCCTTCAATACGCTGGGCTTGCTCGCTAACAAGTTTGTGCAGGCGATCGCACTCTTCCTTCAAACGGGGGACAGAACCCTTGTACTGCCGCTGTACCCAAGTTCGCAAAAACGATAGGCCGGAGATGGTAAATCCAATCAGGGCATAGGTGCCCACCAGTGTATGACCCGTGGCCGACATCTGTAACATACTGAACCCCTGAACTTCAGTTGAATATCAATGAAAACGCCGCAATCCAGAATACAGCCCTTTTCCCCAGGAGGGAACACACCCAAACCAGTCAAAGCCGCTGTCGGACAGTTCTCTAATCTCCTTATCCTTTGGCGATCGCTCCCCTGTGGAGGCGCCGACCGACAATTTTTGAGAATGAGTGCATAAGCTTCTCCTCTCTAGTCTAGCGAGGGAGGTTGACCGCTGGCGGTAAAGGCTAAGGTTTCTGCCAGCATTGGTACAATAAGGGGTGAACTTGAATTTGCAAGGGGAATACCAATGACTGAGGCACCCGTTCTCCCCATTCTGTTGATGGGAGTTGCGAACTTTTTACAGTTTTACCTTATCATTCTCCTGATTCGGGTTCTGCTGTCGTGGTTTCCCAATATCAACTGGTACAATCCACCCTTTTCAATTATCAGTCAGTTAACAGATCCCTATCTGAATCTCTTTCGTGGTCTGATTCCCCCCATCGGTGGTCTGGACTTTTCGCCAATTATTGCCTTCTTCCTCCTGCAATTCCTTGTCCAACTCTTATCAGGCTTTTCCAGTAGTGCCACACTCTTCTAAACCATTTTTGGCTCACTAGGGTGCAATCGCCATGTCAACACTGCGTCCGTTTCAGGATGAATTTGAGGTCATTGTTGTCGGTGCCGGTCATGCGGGCTGTGAAGCGGCCTTAGCAACGGCGCGGTTGGGCTGTCGTACCCTTTTGCTGACCCTCAACCTCGATAAAATTGCTTGGCAGCCCTGTAATCCTGCGGTGGGTGGCCCCGCAAAATCGCAACTGGTGCATGAGGTGGATGCCCTAGGGGGCGAAATTGGCCGAGTGACCGATCGCACCTATCTGCAAAAGCGATTATTGAACGCCTCACGGGGGCCAGCGGTCTGGGCATTGCGGGCGCAAACAGACAAGCGCGAATACAGCGCCGTCATGAAGCAAGTGGTGGAAAATCAACCTAACTTGCTACTGCGCGAAGGCATGGTCACAGACCTCATTCTGGACGCTAACGACACGGTGATTGGGGTTGAAACCTACTTTGGGGTGGCCTTTCGCTGTCAGGCGGTGATCCTGACCACGGGAACGTTCCTCGGTGGCCGCATTTGGGTGGGAAATAAATCCATGCCTGCGGGTCGCGCTGGTGAATTTGCTGCAGAGGGACTCTCACAGACCTTAGCCCGTCTCGGCTTTGAGGTGGATCGCTTGAAAACAGGAACGCCCGCACGGGTGGATCGGCGATCGGTGGACTACAGCAAGCTGGAACCGCAACCGCCGGATGAGCAGGTGCGCTGGTTTAGCTTTGACCCCACGGCATGGGTGGAAAGGCCCCAAATGAACTGCTACTTGACGCGCACCACCGCTGCCACCCACCAATTGATTCGTGAGAATCTGCACCTTACCCCGGTCTATGGTGGTTGGGTAGATGCCAAAGGTCCCCGCTACTGCCCCAGCATTGAGGATAAAATTGTACGTTTTGCCGATAAAGAGAGCCATCAAATTTTCATTGAACCCGAAGGCCGCGATACGCCAGAACTCTACATTCAAGGGTTTTCCACGGGGCTACCAGAACCCCTGCAACTACAACTGTTGCGCACGTTGCCGGGGCTAGAAAACTGTATCATGCTGCGTCCGGCCTATGCGGTGGAATACGACTACCTGCCGGCGACTCAGTGCTTTCCCACGCTGATGACCAAGAAGGTTCAGGGGCTGTTCTGCGCCGGGCAAATCAACGGCACTACCGGCTATGAAGAAGCAGCCGCCCAAGGGATTGTGGCCGGGATTAATGCAGCTCGCTTTGTGCAGGGAAAACCGATGATCACATTCCCACGCCAAGAGAGCTACATCGGCACCCTGATTGACGATCTGTGTACCAAGGAACTGCGGGAACCCTACCGCATGCTCACCAGCCGCTCGGAGTATCGCCTCGTCTTGCGATCCGATAATGCGGATCAGCGGCTCACCCCCTTGGGGTATGAGATTGGCTTGGTGAGTGAAGCCCAGTGGCAGGTGTTTCAAGCAAAGCAACAGCGCCTAGCAGCTGAGACCCAACGCCTCCAGAGGACGCGCATTAAAGCCCATGAACCGGTGGGCGAGGCGATTGTGGCTGCGACGGGTCAAGCGATTAAGAGCGCCATTGCCCTTGATGAGTTGCTCCGGCGATCGGGGGTACACTACGACCTACTGGATCGCCATGGCCTTGGGAATCCAAACTTGACTCCCCAAGAAAAGGAAGCCGTTGAAATTGCCATTAAGTACGCCGGCTACATTGAGCGGCAGCAACGGGAAATTGAGCAGATTGCCCGCCAAGAACAGCGTCCGCTCCCTGCGGATTTAGATTACTTTGCCATCCCCACCCTTTCGATGGAGGCGCGGGAAAAACTGAGTGCTATCCGCCCCCTCACTATTGGTCAAGCCAGCCGTATTGGTGGAGTGAATCCGGCGGATATCAATGCCCTTTTGGTCTATCTCCAAGTGCAACAGCAGCGGCAATCCCTA
>NZ_CALJEM010000067.1 GCF_938074695.1 uncultured Thermosynechococcus sp.
CCGCCTCGAACTGCTGCAGGTGCCTGAACCCCAGCCGCCTGCGGATCCTTTTCACAATGAACACTACGTCGGCTACTACCATCTCTCCTTTGATCTGAGTGACTATCCTGATCCCCTTGAAACATGGCTCAATCAGGTGGCACAAACCCTGAAGGCACAGGGTTTACCCTTTGAGCTATTGCTGAAGCCCACTCAGCAGGTGATTGGTTCTCACCTCTATCACGTTGCCTTTATTCGTGACTGCGATGGCTTGCCCCTTGAATTTTTGCAGTGTCTGAGTGCTTGCTGAGGCCTAAACGCCGATAAAATAAAGGAGTTAAGAGATTTTTGGGTCGTCCATAGGCATGCAGCTGCAAACAACCACTACAGCAATTTCCGACTGGTCGGGGGATTTACTGGCGATCGCTGTCTTTCAAACGGAAGACACCCTTATCCTCACCGACCCCTACACGACCCTCGATCAACGGCTCAACGGTCTATTGCAAGACCTGATCACCGAAGGGGAATTTCAAGGCAAATCTGGCACCTCCCTGCTGATGCGCCTATTGCCTAACTTCCCCATCAAGAAACTGCTGCTTGTGGGGCTAGGCAATCGCGATGAATTTAATCTCGAAACCCTCCGCCGTACCGCTGCCACCATTGCCCGCACTGCCCGTCGCGAAAAAGCCAAAACCGTGGCAATGGCTCTGCCCCATGAGACCCTAGATGCAGCCGATGTTGCCCAAGCCATTGCCGAAGGGACGCTCCTTGCCCTCCACAGCGATGTCCGCTTCAAGTCTGATCCCGAAGCCCGCAAGTTACTCCCCTATCCTGAATCCGTGACTCTGTTGGGTCTAGGGGAACAAGCAGCGGCGCTGAACCGTGCCCAGCAAATTTGCGACGGCGTGATTTTGGCCCGCGAACTGGTGAATGCACCCGCCAACCAAGTGACCCCCGTTACCCTGGCGGAAACAGCTCAGCAGCTGGCAGCTACCTACGGCTTGAGCGCAAAGATTTTAGAGCGGGAGGAATGTGCCGCCCTTGGCATGGGCGCCTTTTTGGGGGTGGCTCAGGCGTCAGATTTGCCGCCGAAATTTATTCACCTCACCTATACGCCGGGGGGCACGGTGCAGAAGAAAATCGCCCTGGTGGGTAAGGGTTTAACGTTTGATTCGGGTGGCCTCAACCTCAAGACCCAAGGGGGCATTGAAACCATGAAAATGGACATGGGGGGAGCCGCCGCCGTTTTAGGTACTGCCAAGGTCATCGGTCAACTCAAACCCCCCGGCATTGAGGTGCACTTTATTATTGCCGCTACTGAAAACATGATCAGTGGGCGTGCCATGCATCCGGGGGATATTCTGACGGCCGCCAACGGTAAAACCATTGAGGTCAACAACACTGATGCGGAGGGTCGCCTCACCCTTGCTGATGCCCTGGTCTATGCTGAGAAATTGGGGGTAGATGCCATTGTGGATTTGGCCACGCTGACTGGAGCCTGTATTGTGGCTTTGGGAGATAACATTGCCGGTCTTTGGAGCAATAACTCAGAATTGGCGCAAGCCCTACAACAGGCTGGCGATCGCTCCGGCGAGAAGTTCTGGCAAATGCCCCTTGAAAACAAATACTTTGAGGGCATGAAATCCCAAGTGGCGGACATGAAAAACACCGGTCCGCGATCCGCAGGTTCAATTACCGCAGCCCTATTTTTACAACAGTTTGTGGATCACACCCCTTGGGCTCATCTTGACATTGCCGGTCCCGTTTGGACGGAAAAAGAGGATGGCTACAATAATCCCTGTGGAACAGGCTATCCTGTGCGCACGCTAGTGGAGTGGCTATGCAGTCTCAGTGCCTAAAGCTAGTTAATGTTGGCTGTGGCCAGACCTTCCACCCTGAATGGTTAAACTTTGACGTTGCGCCAGCAGCAGCGGGTGTAAAGCGGTGGGATCTTCGTCGAGGACTGCCTTTTGCCGCAGGGGAAGTTGATGCTGTTTACTCTTCCCATGTTCTTGAACATTTAAATTACGATGAGGCAAAAAGATTCATCCACGACTGTTGGCGAATTCTTAAGCCAAGTGGTATTTTGCGGATTGTTGTTCCTGATCTGGAGCAAATAACCCGTGCTTACTTGGCCGAACTTGATGCTTTACGCAATAGCAAGCAAACAGACAGTGCAAACTATGACTGGCTAAAACTCGAACTTTTAGACCAACTGGTTCGCCATCACAGTGGTGGAGCAATGGCAACTTATCTTCTGAATCCAAACATTCCAAATCCTGACTTTGTGCGCTCCCGCATTGGCCAAGAGGCTGAAAATTTTTTCAAAATAGCTCAACAACCCCAGACATTTCTCAAAAAAATCAAAAAAATTTTGCGACCCCTGCGTTATCCCCGTAAGTTTCTTGCCAAAATTCTAATTTGGCCACTGTTGGGAAAAAAAGGAGCTGATGCTCTCGACGTGGGGCTGTTTCGCCTCAGTGGCGAGGTACACCTGTGGATGTACGACAGCTACTCTCTCAAGGTTTTGATTGAAGCTTGTGGTTTTCATGACTGTCGTGTCGTCTCTGCTTTTGAGAGTCGTATTCCTGAGTTTTCCCGTTACAACTTAGATGTGGTTGATGGCCAAGTGCGCAAGCCCGACTCTTTGTTTATGGAGGCAATTAAGCCTGTGAGTACTTAACAGGTTTGACGAGTAGCCTCATTCATGCGATCGCGCCAACGGCTCATTGTTCGGGCTGAGCAAATTCTGGATCAGGGAGTTACCCTGACGGCCGAGCAGTGGCACTACCTAAATCATGTGCTGCGCCTCAAGGCAGGAGATGAGCTGTGGATTCTTGACGGTCAAGGTCAGCGGTGGCTCGGAGAAATCCAAGCAAACACTGTCAAGCTATTGCACCCCGATTGCCGTGAGACGGAACTTACCACTGAGATTGTTCTCTGTTTGGCTCTCCTGAAGGCGGCGAGCTTTGAGCAGGTGTTGCAGCAGGCAACAGAATTGGGCGTCAAGCGCATTCTGCCAATTCAAACGGCGCGATCGCTCCTGCAACCCAGTGCCCATAAATACCAGCGCTGGCAACGCATTCTCCAAGAGGCCACCGAGCAAAGCGAGCGTCTCTACGTTCCTACCCTCAGTGCTCCCCTGTCTGTTGCAGAAATGGTGCGGCTTACGCCAAGGGGCTATATCGCCAGTCTCACTGCCTCCCAATTGCTGTGGGATTACTTGCCTCAGATGGATTTTTCCCAGCCCATTTATCTAGCGATCGGGCCAGAGGGGGGGTGGACAGATTCTGAACTAGAGCAGGTTCTGGCCGCCGGTTGGCAAGCCTTTTCTTTGGGGCAGCGTACCCTGAGAGCCGTCACCGCCGCGATCGCCAGCTTGACCCTAGTGAGCCATTACAGCGAGAGGTATAGGGCGATTCAACAACAGCATTGACAATGCAACGGCCACCTCGATACACTAGAAGTTCGGTGAAATTAATGTAAGCAGCAATGCCCACCATCCAGCAACTGATCCGCCACGAGCGGGAACTGTTGAAAAAGAAAACAAAATCTCCTGCCCTCAAAGGTTGCCCTCAGCGGCGGGGGGTGTGCACCCGCGTTTATACCACAACACCCAAGAAGCCCAATTCCGCCCTGCGCAAAGTGGCACGGGTGCGCCTAACCTCCGGTTATGAGGTGACTGCCTATATTCCCGGTATTGGCCATAACCTCCAGGAGCACTCGGTGGTGATGATTCGTGGCGGTCGGGTCAAAGACTTGCCCGGTGTACGCTACCACATTATTCGGGGCACGCTGGATACTGCCGGTGTGAAAGACCGCAAGCAAGGCCGCTCTAAGTATGGTGCCAAGCGTCCCAAACCCGGTGAGGCTGCTGCTACCGGCAAGAAGAAGTAATTCCTTTATTTTACCTCCTTAAGTCCACACTTGAAACCCTAAACTTCTCTGGAGCAAATTACAAACACCTATGTCTCGTCGCACTCGCGCTCAAAAACGTCCTACTGCCCCCGATGCGGTTTACAACAGCGTACTGGTGGGTATGCTGATTCAGCGGGTTATGCTTAACGGCAAAAAGTCCCTTGCCAGTCGCATTGTCTATAATGCAATGAAAACTGTGCAGGAGCGTACCGGCGAAGATGCACTACAAGTTTTTGAGCGTGCAGTGAAAAATGCAACCCCTCTGGTGGAAGTGAAAGCCCGCCGGGTGGGGGGTGCCACCTACCAAGTACCTGTGGAAGTGCGTCCTGAGCGTGGCGTTTCCCTAGCCTTACGCTGGCTGGTGCAATTTTCCCGCAAACGTGCCGGTCGCTCAATGTCGGCGAAGCTAGCCAATGAATTAATGGATGCTGCCAACGAGACCGGTAGTACCATTCGCAAACGGGAAGAAACCCACAAGATGGCAGAGGCCAACAAGGCCTTCGCCCACTATCGCTACTAAACCACTATACGGTTCAAGAGTTGGATACAATTATTCAAGAATTCTAACGTAATGCAACAACCAAGGAGGTAGCTGTGGCACGGACGACCCCGCTAGAGCGAGTGCGAAACATCGGGATTGCCGCTCACATTGATGCGGGAAAAACCACTACAACAGAGCGTATTCTCTTTTATTCCGGTGTGGTGCACAAAATTGGTGAAGTGCACGAGGGTACCACGGTTACCGACTGGATGGAACAGGAGCGGGAGCGGGGCATCACAATTACAGCCGCCGCCATTAGCACCTCCTGGAAAGATCACCAGATCAACATTATTGACACCCCCGGTCACGTGGACTTCACGATTGAAGTGGAGCGCTCCATGCGCGTTCTAGATGGCGTGATTGCCGTCTTTTGCTCCGTGGGGGGTGTGCAGCCCCAATCGGAAACGGTGTGGCGGCAAGCCGATCGCTACGGTGTCCCCCGTATTGTCTTTGTCAACAAGATGGATCGCACCGGGGCAAACTTCTATAAAGTCCACGATCAGATTCGCGATCGCCTGCGGGCAAATGCCGTGCCGATTCAGTTGCCCATCGGTGCTGAAGATCAGTTTGTGGGCATTGTTGATCTGGTGCGAATGCGCGCCAAAATTTACAAAGACGATCTGGGCAAGGAAATTGAAGACACTGACATTCCTGCCGAGATGACCGAGCTGGCGGAAGAGTATCGCACCAAGCTCATCGAAGCCGTTGCTGAAACCGACGATGCCCTCATGGAAAAATACTTTGAGGGGGAAGAACTTACAGAAGAGGAAATCCGCACAGCCCTCCGTAAAGGAACAATCTCGGGCACCATTGTGCCGATGCTTTGCGGCTCCGCCTTCAAAAATAAAGGCGTGCAATTACTCCTTGATGCCGTAGTGGACTATCTGCCAGCCCCCATTGATATTCCTGCAATTAAAGGCCGTCTGCCTGATGGTACAGAAGTAGAACGGGCTGCCGATGACGATCAACCCCTAGCGGCATTGGCCTTCAAAATTATGTCGGATCCCTATGGCCGTCTCACCTTTGTGCGCGTTTATTCCGGTGTTCTCAAAAAAGGCAGCTACGTCCTTAATGCCACCAAGGGCAAAAAAGAGCGCGTCTCGCGTCTAATTGTGCTCAAAGCTGACGAGCGGATTGAGGTGGATGAACTGCGAGCTGGAGATCTAGGAGCAGCCTTGGGTCTGAAGGAAACCTTCACAGGGGATACCCTTTGCGATGAAAGCTCGCCCGTGATTCTTGAATCTCTCTACATTCCGGAGCCAGTCATTTCCGTGGCCGTAGAACCCAAAACTAAGCAGGACATGGAAAAACTCTCCAAAGCCCTGCAGGCTCTCTCTGAGGAAGACCCCACATTCCGCGTCAGTGTTGATCCTGAAACTAACCAAACCGTGATTGCAGGCATGGGAGAATTGCACCTTGAAATTCTTGTGGATCGAATGCAGCGGGAGTTCAAAGTAGAAGCCAATATTGGCCAACCCCAAGTGGCCTACCGCGAAACGATTCGCAAACCCGTTCGTGCCGAAGGCAAGTTCATCCGTCAAAGTGGTGGTAAAGGCCAGTATGGTCACGTTGTGATTGAAGTAGAGCCCGCTGAACCCGGTACGGGGTTTGAATTTGTCTCCAAAATCGTTGGCGGTGTTGTACCCAAAGAGTACATTCCAGCTGCTGAACAAGGGATGAAGGAAGCCTGTGAATCGGGAATTTTGGCAGGGTACCCCGTGATTGACCTCAAAGTTACCCTAGTGGATGGCTCCTACCACGAGGTGGACTCCTCAGAGATGGCCTTCAAGATTGCTGGCTCCATGGCAATTAAAGAAGCAGTCATGAAAGCGAACCCTGTGCTCCTAGAGCCAATGATGAAGGTCGAGGTCGAGGTTCCAGAAGAATTCCTTGGGACAGTGATGGGAGATTTGATTGCCCGTCGCGGTCAAATTGAGGGACAAACCGTGGAAAATGGCATTGCCAAAGTAACTGCAAAAGTCCCTCTCGAACGGATGTTTGGCTATGCCACTGACATTCGCTCGAATACCCAAGGGCGGGGAATTTTCTCGATGGAATTCAGCCATTACGAGGAAGTCCCCCGGAATGTGGCTGAGGCAATCATTGCCAAAAATAAAGGGAACGCATAGTCTATACGAGGAACAACATGGCACGCGCTAAATTTGAACGAACCAAACCCCACGTTAACGTTGGTACGATTGGTCACGTTGACCACGGTAAAACGACGCTGACAGCAGCTATTACCATGGTTCTAGCTGCTCAGGGAAAAGCTCAGGCTCGCAAGTATGATGAAATTGATGCGGCACCTGAGGAAAAAGCCCGTGGGATTACCATCAACACGGCTCACGTGGAGTATGAGACCGAGAAGCGTCACTATGCCCACGTGGATTGCCCCGGCCACGCTGACTATGTGAAAAACATGATTACGGGTGCCGCCCAAATGGATGGTGCCATTCTCGTGGTGGCCGCGACCGATGGGGCAATGCCCCAAACCAAAGAGCACATCCTCTTGGCACGGCAAGTGGGGGTGCCCAGCATCGTTGTCTTCCTGAACAAAGTGGACATGGTGGACGACGAAGAACTGTTGGAGCTGGTGGAACTGGAACTGCGGGAACTGCTCAATCAATATGAATTCCCCGGTGATGAAGTGCCCATTATCCGTGGCTCGGGTCTGAAAGCCCTCGAAGCGATGACCGCCAATCCCAAAACCCAACGTGGTGAAAACGAGTGGGTGGATAAAATCTACGAACTCATGGATGCTGTGGATAACTACATTCCTACCCCTGAGCGGGATGTGGATAAGCCCTTCCTGATGGCCGTAGAAGATGTGTTCTCTATTACGGGTCGGGGTACGGTGGCCACGGGTCGGATTGAGCGGGGGCGCATCAAGCTCAACGAGACGGTTGAAATCGTTGGCCTGCGGGAGACCCGCACAACCACAGTCACCGGCATTGAAATGTTTAAGAAGAGCCTGGAAGAAGGGATTGCCGGTGACAATGCGGGTCTGCTCCTACGCGGTCTGAAAAAAGAGGATGTGGAACGGGGCATGGTAATTGCTAAGCCCGGCTCCATTACACCTCACACCAAGTTTGAAGGTGAAGTCTATGTGCTCACTGAAAAAGAGGGGGGGCGGAAAACACCCTTCTTTGCGGGCTATCGTCCCCAGTTCTATGTGCGGACAACCGACGTAACCGGTACGATTACCTCCTTCACCGCTGACGATGGCAGTGTCCCTGAAATGGTGATGCCCGGTGACCGTGTCAAAATGACTGTGGAACTGATTCAGCCGATCGCCATTGAGCAGGGAATGCGCTTTGCCATCCGTGAGGGTGGACGCACCATTGGTGCAGGCGTCGTCTCCAAAATCATTGAGTAGTTCACGCCGATGGCCGCTAGCCTTTCTGGGGTGTTAGCGGCCTTTTTTGTCTCAATTTTTTGGTCTAAATTTTTGTTTGATCTTCTCTGAACCTTGACAAGTAGGGAATCTCACTATGGCTGCTTTGCAACAGAAAATTCGTATTCGCTTGAAAGCCTTTGACCACCGATTACTCGATACTTCCTGCGATCGCATTGTGGAAACTGCAAAAAGGACAGGGGCTTCCCCCGTTGGGCCAATTCCTCTGCCTACGCGGCGGCGAATTTACTGTGTCCTGCGATCGCCCCACATTGACAAGGACTCGCGGGAACACTTTGAAACCCGTACCCACCGTCGCATTCTCGACATTTACCAACCTTCGCCAAAAACCATTGATGCGCTGATGAAGTTGGACTTGCCGGCGGGTGTGGATATTGAGGTGAAATTGTAAGCGTTACCAAAGTTGACTACACTGAGGGGTATGACGCACACCATTGTTCATCCCTCGTCCTCTGAGTCTTCTTTTCAGCCCCCTGCTATGGCCTATCGAATTAACTGCCGGCAGGGGCATACGCATCTTTTATGGGTGACACTGCGATTAACGGCACCGCAAACCGATGTTCTTGATCTGCACTTACCGGTGTGGACACCCGGCTCTTACCTAGTTCGGGAATACGCTCGCCATCTTCAAGAGTTCACGGTAACGGCAGCCGATGGCACTCCCCTGGAGTGGTGGAAGTGTACTAAAAATCAGTGGCAGGTGGCCTGCACACCTGGTTTGGAACTTGAAGTGCGCTATGCCATCTATGCCCACGAACTCTCGGTACGCACCAACCATGTTGATAGTAGCCACGCCTATTTTAATCCCGCGGCTGTGTGTCTCTATGCGCCGGCATATCGCGACCAGCCCCTCACGGTAACCATTGAAGCACCCCCTGATTGGCGGGTGACCACTTCCCTCCAGCCCTTGGACAAGGCAGGCTATACCTTTTGGGCGGCAAATTACGACCTGCTAGTAGATAGTCCCTTTGAGGTGGGTACCCATGCGGTTTACACTTTTGAGGTGGCGGGTAAACCCCACGAATTGGCAGTGTGGGGTGAGGGGAATTTTGAGCCAAAGCGAGCGATCGCCGATATTCAGCGGATTATTGCCACCGAGGCCAGTTTCTTTGGCGGCCTGCCCTACGATCGCTATGTCTTTATCTTGCACCTTACCCACAAGGGCTACGGCGGTCTGGAACACCTCAATAGCTGCTCATTGATCTTCCATCGCTTTGGCTTCCAGCAAGCGGAGCAGTATCGCCGCTTTCTCTGTTTAGTGGCCCATGAGTTTTTTCACCTCTGGAATGTCAAGCGCATCCGCCCCCAAGCCTTTGAGGTCTTTGACTACGACACTGAAAATTACACCACCAGTCTCTGGTTTGCTGAAGGGGTAACCAGCTATTTGGATCAACTGATTCCCCTGTGGGCGGGACTGTTTGATGCAGCAGCCTATCTCAAACTGTTGAGTGAAAGCCTCAATCGCTATTTCCATACCCCCGGTCGCCACGTGCAATCCCTGAGTGCCGCGAGCTTTGATGCTTGGATTAAGCTCTATCGCCCCGATGAAAATAGCATCAATTCCCAGATGTCGTACTACCTCAAAGGGGAGCTGGTGGCGCTGCTGTTGGATTTGCGGATTCGTCTCAACTTTAATCACCGGCGATCGCTCCTCGATGTCCTGCGGCGGCTCTGGCAACAGTATTGCGAGACGGGTCAAGGCTATACCCCCGATGGGCTGTGGGAGACCATTGAAACCATTGCCGATGAAGACTTGGGAGCATGGCGGGAGCAGTTCATTGAGGGCACGGCAGACTTACCCCTACAGGAGTGGCTTGCCAAAGTGGGACTGGAACTGGTTCCTGAGGAGGCACTGCCCTATACCGGCCTTCAGTTCAAACAGGAGCACGGTTCCCTTCAGGTCAAAGCGGTACTGCGGGACTCCCCGGCTGAAGCAGTGGGCTTGGCAGCGGGGGATGAAATTATTGCCCTCAATGGTTGGCGTGTGACGGCGGAGGACTGGTCAGAGCGCCTGCGGGAATACCAAGCCGGAGACACAATTCAGCTGACTTGGTTTCATGATCAGCAGTTGTGCTCCAGAGCGTTAACTCTAGGCAACCCCCAGCCCCAATATCGGCTACAGTGCTCTGCCAATGCCACGGCGAGCCAGCGGTCACATTTAGTTGCTTGGTTAGGAGACACCGCAGCGTCGCTTTAGGGGAGGTGGTAGGATGCTTCAGCCCTTGCTTCAGGATCGCGATCGCTTGGAACAGGTGCTGCGACAACTTCCCCTGTCTCCCGGCGTCTATTTCTTCAAGGACAAGACCGATCAGATTCTCTACATTGGCAAGTCCAAGCGCCTGCGATCGCGGGTGCGCTCCTATTTTCGTCAGCCGGCCCAACTGGGACCGCGCCTTGAGCTAATGGTCTATCAGGTGGCGGAAATTGAGTTTATTGTCACCGATACGGAAGCGGAGGCGCTCGCTCTGGAGGCTAACCTTATCAAGCAGCACCAGCCCCACTTTAACGTCCTCCTCAAAGATGACAAGAAATATCCCTATCTGTGCATTACATGGTCAGAACCCTATCCCCGCATTTTCATTACCCGCAAGCGCCAGTTTGGCAGTGGGGGCAATACCCCCGCTGATTCCCCCAAGGATCGCTACTATGGTCCCTATGTGGATAGCTTTCGGCTGCGCCAAACCCTTGCTCTAGTCAAGCGTCTTTTTCCCCTGCGGCAACGTCCCCGGCCGCTCTTTAAGGATCGGCCTTGCCTCAACTACGACATTGGCCGCTGCCCAGGGGTCTGCCAAGGCCTCATTTCCCCGCAGGAGTATCGGCAAACCCTGCAGAAGGTGGCCATGATTTTTCAGGGACGCACAGGGGAACTGGTGGCGCAGTTGCGGGAACAAATGGTACAAGCGGCAGCGAACCTCAATTTTGAACTGGCGGCACGGTTGCGGGATCAAATTCGCGGTCTAGAACATCTAGGGGTGGATCAAAAGGTCTCGTTGCCGGATGATACGGTGTCACGGGATGCCATTGCCCTTGCCCTTGGCGATCGCCATGCGGCCGTTCAACTCTTTCAAATTCGCGCCGGTCGCTTGGTGGGACGCTTGGCTTTTGTGGCCGATGCCCAAAGTGGCAGTCCCGGCAGCATTTTGCAGCGGGTGCTCGAAGAACACTATGCCCAAGTGGACGATGTAGAAATTCCCAGTGAAATTTTGCTGCAACATCCCCTTCCCGAGGCGGATCTGCTGCGCACCTACTTGAGCGAAAAGAAAGGCCGCGCCGTTACCCTCACCGTACCCCAGCGCCAAGCCAAAGCAGAACTAATTACTATGGTGCAGCGCAATGCGGAATTGGAATTGGCGCGCATTCAACAGGCCAGCGATCGCACCCAAACCGCCCTTGAAGATTTAGCCCAACTCCTTGGCTTGGATACCCTCCCCCACCGCATTGAAGGTTACGACGTTTCCCACATTCAGGGGGCGGACGCTGTGGCCTCGCGGGTTGTCTTTATTGAGGGGTTACCCGCCAAGCAGCACTATCGCCACTACAACATCCGCAATCCTGAAGTCAAACCTGGCCACGCCGATGACTTTGCCAGCCTAGCGGAGATTCTCCGCCGTCGCTTTGCTCCCTACCTTGAGGGGAAAAGGAACCCTCTGGAGACTGATGACTGGCCCGATGTCATCCTCATTGATGGCGGCAAGGGGCAACTCTCGGCTGTGGTTCAGGTCTTGGCGCCCCTCTTGGGCGATCTCACCCTTCTTAGCTTGGCCAAGCAGCGGGAAGAGATTTTTGTTCCCCATCAACCCCAGCCCCTTTCCGCTGACCCAGAGCAACCGGGAGTGCAATTGCTGCGCCGCGTCCGCGATGAAGCTCACCGCTTTGCCCTCAATTTCCATCGTCAAAAACGTTCCCAACGCCAGCGGCGATCGCACCTCGATCAAATTCCGGGCTTAGGCTATCAGCGCCAAAAGGAACTTCTGGCAACCTTTCGCTCCATAGATTACATCCGAATGGCTACGCCTGAGCAGCTGGCGCAGGTGCATGGGGTCGGCCCCCGCTTAGCGGAAAAAATTTACCGCTACTTTCATAGTGATACGCAGTAGCCCAGAGCCACTTACCTAAAAAAATAGAAGGCAACTTTTGGTCTCCTTCTTGGGGTTTATCATACCAAAAGCGGGTAACGCGATTCGAACGCGCGACATCAACCTTGGCAAGGTTGCGCTCTACCACTGAGCTATACCCGCAGTAGTACCTTAGTTTAGAAAATTAGCGGCGGCATTGTCAAGTCCCACCCGCGGTGTTTAATTCCCAGTGATCACAACGTGCTCAATGGTTTCCTAGGGGGTCTTGGCCCGTATGGACTAGCAACGGGGGCTAGAAGAGATTGCTATAAACCGGGAAGTATATTAGGCTGATGCTAAAATTCTGCGGGCCAAGCGCAAATTAAGGCGGTGATCACCGCCCTACAACAGAAACAGACCTCTTCTAAAATGTGAGTACAAAGGGAAGGTTCTGTGCCAAGCTAGAGAAGTTGTTTTGCATTCCTAACACTATGAGTGAACCGACACCCGATGATTTGACTCCCCAATTCGGTTGGTCCCGCTATGCAGAGCTAGTCAATGGCCGCTTTGCCATGATCGGTTTTGTTGCCCTGCTGGTGCTGGAGTGGGTCACCGGCCAAGACTTCTTTACGTGGGTGGGCTGGCGATAGGTTGTGGCGGCAACACTGCGTTTAGAGGGAGTCACGCGGCGATTTGCGCCGGGCGTGGCAATTGGTCCACTATCCTTGACGGTACCCGCAGGGGAGCTTTGGGTCATTGTCGGGCCTTCCGGTTGTGGTAAATCTACCCTGTTGCGGCTCATTGCCGGTTTGGAGCAACCCACCAGCGGCAACATCTACATTGGGGAGACTTGTGTCAATGGCCTCAGTGGGCGCGATCGCGATGTGGCGATGGTTTTTCAAAACTATGCCCTCTATCCCCACATGACCGTGGCCGAAAACCTTAGCTTTGGCCTGAAAATGCGCGGTGTTGATTCGGCAACACGGCAACAACGGGTGCTCCAAGTGGCAAAGCTCCTGGGGATTGAGTCCCTGCTTCAGCGCAAGCCGTGGCAACTCTCCGGTGGTCAGCAGCAGCGGGTAGCCCTCGGAAGAGCTTTAGCGCGATCGCCCCAAGTGTTTTTGCTCGATGAACCTCTCTCCAACCTCGATGCCCAATTGCGGGAGCAAACTCGTGCTGAATTGAAACAATTACATCAACAACTGGGGATTACTACCCTCTACGTCACCCACGATCAAGTGGAGGCCATGACCCTTGGCGATCGCATTGTGGTGCTCGATCGCGGTCAAATCCAGCAGATTGGCACCCCTGCCGACCTCTACGCAAGACCCGCAAATACCATGGTGGCGCGCTTTCTGGGCACCCCGCCAATGAACTTACTGGCTGCTCACTGGCATGGCAGCCGCCTTTGGATCGCGCAGCAGCCCCTGAGTTGCCCCGATAACCTACATTGGTCACTCAAAAACGAACAGTCGCTGCTGGTGGGAATTCGGCCAGAGCACTTGCAGATTGGCGAGACCGGTTTAAGAGCGATCGCCACCCTCGTTGAACCCCTTGGTCGCGAAGCCATTGTCCGCTGTCGCCTGATGAATAGTTCCCAAGAACTCCTGTGGCTAGCTCCGAGTCAGCACCTCCCTCGCATCGGCGACTCCCTCCACCTGCAGGTCAGCCATCTCTATCTTTTTGATCCCACAAGCGGGGCGGCTCTCAATTTTGAGCCTTGTTGAAAATTCAGCGGAACCCTTACCCAAGACTGGTGGGTTCGCTTAGAATACAACTAGGATTCTGTAAAATTTCGTAACTTCTGCGGCCAGCCCGTCCATGACTTCGGTAACTTCTCTTTTCTCACCTGTCGAAGCCGATCTCTGTGTCCTGACGGAGAACCTGAAGGCACTGATTGGAGCACAACACGCCGTACTCTCTGCTGCCGCCGAACATCTCTTGACCGCCAGTGGCAAGCGTATTCGACCCGCCATTGTTCTACTGGTCTCACGCGCCACCCTGCCGGATCAGGGTCTCACTCCTCGGCACTGCCGCTTGGCAGAAATTACGGAAATGATTCATACTGCTAGTCTCTTTCATGATGATGTCGTTGACCAGGCTCAACTGCGGCGGGGTGTTCCTACCGTCAACAGTGTCTTTGGCAATCGGGTGGCCATTCAAGCCGGTGACTTTCTCTTTGCCCAAGCCTCTTGGTACTTAGCGGATCTAGATAATCTCCAAGTGGTGAAGCTGCTCTCTCAAGTGATCAAAGACTTTGCTGAAGGGGAAATTCGCCAAGGTTTTAACCGCTTTGACACCAGCATTACCCTAGAGGACTATCTGTTAAAAACCTACTACAAGACGGCCTCCCTCATTGCCAATAGCGCCAAAGCCGCAGCGGTTCTCAGTGAAGCCCCCCCAGAGACCATTGAGGCCATGTACACCTACGGCAAAAATCTCGGCTTGGCTTTTCAAATCGTAGATGACATTCTCGACTTTACCCGTTCAACCGCAGAATTAGGCAAGCCCGCCGGTTCAGATCTGCGGGATGGCAATTTAACAGCGCCTGTTCTCTTTGCCCTACCTAAAGCTCCCTACCTGCACACCCTTATCGAGCGCGAGTTTAGCGAAGAAGGAGATCTAGAAACCGCCCTCAACCTCGTGCGCCAAAGCGGGGCAATTGAAGAGGCGCGTAACTTAGCCAAGGAATATGCCCAGGCGGCTCTACCTGCCCTTGAGGTGCTCCCCCCTTCAGAACCGCGTCAAGCCCTCAGCCAGTTGACGGATTATGTCCTTGAGCGCCTGTATTGAGCTGCGAGGCAAACGAATTCCGACACACAGCGCATAAAGCTGCGGCGGTAAACGAAAACCCAAAAAACAGAAATAGTCCTGCTGAGTACAGGTGCGGGAGGAGGAGAGAATCCCCTACACTAAACACAGGGGGACATCCACCCGGCGAACCCATGACTTGTTCTTGGTGGGGGAGTGAATTGTGGCACGAAGTGTTAACCAGCGTAAACCAGTGAGTTCTCCTGTGGCTCGTCGGGGCAATCCAAAACCACCTTCCAAAACGGTTATCCAGCGATCGCACCCTTCCCCTTGGCGCACCCTGCGTTGGATTGCTGCCTTTGGCACTGTGTCCTTGGTCTCGGCCTTTGCGGGCATGACCTTTGTTTTGATAGCGCCATTTCAGGGGACAGGTCATCGGGGACAAGGCGATCCCTCTTGGCTGGAAATGATAACGCGGGGGTTGCAGTATGGCATGGGGCGGCCAGTGAACCTCCTAGTGTTGGGGGTAGATAAGGTCTTGGATGCGCCCGAAGGATCTCCTGAACGCTTTCGTGGTCGCACCGACACCCTCCTACTGGCGCGGTTTAACCCTGAAAATGGCACGATAACCGTTCTGAGTATTCCCCGTGACACCCGTGTTGAGATTCCCGGCTATGGCATTAACAAAATTAATGCAGCCAACGTTTATGGGGATGTGGATTTAACGGTGCGGGTAGTTAGCAAAACTTTGAATTACACCCCGGTGGATCGCTACATTCGCATTGATACGGCAGCCTTTCGGGAATTAGTAGATCTCGTCGGGGGGGTCGAAGTCAATGTTCCCAAGCGCATGGTTTACACCGATCACACTCAAAAACTCTACATTGATCTTCAACCGGGGCTGCAAACTCTGAATGGAGAGCAAGCGGAGGGGTTTGTTCGCTTTCGTTACGATGAATTGGGGGATATTGGGCGTGCCCAACGGCAGCAGATGTTGATTAAGGCTTTGCAAAAGAAACTGGCCAACCCCGTCATGCTGACCCAGTTGCCGAAAATCTACAGCGTCCTACAAAAATATGTGGATACAGATTTAACTTTTGCCGAATTAATGGCGATCGCTCAATTTAGTCTGCGCATTGAACCAGACAACCTACGTTTGATCTTGCTCCCTGGCCGTTTTGGTGGCGATGGCTATGAAGTGAGCTACTGGCTGCCTGACTATGAACGGATTGGTCGGGTGGTGGCAGAACATTTTAGGGATCGCCCCGCAAAACTCGTCAACTCTAATTGGAGCGAAAGCGGCACGTTACGCATTGCCCTGCAAAATGCCTCCGGCAGGAGCGACGCCGCCCAAGATATGGCTGACTTTCTCGCCCACCACGGCTACACAAACGTAATGATCAGTAACGAGTGGTATCAGCAAACCCCTGAAACAGAAATCATTGCCCAGCAAGGGGATGTGGGAGCTGCCCAAATGATCCGCTCTGTTCTTGGCATGGGACGAGTGTCAGCCAATTCGACGGGTGTGCTATCTTCAGATATTACGATTCGGATTGGTCGCGACTGGGCAGCCGTCCTGCATTAGGTTAGGGTTGCGGGCAGTTTCTTCTTTACGGCCTCGGGTTCAAGAATGCGGTCAATAATGCCGTATTCCTTGGCCATTTGTGGCGTCATGTAGAGCAATCGATCCATATCACGGGTGATACGCTCAGGGGGTTGACCCGTGTTTTGCGCCAAAATCTCCACCATCATGGCTTTATTCGCCAAAACTTCGCGGGCACGAATTTGAATATCGGTGGCCTGCCCTTGGGCATAGCTTTTGGTTTGGTGCAGAACAATCGTGGCGTGGGGTAAACTGGCGCGGCACCCTTTAGTACCAGCGGAGAGCAACATAGCTGCCATGCCCATGGCTTGACCAATGCAGATTGTGTGCACAGGGGGCTTAATGTAGCGCATGGTGTCGCAGATAGCAAAGGCTTCGGTTTCAAAACCAATGGGTTCGCCATCGTAGCGGGAAGTCCCCGTTGAGTTGATGTAAATGCGGATGGGTTTTTCGGGGTCCTCGTATTGCAGATAGAGCAGTTCGGCAATAATCAGCTCGGTAACTGCTGGCACCAAAGGCATACCTAGATAGACAATCCGCTCCTTCAATAGCAGTGAAGGGAGGTCTGGAGGTGGGGTGCGATAGTAGGCATCACCATAGTAGGCGGCTTGGGCAGCAGTAATGGGCAACCGCATAGAACGCTCAGCAAATGACAGTCTATCTGTACTTTAGCAAGGAATTGCCTTCAGGATCGGTGGGAGGCACCCCCTATAATCAAAGCAGTAATCAAATTCTCTGCGCATGAATTACCTTCTCAGTTCGCGGCTGACCTCCTCAATAGTGGCAGTTGCCATCCTCTTACTGATACTTTTTTTGAATGCGGTGGTGATTATTAATCCCGGCCAAGCAGGGGTGTTGAGTATTTTGGGCAAGGCTCAGGATACCCCCCTCCTCGAAGGTATTCACTGGAAACCCCCGTTTATTGCCAGTGTGGATGTCTATGACGTAACCGTGCAGAAGTTTGAAGTGCCAGTGGAAAGTGCCACCAAAGATCTGCAGAATATCAAAGCAAGTTTTGCCATTAACTTTCGCCTCGACCCCTTAGCCATTGTGGATGTGCGCCGCACCCAAGGAACCCTGGAAAACATCGTGGCTAAAATTATTGCCCCCCAAACCCAAGAGGCCTTCAAAATTGCCGCTGCCCGTCGCACAGCAGAGGAGGCGATTACGAAGCGGGATGAACTGAAGGAGGATTTTGATCGTGCCCTTAGCGATCGCCTAGCCAAGTATCACATTCTCGTACTGGATACCAGTGTGGTCAACCTTGACTTTTCGGAGGAATTCTCCAAAGCGGTCGAGGATAAACAAATTGCTGAGCAGCGGGCACAGCGAGCTGTGTATATTGCCCAAGAAGCCGCTCAACAAGCCCAAGCAGAAATCAATCGTGCCCAAGGGAAAGCGGAAGCGCAGCGCCTGCTGGCTGAAACCCTCAAGGCACCAGGGGGACAGTTAGTCCTACAAAAGGAAGCGATCGAAGCGTGGCGTGAAGGGGGTGCCCAAGTTCCGCAAGTGATTATACTCAACGGTAAAGAAGGACTCCCCCCCTTTTTGCTGAACTGGAGCCCTGAAAAATAGGCAAGGGTGTCTTCGATCCCCTGATCCACAGGAGCGATCGCCCAAATCCCCCCTAGAATTGAGAATAGTAATTTGTCCGTCATTTGCCCTTTGATTCTTTCGTTCCCCTCGAAATTGACCCATGATCTCCACCCCTGTCACCCTTGCTGCCAATCAGCAAATTTTGCCCTTGACGGCTGAGACCAATGCTCGTGGCCATCTCACCATTGGTGGGTGTGATGTGGTGGAGTTAGTGGCACAGTTTGGCTCTCCCCTCTACATTCTTGATGAATTCACCTTTCGCGCCGCTTGCCGGCAATACCGCGATACCCTGCAGCAGAGCTATGGCGGTGATTTCTTGGTGCTTTACGCCTCCAAGGCTTGGAATTGCTTGGCCACCTGTGCCCTTGCCCACAGTGAAGGCCTAGGGATTGATGTGGCATCGGGGGGAGAACTCTACACTGCCTTGAGGGCTGGTGTCCCTGCTAGCCACATTTACTTCCACGGGAATAACAAATCTCCCCAAGAACTCCTCTATGCCCTTGAGGTCAACTGCACCATTGTTGCCGATAACTGGCTGGAGCTGGAACGTCTGGCTGCCTACACTGAGGAGCATGAGCTTTCGACGCCGCCACGGGTGATGTTGCGGCTGACACCGGGGATTGAATGCCACACCCACGAATATATCCGCACCGGGCATCTAGACAGCAAATTTGGCTTTGACCCGCAACAGTTTCCAGAGTTGCTGCGGTTTGCCAAAGCCCATCCAGAACTGGACTGGGTGGGACTGCACGCCCATATTGGCTCCCAGATTTTTGAGGAGCAGCCCCATCTGGATTTATGTGATGTACTCGTGGATTGGCTGGCTCAAGCCCGTGACGCTATGCTACCGATGCGAGAATTGAACGTGGGGGGCGGACTCGGTATTCGCTACGTAGAATCCGATAATCCGCCGGCGATCGCCCGCTGGACAAAGGCCGTTAGCCGGCAACTGAGCCAAGCCTGTCAGCAACGCCATCTTCCCTTGCCCAAACTCCTCTGTGAGCCGGGGCGCTCCATCGTGGGGCCTGCGGCAGTGACTGCCTACACCGTGGGTAGCCGTAAGGTGATTCCTGAACTGCGCACCTATGTTGCAGTGGATGGGGGAATGTCCGATAACCCGCGACCCATTACTTATCAAGCGCAGTACACCGCCCTGTGTGCCAATCGCATGACCACGGCGGTCACAGAAACCGTGCGAGTTGCCGGCAAGCATTGTGAATCGGGCGATATTCTGCTGCCCCAAGTTACCCTGCCACCGCTGCAAGCCAACGATATTTTAGTTGTGGCCGGTACGGGTGCCTACAATTACAGCATGGCTTCCAACTACAATCGGGTTCCCCGGCCAGCGGCGGTGATTGTTTGTGAGGGTGAAGCCAACTTGATACTGCAACGGGAAACCTACGCTGATTTGGTGGCTCATGATGTCTTGCCCCTACGATTGAGCACTCCCGCCCCCTAGGAGGTGACGAGAGAGATGGGATGATAGGCCTCCTAGGTAACTTATCGTGGCTGCTACTGTCCGCGCAGACACTGGCCAAAGTGCGAACAGTGGTGGATGTGGTTTTGGTCTTGGCTCTAACCTACGCTATTTTGCGGGTTGTGGCTGAGCGGCGAACCCTCTGGATGATACGCGGCTTTATCTTCCTCCTCCTGGCAACTTCCCTAAGCCGTGCCGTTGAACTCCACTTTTTGAGTTTTGTTTTGCACAATTTAGTCATTGGTTCGGCAGTTGCCTTGGCCGTCATCCTGCAATCGGAAATTCGGATTTTTCTGGAACACTTGGGTCGGGGGCAGTTCTTGGGCTTGATGCAGCCTGGGGCCGAGTCGAGTCTAACCAATGATGCTGTTGATCTGATTGTGGCGGCAGTGAAGGGGTTATCTCAAGATCGCACAGGGGCACTCATTTTACTGGAGACCCATACAAAGCTCAGCCCCCAAGATTTTACCCATGCGGGAATCCTGCTCAATGCCCGTTTATCGCCAGAACTGATTACCTCAATTTTTCAGGTGACTTCACCCCTGCATGATGGGGCAATTTGGGTACGGGGGAGTGAAGTGATTGCAGCAAAGTTGATCTTGCCCCTCTCGGATCGCACAGGACCTTGGCAGTTGGGCACCCGTCATCGCGCTGCCTTGGGGATTACTGAGCGCATTAGCCACTGTGTCTGTGTGGTAGTTTCTGAGGAAACGGGGTCAATTTCCCTTGCCTTTAAGGGGGAGCTTCAACGTCCTCTTACAAGCAGTAAACTAGGGGAATTGTTACGGCAGTATGTGCAGAATCAAGGGACAGGAACTTCACAACCCCTTCCCCGTCAACACAGCTCAAAATTCTGGAAAACAATATGGCCATTGCGTTAATTTTCTGTAAATGGATGTCTCCATGACCCTACAGCCCCATTCATTGATTGAGTTACCTGCTGATTTGGATCGCGATCGCCTACCTCGCCATGTGGCGGTGATTATGGATGGCAATGGCCGCTGGGCAAAGCAACGCAATTTACCGCGCGTGATGGGGCATCAACGGGGGGTGGAAACCCTTAAGAATTTGCTGCGCTGTTGCAAAGATTGGGGCATTGAAGCCCTGACCGCCTACGCCTTCTCTACAGAAAATTGGGGGCGCCCCCTGCCGGAGGTGGATTTTCTCATGACCCTCTTTGAGCGAGTGTTGCGGCAGGAGCTAGCAGAAATGGTTGCCGAGGGGGTACAAATCCACTTCGTCGGCGACTTGGCGGGTTTGCCGAAATCTCTGCAAGCAGAAATTGAGCGCGCCATGGCCGCCACAGCCAATAACCAAAAAATTAAATTTGTGGTGGCAACAAACTATGGTGGGCGACGCGAAATTATCCACGCTTGCCGTTCGATTGCAGCCCAGGTGAAAGCGGGACTTATTGACCCTGCGGATATTGATGAAGTGCTCTTTGAGCGGCATTTGTACACCGGCGGCCTACCGGATCCTGATTTGTTGATTCGTACCAGTGGTGAGATGCGCGTCAGTAACTTTTTGCTGTGGCAGGTGGCCTATTCAGAAATCTACGTTACCAAAACCCTCTGGCCGGATTTTGACCGAGCTGCTTTCCATGAGGCGCTACGGGATTACCAACAGCGACAACGGCGATTTGGCCGTGTCTAAAGGGAGGGGTTTCGGTGGACAATAGGAAAGCTTGCCGGGTACGTATTGGAGCGATACTGTGACCCCCCAATTGCGCATTTATGTCCCCCCCCATCCCCTGATTCAGCATTGGCTAACGGTGGCTCGCGATCGCACCACACCCACCCCTTTATTTCGGGTGGCCATGACGGAGTTGGGGCGGTGGTTGGCCTATGAAGCGGCACGGGAATGGTTACCCACAGTGGAAACAATGGTGGAGACTCCCCTTGCCCCCTGTGCTGCAGTGGTGGTGAATCCCCAAGTGCCCATTGTGGTCATACCGATTCTGCGGGCGGGCTTGGCCTTGCTCGACGGTGCCCAAGGGGTCTTACCCACGGCAAAAACGTACCACCTAGGGCTTGTGCGGGATGAGGTTACCCTTGAACCCCGTTGCTATCTCAATACGTTCCCTCCTCAATTTGACCCACAAACCCGTGTCCTCATTAGTGAGCCAATGCTGGCGACGGGAGGTTCAATCATGACAGCAATGCAAGAATTGGTGCAGCGGGGGGTTGACCCGGCCTGGGTGCGAATCATTTCCGTGGTCACTGCCCCCCCCGCGTTGCAGACACTGGGTGCCCATTTCCCGGCAGTGCAAGTCTATGCGGCCACGATTGATGAGAGATTGAATGAGCAGGGCTTTATTGTGCCTGGCTTGGGGGATGCGGGCGATCGCGCCTTTGGGACTGGGGAGGAATAGCCCATGATAACAGTGGTGACTGTACCGGCAACAACGGCCAATTTGGGGCCTGGATTTGATTGCCTTGGAGCGGCGCTGACCCTCACCAATAGGTTTACATTTTCGTTGAGCGATCGCCCCCATGTGAGGGTGCAGGGCACCGAAGCAGCAGGTGTCAGTAATGGCTCCGACAATTTGGCCTATCGTGCCTACAATCGTCTCTATGAATATCTGGGGCGGCAAGCCCCACCCGTGTATCTAGAAATTGATCTGGGGGTTCCCCTCGCGCGGGGTTTAGGCAGTTCAGCGACAGCAATCATTGGTGGACTGGTGGGAGCCAATCGGCTGGCGGGCTTCCCCCTCAGTCATCGTGAGGTTCTGGAATTGGCTATTGAAATGGAAGGTCATCCCGATAATGTGGTGCCCGCCTTGCTAGGAGGCTGTCGTCTTGTCCTCCAAGAGGGGGGAGGGGAATGGCATTGGCTAGAGATTCCTTGGCATCAGGAGGTGGTGCCTATTGTGGCGATTCCAGACTTTGAGCTAGCGACGGAAACAGCGCGTCAAGTGCTGCCCGCCCACTGTACCTACGGTGATGCGGTTTTTAATATCAGTCACCTTGGTGCTTTGCTGCGGGGCTTAGAAACGGGTCAACGGGAGTGGCTGCAACTGGCTTTGGACGATCGCTTACATCAACCCTACCGCCAAGGTTTGATCAAAGGTTATGCCGATCTCCACAGCGCTGCGCTTGAAGTGGGTGCCCATGGTCTGGTGATTAGTGGGGCAGGGCCAACCCTCTTAGCCCTTGGGGATCCCATTACTGCTCCAGCCATTGCCGCAGCGTTGAGGGAGACTTGGGCAAAGTTTAACGTACAGGCGCGGGTCGAGGTACTGGGGATTCAACGCCAAGGAACAACAGTGCGCGATCGCTAGGTCATCCATTGAAGACTTCCCTACTCCTAGGAGGTGATCTAATGAGTCAAGAACAGGATGCCCTGACAACGGAAGTGCTGCAACGTCTGCGCCGCAAGGAGGGAACTTGGCAAGATTGGGGTGCAGGATGCCAGCAACTGCAAAAACAAGGACTCTCCCCCCAAGCCATTTTTGAAGCTACGGGCATTGAACCGATTCACCAAAATCAATTGATCATTGCCTGGCAAGTGAGTCAGAGTTTGCGGGACGCTCCTGAATCTGTGCATGCCTATTTTCAAACGCGGGGCAGTGATCTGCTCTATGAGCTGCGGGTGTTGTCAGTGGGCGATCGCCTTGCAGTCGCAACGCTAATTGTTGAGAAACAATTGGATCTCACTGCGGTTCATGAAGTGTGCCGTGCCCTTAAGGCGGTGAGCTATCAAAAAGATGACAGTGAAGGCTTTGGTGAGAGCGTCGGCGATCGCATTGGTCGCTACTACTGGCAACTGGCACGGCAGCAACGCGATTTGGCTCAGCGATCGCGCCTCATTGCTCAAGGCCTCCGCTTTGTCGAATCCCCCACTGGTCGCCAAGCGCTTGAAAAACTCCTGACGGACTTTACCGTTGTTCCTGCAGCTCGCCAACCCCGCCTGCCCCTTTACCGCTTCGATTCCGCCGAAGACCTGCCCTACTTTATTCCTGTGGCAGGAACAGCCCCCCTGACTGCGGAAGCGTTTAATCAAGTTCCCCAGTTAACCGCCACAGACCCTTTTCAATTAGTCTCCGTTCCCCAGCCCATGACCCTGGTGGCTCTTCCCGGTTGGCAGGTTCTCTTGAATGCCGTTGATCCTGTGGCAGTTCTTTGGCCTGCGGCGGACTTACCCACAGAATTACCGCCAACTCCTGAGGGACTTCCCATTGAACAGGTGCTCTTGATTGTGGATCGCGGTCTTCAGGCATGGGATCGCGATCGTTACCTGCTGATTGCCCCTGCCACCAGCGATACTGTCAAATTGGCCTGGTTGCCTGAACCGCCTACAGTTCCGATTCTGGGCCAACTCCTGCTGGTTCTACGCCCCCCCCAAGTGTTGGATAAGAGCCTTAATAAGGAACTCTGGTTTTTTGAGGAATAATTCATTGAGCGAGATTGACCACAAAGCCTAAAGCGCCAACATTTCCTAAACTGTAATCTCCTAAGGCTAGTCGTACAGGCTGCTGGGGTGCCTTTAGATTCACCACCACAAGAGTCTGATCCACCAGCCTCGACCAAAGTTTAGCATCAGCAAAGTTTGCCAAGGGCGGTGTATCCACAATTACTAGATCAAAGTAGTTTTTGAGGTGAGCCATGAATTGCTTGAGCGTATCTTGACTGAGGAGCCGCATTGGCGGATGCCGCAACTCGCCGGCGGTTAAAATCGTTAGACCTTGTCTGGCCTGAGTCAGGCTATCCCAGTGGTGTTGGCAAATCAACCAATCGCCCAAGCCCTGCTCGTTCCCTACTCCCAGATAGCGGTGAAGTTGCGGTCGTCGCAAATCCCCATCAATGAGGAGAACCCGCTGATCCATCCCTGCGGCAGCCAGGGCAAGATGGAGGGCAACTGTAGTGCGTCCATCGGCGGGTAGAGCTGAAATCACGGCTAACGAATGCCCCAAACCTATGGCCTGGAGGTTGGCAAACACATGGTGAAACGCTTCCTGAAATTTCACCGCTTCCCCCACGGAGGGTAGGACTTGGGTCACCTGCCATAGCCCTGAATTGCCCTTTAGCACGCGCTCTAAGCGCAAATGGATTTGGGGGGTTGCCTTGGGAATTTTGCCAAGCAGAGGTAAGCCTAAAGCCTCTTCCACCTGGGCGGCACTGACTTGGGGCGCGGCAACCTCCGCGATATAAATGACCAGAACGCCCAAGATTAAGCTGGCGATCGCCCCTAGGATCAGCAGTTGTAGTCGCGGTACTGTGGGCTGGACAACCGGGTTCTCTAAATCCGTGAGAACTTGCCACGCAACGTTATTCTGCGCCAGTTGCAGTTGCACCGCCTGTCGGGCCTGATTAAGCATCTCTAGGGAGAGATTTGCTGTCCGAATTCGATTCTCAAGGCGATCGATGGCGGGGAGTTGGCTACTCAGTTGTTGTAATTGTTGGGCAACCGCCGCTTGAGGAGCAGCCAGCTCGGCATCATAGCGCCGCTGGTTTTCGTACTCAATCCACGCCGTAATGTAGTCGGTAATCAGCCTTTGGGAGACGGTTCCCTGAAAGCCTAGGGCAGTGGGGTTGTCCACTCGATATTGCTTACCAATTACTTGGCTGGCGATCGCCTGCAATTGCTCCCCTAAAACTCGCCGCTGCTCCTCTAGGGCTTGGATCACGGGTGTCCCTTCACGGAAAATAGCCAGATTCTTGGCAATTTCTTGATCCAGTTCTTGAATGCGTGCCAGTTGTTGTTGATAGGCGGGGGAGGTACTCAAATTTGTTGCCGCTAGAGCTTCGGCGGGTGTCATCTTCAGCTGTTCTTGGAACCCTCGAAAGCGACCGTAGGCCTCTATGGCCTTTAGGCGAGCTGCTTGGCGCAGGTTATGGATTTGGCGGTACTGTTCTGTCAAAAAGCGCAGTTGCTCCGAGGGTTGCAGACTTGCGCCTTGCGGTTGGCTGGCCTGGAGTTGCTGCTGTAATTGATCTATTTCTTTAAGGTGCCGATTGATCTCTTTATCCAGTTGTTCTAGGGTGCGATGGAGTTGTTCTTGGCGATCGCGCTGACTGTAGTCAACAAACGCCTCTGCCACTGCTTTTAAGACGGCGGTCACAATTTCCGGCTGGCGATCGCGATAGGCCACTTCGATAACTTTTGTTGGGGCCGCCAGTTGCTCTGTTGCCCGATGAACAACAGGTCGGATTTCTAGATGCTCAGCTAGAGTCCGCGTGGTTAGATGGGGATACTGGGTTTGCAGTTTCTGGGCAATGGGCGCTAGGACTTTATCACTTTCTAAAACGAGAATCTGTGATCCCAAATCCACTTGAGAAGCTGTACTGGGTGGAGGGGAGGGGAAGGATTCAGGGGGGAGAGTGCCGAAAATACCATCGCGCGGGGGCAAGGTTGGCGCAGGCTGTGGCTCCTTCACAGGTTCCATTAGGAGGCGAAAATAGGCCTCGTACATTTCGGGTTGCCGGAGAACCCACCCGCCCATCGCCAAAAATGCGAGTAGAACCGTCCCCGCAAGAAGTCGCCAGCGGCGCCGGCAGCGATCGCCAAAAGCTGGCAGGCCACTCTTTTTAGACCTTGTTGTTATCCTAAAGTGCGATGCATTTTGCCGGCGATCGCCCGCAAGGCGTGCTTTGCGATTGACAACCTGTAAACTCGGTGTTTTTTGTGGGAGCGACATCAGCAGTCCTAGTTCAAGTTTAGTAAGTTGATGATAAATCCTATAGGGGTCAATGCACCTATAGGACGCAAGGCATTCCCAATCGCATCCCCCACTTGGGTTACCCCTGATCGTTCTACCACAATCACATCCCCCTGTTGCAACACAGGATTGTTGTTGGCATCGGGTTGAGCCGCCAAGCTAAAGGGAATGCGTCGCCGACTGACTGTGCCATCGCGGTTGAGCCGCACCAATGTTACCCGAGACCTATTGGCACGCTGCACGTTGAATCCGCCGGCTGCCCCAATTCCCTGAGTGAGGGTGGCATTGGCAGGGACTTCCACAATACCTGGTCGGCTCACTTCACCAATAACTTGAATTTGAATTTTTTCTGGCGAAAAGGTAGCAGAGGCCACCCGTATGGCTTCCGCCGCATTTACTTCCTTTGCCTTGGGCACTAAAATTACATCATCACTGCGCAGCGTAATATCTTGGTTGGCATCGCCAGACTGAATCATTTCCCAGAGGTTAATTTTGGTCACCGCAGTTTGGCCATTTCCCAGTTGGCGGCGTATCTCAATATTGCGAATGTCTGCCTCTTGGGTAATGCCACCGCTTTGAGCGAGTACTTGGCTCAGGCGAGGCCATGTTAAGCCACCGGAAAGGCCAACACCAGCTGCAGAAGCTGATACAGAGGTAAAGGGAACAACATAAGATCCTGGACGGCTAACCTCACCCGCCACCAGAATTTTCATGGGTCGCGGAGTCTGCAACGTCACCGTCACGGCTGGAAAGCGCATCACCTTACTGTAGGCATTCAGGATCAGCCGTTCCGCTTGGGGTAACGTTAAGCCCCCCACCATGACCCGCCCTGCCAGAGGAAGGGTGACTGAGCCATCGAGATTAACCGTGAATTCTCGCTGACTAGTAACGCTTGCCGGAAGGTTGACCACTTCAATAAAAAGCACATCCCCTGGTCCTAAAAGATAGTCTTCGAGGGGATTCACGCTGGTAAAACTATAGGAGTTTGGACTGACAGCCCTAGGTTGAGCGGTGACGGAGGGGGGGACTAGAAGTGTTGCCCCAAGGGTCAGGCCGCCAGCGATCGCCAGCCCAACAGCCCCTTTTTGCAGTCGTGCTAACCTTTTATCCCCCATCGTGAATGCTCCTACTGAGTCTGCGCTTTTGCCAAGAACCTATGTTCTCCCCCGTTTTACCACAGGGCAGGGGGACACTGGGAGATTCCCAGCGGTTTAACATGGCAAAAAGCAAAGAGCCTACCCCCTAGGAAGACAGCTTTAGAATGAGAGTAACCGACTTTTCACGAATTGTAATGTCAGACCAGCCACTCATTTGTCTAGAGCATATTTCTAAGGTCTATGGCCAAGGGGAAACCGAGGTTCACGCCCTCAAGGATGTGAATCTAGAAATTCAGCGAGGGGAGTACTGCGCCATTATGGGGGCATCGGGATCCGGCAAGTCCACAATGATGAATATTATTGGCTGTTTGGATCGCCCGACCTCTGGCCGCTACTTTCTCGATGGCCAAGATGTGGCTCACCTCAGTGATGATGAACTGGCCCATATTCGCAACGCCAAGATTGGGTTTGTCTTCCAGCAGTTTTACCTTCTGGGGCAACTGACGGCATTGGAAAATGTCATGCTCCCGATGGTCTATGCTCGAGTACCCCCTAAGGAGCGGCGCGATCGCGCGATCGCTGCCCTAGAACAGGTGGGCTTGGGTCACCGCCTTGAGAATCGTCCCAATCAACTCTCCGGCGGACAGCAACAACGGGTGGCGATCGCCCGTGCCATTGTCAATCAGCCACTCCTCCTCCTTGCCGATGAACCCACCGGTGCCCTCGATAGTCACACCACAGCGGAAATTCTCGCCATCTTTGGTCAACTCAATGAGGCCGGCATGACAGTAGTTATGGTCACCCATGAACCTGATGTGGCGGCTGTAACGCACCGCATTATTCAGTTTCGCGACGGTCAAATTCGCTCGGATCGTCCCAATCTACCTAGTCCGCTGGCCGTACCTGCCCTATCTTAAAAAGGGAAGTACCCGAGAAAAGAGCAATGGCAAAGGCAGTTTGGAAAGGCGCCATCTTGGCCGAGAGCGATCGCTATGAAGTGGTGGAAGGCAATGTCTATTTTCCACCAGAGACGATTAATCAGGTCTATTTTCAGCCCAGTGACACCCACACCGTCTGTGGTTGGAAAGGCACGGCCAGCTACTACCACCTTGTGGTCAATGGGGAAGTCAATCGCGATGCGGCCTGGTACTACCCCGATCCTAAACCGGCAGCCGCCAAGATCAAGGGGTATGTGGCGTTTTGGCGGGGGGTACAGGTGACCCGCTAAGGGGAGGAATCCCGGCGCGGTTAAGAATTTCCGGAATCAAATCCTCACGGCGCACCGCCATTAAGTGCACCCCTTGACAAAGTTGTCGTGCCTGTTGCACCTGCTCCGCAGCAATGGTCATCCCTTCATCGAGGGGATCGGCGGCAGCAGCAAGGCGATCAATAATGTGCTGGGGAATCGAAGCTCCCGGCACAGCTCGATTGATAAATAGAGCATTTTTAGCAGATTTGAGAAGAAAAATCCCCGCCAGAATTGGTCGCCCACAGCCTGCGGCAATCTGATCCATAAATTTAGCGAGCCGCTCAAAGTCTGTAATTAACTGCGTCTGGAAAAACTGGGCACCGGCAGCTAACTTCCGTTCAAAGCGCTGTTGCAGTCCCGACCAACTGGGCGACTGGGGATCAACGGCTGCCCCTGCGAAAAATTGGGTAGGGCCATCGGGTAAAGGGCGATCTTCGCTATCCACCCCTTGATTGAGTTGGCCAATAATGCGCAAGAGCCGTACAGACTCCAAATCAAAGACAGGTTTGGCTTGGGGATGATCCCCCGCTTTGACGGGGTCACCTGTCAGTGCCAAAATGTTGCGAAGACCTAGGGCGGCAATGCCCATGAGATCTGCTTGCAGGGCAATGCGGTTGCGATCGCGACAGGCCATTTGACAAATGGGTTCAAATCCCTCCTGCTGGAGTAAATAGGCAGCGGCCCAAGAACTCATGCGCAAAACCGCACGACTACCATCGGTGACATTCACCGCATGTACCCGTCCCCTCAAATGAGCCGCTTGACGCAACATGGCACTGGCATTCTGCCCTTTGGGGGGACACACCTCTGCGGTAATCAGGAACTCACCCTGCTCACAGGCAGCTTGGAAACGAGAAACAGACAAGTAAATCAGTAGAGCGCGACTAGGCCATTATCATACACACTCCTGACGCCTGTTCCTAGGCAGCCAAATGGGCAGTTGCCGTCTGCACCAAAGTCTCTGTCCAATAGTCAGCTAGACGCTGCTGCTCTGCCTCCACCATGATGCGAATAACGGGTTCTGTACCAGAAGCCCGCACCAAGACTCGCCCGCGATCGCCCATGTCCAGTTGGGCTTTGGCAATCATCCGTTGCAAAGGTTCGCACTCTTGCCAGTGGAGTCGCCGCTGCCGATCTTCAACGCGGACATTCCGAAGAATCTGAGGATAGGGGGTGAAACTTTGGTCGCGCAGTTGTGCTAACGATAGACGGGAATCTTGGACAAGGGTTGCTAAGTGCACGGCCGTGAGCAGGCCATCCCCACCGACGCCATAGTGACGGCAGAGGATGTGTCCCGACTGCTCGCCCCCCAGCATGGCGCCGTGGCGCACCATTTCCGCATGGACGTATTGATCGCCGACGGCTGTGCGCACCAGTTGTCCCCCCCGCGCTTGCCAAGCCCGTTCAAAGCCTAAGTTAGACATGACCGTCGCCACAATTAAATCCTTCGGCAGTTGGGCTTGGGCCTGGAGGCGTTGTCCCCAAAAGTAGAGGATATAGTCGCCATCCACCACCCGTCCTTCACTGTCCACCGCCAGCACGCGATCGGCATCGCCATCAAAGGCAAATCCCATAGCGGCACGGGTTTCACGCACAGCCTGCTGCAGTGGCTCTAAATGGGTCGAACCACAGTTGACATTAATGCGATCGCCATCGGCGCGATCGTGGAGAGGAATCACCTCAGCCCCTAGGGCATGAAACACCGTCGGTGCCACCGCAACGGCAGACCCCCAAGCCAAATCCAACACCACCCGCAGTCCCCGCAGGGGCTGACGCTCCTCAAGGGGGGCTTGCACCGCATGGCGATAGCGCTGGAGTAGTTCTGGGCGATGATGCAGATGCCCCCAGTGCTCAGTAGGGGGAAGGGAGAGGCCAGCATTTAAGTGTGCTTCAATTTCTTTTTGCAGATCAGGGCTGAGCTTAGTACCGTCACTGCCAAAAATTTTAATGCCGTTATCGGCAGGGGGATTGTGACTGGCGGAAATCATTGCCCCCCCAATGGCCTCGGTGGTAGCCGTCAGATAGGCAATACAGGGGGTAGGACACAGACCCACCTGCCACACTTCAAAACCGGCGGCGGTTAACCCTGCAGCCAAGGCCGTTGCCAACATATCGCTGGAGTTGCGGGAGTCTTGACCAATGATAAACGGGCGGTTGGGGGTATCCGTCGTTTGCCGCAGCACTTCCCCTACCCAATATCCCAAGCTCAAGGCCAAGTTGGGAGTTAGCACCTCTCCCGCGCGTCCGCGAATGCCATCGGTGCCAAACCGAATCGGCTGCTGCCCAGTCATAGTTAATTCCTCACGCCACACCAACACTCACTATTTTCTAGTCGATCTCCTGAGCTATGCAGGAGGCAATTCTTAACATTTATTTTTTATTTACTCCCTTTGGACTATAGCATCTCTATGGATCTTTGCTGCCGCATCAACGTCCCCCCACAGGAGTATTCTGGATCAGCGGGAATTAGGACCACGTGAAATGCTACCACCGGAATTGCGCCAGCAATTGCAATTGTCCCAAGGGCGACTCCTGCACCTTTTGGAGTCTTTTTCCTCAGCACGGGTACTGGTAGTGGGAGATCTCACCCTCGATGAATTTCTCACGGGTCAGGTGGAGCGTCTCTCACGGGAAGCCCCTGTCCTCATTTTGCGCCATGAGTTTACCCGCCAAGTCCCCGGTGGCGGTGCCAATGCTATTTACAATTTGGCCAAGTTGGGGGCTCAGGTGCAGGCGGTTGGTCTGGTGGGTGCAGATCCGCAAGGGGAAGCCCTCTGTAGCATCTTTCGCGAGGCTGGCATTGACACCCAGGGAATTTTCCGGGATAGCGATCGCCCCACCGTAACCAAAACGCGCATCTCCGGTCATGCTCGCCAATCGGTGACCCAACAAATTGTGCGGGTAGATCGCAAGTCCGATGCGCTACCTCCCCCAGCCCTCCAGGAGGCACTTGCGACTTTCATTCGGCACCGGTTGGGCACTGCTGATGCCGTAGTTTGCTCCGACTATGGGGATGGCGTTTTTACCCCCCCTGTCATTGCGGCAGCTCTGGAACATGAGCGGACAATTGTGGACAGCCAACGAGATTTAGCGCGCTATCGCGGTGCTTTCCTATTCACGCCAAATCTACCGGAGGCGGAGGCAGCGGTGGGTTACCCGATTCGCACAGAGGCGGAGGTGCTACGGGCCGGTGAAGACCTGCTGGCGTTGACAGGGGCCAAGTACATCCTGATCACGCGGGGCGATGCCGGTATGAGTCTGTTTAGCCGCGAGGCTACGCCTTACCATTTGCCCGCCTTTAACCGCACGGATGTCTTTGACGTTACCGGGGCGGGGGATACCGTTGTGGCCGCCTTGACCCTCGCCATTATAGCGGGTGCTAGTCTTTGGGAGGCAGCGGTTTTAGGCAATTTGGCCGCGAGTATTGTCGTACGCCGGTTTGGCACTGCAACCACTTCCACCGCAGAGATGGCGGCAGCTCTTTATCATTTGCTAGAAGACTAGTCTCGTGTGGCCTGCTGTAACCATTCGAGAATCCCTGGGGCAAGGGTCTGGGCAAGCTCAGCTTGGGCTTGGAGTAAGGGAGTCAGCCGTGAATAATCCGTGCCGGAGCCAGTGCGGGCAATCCCTTCTAGAGACTAAAACTGAATCCCTTCACCCCCAACCCCCATACATTCCTTAATCCTTTCTTTAGATTACAGTCCTTTTCTAAAATGCAGGCTACCCATGATGCTGCTTTGTCGATATGTGATCTCATTTAATCTTTGGGAAAAGGGCTGTTATAAACGTCAATCAATTCTTAGAAAAAAGAAGAACTTTTCTTTTGAGGAGGTTAATTGAATTCGTTGATCCCTATCTAGTTAGCATATTTTTTAACATTGGGATCATTGCCATCTCTAAGAAATCTATCCATAATAAAAGTGTCCTCTCTTATAAATTCCCTTAATGTTGCGCAATACTATTTCTTTGGTCTTGTTGTTTTGAAATATAAGTTTGCGCAGCGTCCCTTATCACAAGTTCGTGTCCATCAAAAAGAATTTAAGGATTATTTAACTATGGTTACGATGCAAACGATTCACTGTCCTCACTGTGGTAAATTAGCCCTCCGTCAACGCTATGGCTCCGTGAGTCACACCCAGTGTCCCCACTGTGATTACGTCCTAACGATGTGCGATCGCACCGGGCGGGTACTAGAGGCCTACACTCCCGAAATTACCCATGTGGGTCAGTATGGCCCTAACCTCACCTGCACCATAGAGCGGACAAGGGCACTCTGCTAACAGAGATTTATTAGAAGAATCTAAAGATTGATGAGGAAAATCCTGAGAGTTGTTAAGATAGTTTACATATGGCTATCTTACTTCTACTGGTACTGGCATTGGTGCTGTGGTCGGTGCGACTCCTCCACAGTGCCTATCGCCTGCAGGATTTTTCCTTACTGCTGGCCAGTGGCCTCGTGGCCATTTCAGCGGGCGGCGTGATTTTTGTCTATAGCCTAATGAATGGCTGCGTCGGCTATCTCAGTCAAGGGCAGCCTATTCCTGAGTCTGATACCCTTGTCATCGTGTCAGATGTGGCCTACTTTGAGAACGCCTCTGAAGCAGCCGCCTCCTCATCAAGTCCCTAGGTTTGACCCACGATCCAAGCGTAGGCGATCGCCAGCGTCAAAAGTGTGAGGGGCGCACCAAAGCGCAGATGCTGCCAAAATGAAAACTGTCCAGAGCGGGCAGCGGCCTCAGCTGTGATTAAATTCGCCACTGCCCCGAAAAGCGTGAGATTACCCGCAAGGGTGCTCGTGGCTGCCAGTAAGTACCAGAGTTGATCGGCACCTTTGGGAATAAACTGCGCCAGAAGTAACACAGTGGGAACATTAGAAATCAGGTTTGACAGCAGCGTTGTCAATACCACCAGAGGCAACGGCTGGTTCACCCAAGGGCGCAAAACAGCCAGCAAATCAAAGTTTTGAATACAGCGGGTGAGAATAAACAGACCCGCAAACAGAACTAATAGTGACCAATCCACCTGAGCAAGGACGCGCTCCGGCTTGAGACGACGAGTCACCAGTAAAGCCGCTGCCGCCAAAAGAGAGGATTCTGCCAAGGGAAAACCCAGCAGAAAAGCCAAAAACATCAGTCCAGAGACAATCAGTGTTTTGTGGAGTAACCCTTTTTGCACCTGCGCCGGCTGGAGAGTAGCCAATGTACAGGATTGGCGCGATCGCACCTCCGGGTAGAGCCACCACAACCAAACCACCTGCAGACCTAGCCCCAGCACCGCTACGGGCACCATCACTTGAGTAAACTGAAGATACCTCAGGTTAGAAAACGACCCCACGAGGATATTTTGGGGGTTACCGCTGAGGGTGGCCACGGAGCCAATATTCGTTGCTCCAGCGATCGCCAGCAGATAGGGCACCGGATTCAAGCCCAAAGCATGGGTAATACGCAAAGTTAAAGGTGTTGTTACAAGGGCAAGGGTATCGTTAAGAAAGACCGCCGACAACATTCCCGTCGCTACAGTGAGGAAGATCAGTAATCCTAGGGGACTGCCACTAAAGCGCACGATGGTCACCATTGCGATTTGAAAAAAGCCGCTAAAGCCCAGATAAGCATTAAGAATCATCATGCTCAGCAAAAACACAATGGTTTGGGGATCAATGGCTTGCCATGCGCTGGGCAGATCAATCGCCCCTAGGGCAATCAAAAGCGCTGCACTCACAAGGGAGATCGTCGCTCGATTCATGCGTAGCCCCGGCACCCCCCCTAGCGCCAGGGCACCGTAGCTGAGGGCAAGGATTAGGAGTTGTAGAACAGACCGCAGCACCTACTGTTGGGTTTGAATTTTCTTGGCCTCTGGGCCGTCTAGTCATTCTCCAAGGGCAGCCATATCCTCAGCGTTATATTCCCCCTTTCCCAGCAGTCGGGAAATTTGGTTTTAATGGCTGGAGTTAATACCGGGGTTTCGAGCACCCGTTGCCCTAAGCGTTGGATCATCATTGGGGTTGAGCAGCCTAGACAGTCGTTCTCTAGGGTAGCCCATTGGCTGGGAAACAAATCGAAGGAACCACTTTTTCAAGTGGCACAATTTGCTATATTTGGGGCACTGGGATCAGCAAAGCGTTGATCCTAGGCTGGGAATCGTTGTCCCGTTAATAAATCGTGTTTCGATAAATTAAGGAAAGTTGAAATTCCAGGATACTCCGGATATACTAAGGGGCGACTTTTGTAAACTCAATAACAGTTCTTTGACGGCAAAGGAGGTAAGGCAACTTGGCTAGAAGACGGAAGCGGAAAAGCCGGCGGCGTCTCGAAGGGCGCAAGATCCTTGAGTGCGTACCTCAATATAGCATTGAAAGTGGCGAAGATAAACCCGTAACGGCGGCACGAAAGTTTATTCAGGCGAAGGGGATCACTCCACCCGCTTTACTTCTTGTGAAGCGGAATGAGCACACCACCGATCGCTACTTCTGGGCAGAAAAGGGCTTATTCGGTGCGCAGTACGTTGAAGAAAATCACTTTTTATTCCCTAGCCTAAGGGAACTTGCCGAAGAGAAAATGGCAGCCACTACCCGTTAGGCTTTTTTACAAAAAACATTTTACGAGGAGTCAGGACTTGCTTCTGGCTCTTTTTGCTTTGCCAAGGAGAGGCTCTCAGGCGTGGCTAAAGATTTGAGCTTTTTGCGCTATTTACTTATGGCAATTTGGAAACTGTCCCCTACAATAGAAATAGCGGAGACGCACGTTTCCGTTCACTCCTCACACCACACCCCGCCTGGACAGTTACTAGTTCAGGCGGCTTCCTTTTAGATAGGAAATGCCCCTGTTGCCCTTGCCCCCCACGCTCTGCGCTTGATCCCCCGCAGGGATGGCCACCAAGCCTGCGATCGCTCTCCCTATAGTTTTACAACTCCCCGAGGCCAAAGTGCCGTCCTCGATCTCCATGCCAATCACCTTCAACGCCACTGGTGGTCACCGCAGCCCACCACTTTTCTAGGGAGTTAGGTCACCTCCGAAGTGGCAACCCCTTTAACTATTTGCTCGACTCGTGGGCAATTGCACTTTGTTTAACTATCCCCAACGGCTGGCAACTAGTCTGCATCCCTATCTATTACTGCCGGTGGATCCTGTTGCCGATGAATTGGCTTGGCAAATTTTAGCTGGTGGCGAGGGCAATGTCCCCACATTTCTCAGCAGGATCAATAACAAAACTTATCGCACCTGTGAGCACCAAATTCGCACCGCCCCTTGGCTCTCTTGTCGGGCTGTGGGCCTAGGAGCGCGGTTTGTCAGGGGCTATCAGGAAGAAGATTTAGAGAACGCCGAGCGGCACCTTCATGCTTGGGTAGAAGTGTATTTGCCGGAGGCAGGCTGGCGCAGGTATGATCCCACTCTTGATCTAAGCGGTGAGCGATCGCCCCATTGCCCTTGTGGCTGCTGCTGAT
>NZ_CALJEM010000068.1 GCF_938074695.1 uncultured Thermosynechococcus sp.
GGTTAGCGTTCAACTTTTTTCACTAAGCTAAATTTCCCAGTTTGGCCATCCCCACTCATTTCAATCTGGCCAACGTAAAAGAAGCGTTGCAGCACTTCACCCTCAGGTGTAAAGCGAATTTCTCCAAGAGGTGTTTCATAGACTCCCTTGAGAATCTCTTTATTTAAGGCTTGACGCAGCTCTCCAAGGGGCACCTCCGACAAGTTCTTTTCTTGGGATAGTCGCGCTAAGGCATCCGCAAAGACTTGAACTGCCGTAAAGGCTTGGGCACTAAACTGAGAGGGAGTGTGGCGATATTTGGCTTCAAAGGCCTTGCGGAACTTGACATTCATTGGATCGGGGTTTTCGGGATTATAGGCTTGGGCAACCAAAACGCCATCACAAAGGCGACGACAAACGGGGAAAATGTTGACGGTATTGACACCGTTGCCTCCCAAGATTAACCCTTGGTAGCCCAATTCCCGCAATTGGCGAATGAGATTGCCGCCGTCCGCTGCCAAACCGGAGATGACAATTAGATCAGGCTTGAGATTGAGGGTGGCGTTGATCTGTGCTTGAAAATTGGTATCCGTGGTTTGGGTTTGCTGAACAGTGACCAGTTCAAGCTTGGGATTCTCGCGAATCGCTTTTTGAAAAATCTCCGTTTCTGAGCGACTAAAGGCATCATCTTGGGCAAAGAAGACGGCGACGCGGCGAATGTTGGGATTTATCTCAAGGGCCGCTTGAATCGCCGTGGGAGCCACCACATCTACCCCTGCAGAGACACGACTAATGAAGGCACCGATTTGCGGAATACCACGGGCAGTGTTGGAAGGAGCCACCACGGGGACACCGGCTTGCTCAGCAATGGGATCCGCACTAAAGGCTTGCTGCGAGAGAGTGGGGCCGACAATGCCAATCACGCGATCGCGATTGATCAAGGTTTGAAAGACATTGACTGCTCCAGCTTCATCACTGCCCGTATCCTCAATCACCAGCCGTAGGGTATGCCCCTTGATCTGGCCTGCTTGGTTGAAAAACTCCCCGGCAACTTGTACTCCCTGTAGGGACTCTTGGCCGTAGAGGGCAGCATTTCCCGTTTGCGCAAGGGCAACCCCAAGGGGCAAGGAATTCTTATCTATTGAGGGAGACTCGGTTGCCGTACAGCTACTGAGGGCGATCGCTCCCAACGCGAGCAATAACCAGCGATACTTTCCCACGAATTAGACCCGTGCCTCCAAGGACTTTAGGTATTCCGTATTTACCCCAGATTCGCGCACAAGGGCAATTTTTCCTGTGCGGGCAATTTCGCGAATCCCGAATTTATTGAGCATTTGAACAATGGCCGCCATCTTGCCGGGATCACCGGACACCTCAATGATCAGGGAATCATCGGAGACATCCACCACCTTGGCGCGGAAAATTTGCACCAGTTCCAAGATTTCAGAGCGGGTGCTAGCTGTGGCATTCACCTTCAGGAGCATGAGTTCCCGTTCCACACAGGGAATCGTCGTAATATCCTGCACCTTGAGAACATTGATGAGTTTGTAGAGTTGCTTGGTCAACTGCTCAATGATGGCATCATCGCCAGGCACCACCATCGTAATGCGGGAGATGCCAATTTGCTCTGCAGGGCCAACCGCCAAGCTTTCAATATTAAAGCCACGCCGTGCAAATAAGCCGGCAATGCGAGTGAGCACACCCGCCTCATCTTCCACCAAGACCGATAGGGTATGTTTCATACTGGGATTGAATCTTGCTGCCATCCTGGGATGCTGACTCTCTCTAGTTTAGTGGACAAGCCGACACTCTGCGAAGAGGCGATGGGCAATGCGAAAGAGTTCCTGTCCGGTGTGCAAATAGCGATCGTCGTAACTGTGGCTAAATTGCTCTAGCTCATCGAGACCATCCACCAGTTGATTCAAACAGTAGTAGAGGTGGGCTGCCACCTTGGCCACGGCAGCGGGGTTGGGTTGGGCTTGGAAGGTGTAGCGGGCGCGGGTGAGGGCACGGCGACAGTCCTGCAAATAGGTCAGAAACTGATCCATGAGGTCATCATCAAAGGGATCGGCAGCCAGGGCGTCAATTTGCCGGGGGAGCGATCGCAAGACCGCTTCAATAATCCGGCTGACGGGGTTATAGGTCAGCGTCAGCCATTGCTCTAGCTCGCGATCGGCGGCTTGGGAACGTTGAATATTGGGTTTGGCGCTGGTTTGATGAATGCGGTGCTGGGCATCATAGGCTCGCCGGCACTGCTCATCCCCCAAGATTTCATAGGCGGCGTTAATAGCGGCCATTCGCTCATGGCTGGCGCGATCGCTGGGGTGGTAGTCAGGATGATACTGCTTCACTAAACGCCGATAGGCTGCCTTAATTTCAGCTTGGGTTGCCGTTACTGCTACCTGTAGCGTCACATAAGGATTGGACTGAGACATGGAAATTGCAAGAAACCCTTCCATAGTTTAGGGTAGAGTGCTGATTTGGCGGTGTCGAGAAAGAGTTGTCTATGGAACTGCAAAAACGTCTCGGGGGAGTCAACATTTATCTGGTGGGCATGATGGGGGCTGGAAAAACCACCGTTGGTCGGCTCTTAGCACAACGCCTAGGCTATGGTTTTGTGGATACGGATGCAGTGATTACCGAGTTTCGTCAACGCCCCATTCGCGAGATCTTTGCCCAAGAGGGGGAGGCTGCCTTTCGGGAGTTGGAACAACAGGTCTTGGCACAAGTCTCTTGTTATCATCATTTAGTAGTGGCCACAGGCGGCGGCATTGTCCTAAACCCGATGAACTGGAGTTATCTGCGTCATGGGATTGTGGTCTGGCTCTCTGTGCCCCTTGCGGTTCTCTGTCAACGCCTACGCCACGACCAGGAACGTCCGCTTTTACAGGAGCAGACCCTAGAGGAGCGCCTGGGTGAATTGCTGAAAACGCGGCAACACCTCTATGCCCAGGCGGATTTGGAGCTAAATATCACGGCCAAAGATACCCCTGAAACGGTGTGCGATCGCCTCTGGGAAACCTTACCGAATATTTTGAAACCCACTGAGCCATGGTAGAGGTTTTAGCGATTCTTTCAGCGGCAGCCGCCGGCGGGTTACGATTAGCCCTTCCCCTCCTCTTGATTGGACTTTTACAAGGAGAACAACTCTGGTCACAGGTGCCTCTGTTGCGTCACCTTTCTCCCTACTGGGTGGTGGGGGTATTAACCGCTTGGTCGTTTGTGGAGATTTTCTTGGCGGGCAATCTTTGGGGCTACCGTCTAATTGTCCTTGTGCAACTGTGCTTTAGCCCCCTTGTGGGTGCCCTCCTAGGCATCACCGTAGCCACAGCAACAGAAACCCCCCAATGGCTCATCGGTACCCTCAGTGGTCTTTTTGCCTTTGTGTTGCAATTGGTGCAGGTGGGCTGGTTTTATCGCCTCGGGAAACTGCCCCGTTGGGTGGTTGTCGGACAGGATGTTCTGTGCGTCCTACTGATCCTCTTTGCCCTTAAGGCGCCAAAGCAGGGTGGGTTGATTGCCCTACTCTTGTTGTGGCTAGCCGTTCGCAGTGCCAAGGATTGGCAGCAACGCCATCGGCGCTCTCGTTATCGGCAGCGAAGTTCCTAGTACTTATGTTAAAGTCGCTCTAGCGTGGTAGGAGGATGTGGATGTGAACCAGCAGGCATTCATCGCAACAGCAATGATCAGTGCCGCCCTTACCAGCGGTGCTGCCTTTGCCATGCCTTCCGCCCTACAGCAACTTGTGCAAACCAATGCTTGTCCCGGCTGTGATCTGCAGAATGTGGATCTACGGGGCTATAACTTGGCGGGAGCGAATTTGCGTGGTGCTAATCTTCAGGGCGCTAACCTGCAGGATACCAACCTCATGGTGGCCAATTTGGTAGAAGCAAATCTGAGTAATGCCAACCTCACCGCCGCTTATTTAGAACGAGCCAACTTAGAACAAGCTAATTTGAGTGGTGCGAACCTTAGCTATGCAATTTTGCGCCATAGCCGTGCCTTCCGTGCCGATTTCAGCAACAGTAATTTAACAGGAGCTGATGTGCGTTACGCCGATTTTCGCCGCGCCCGTCTCGACGGTGCCAGCTTTGAACAGGCAAATATGCAGTGGGCACGGTTAAACAATGCCACCGTCAGTCAGACCAACTTTAGCGATGCTTACCGTCCCCGCATGCCCTATCGCCTCAATCTCTACTGACGGCGGGGGGTGTGCTCATCAGTTCGTAGGGAACCTTTGTGCCCCCAAGACCACAGTAGCCATTGACATTGCGGTGGAGATACTGTTGGTGGTAGGGTTCGGCAAAGTAAAATTCAGGGGCTGGCAGAATTTCGGTGGTGATCGTGCCGTAACCTGCAGCTTTTAGGGCTGCTTGGTAGCGATCGCGACTAGCTTCTGCAAGGGCTTTTTGCTCGGGGGAGTAATAGTAAATCCCGGAGCGATATTGCGTCCCCACATCATTGCCTTGGCGCATGCCTTGGGTGGGGTCATGATTTTCCCAAAAGACCTTGAGCAACTCCTCATAGGTTACTTGCCGGGGATCAAAGACCACGCGCACCACCTCATTGTGACCCGTCATGCCCGTGCACACCTCTTCATAGGTGGGGTTGGGGGTATAGCCGCCTGCGTAGCCCACCGCGGTCACATAGACCCCTGGCACCTGCCAAAACTTGCGCTCAGCGCCCCAAAAACAGCCCATGCCAAACATGGCCAATTCCATGCCTTCGGGATAGGGAGGGGTGAGGGGGCGGCCGTTCACCAGATGTGCCTTTGGTACGGGCATGGGTTCTGCTCGGCCGGGCAAAGCCTCACTGGGGCTGGGCATGGTTAGCTTTTTGAATCCAAAGAATCCCATGGCTAATGTCCACTGAATGTTTCTCTTACAATTGTGGCAATGTTGAAACCCTTGTGCCAGTTTCCCTATTGCTTAGCCGAGGGTCGTTGACGCTCCCATTCTTCCAAAGGACGCTGGACAGCATTTTTGAAATCTAGGGGAACTAGGGTCACCGTCATTTTTTCGCGCGGTTCCGGGGGAGGGTCAATTTCTGCATAGAGTTTTAGACTGTCAAACGTAGGATCGCCCAAGCGCAGACGGTGCTGCTGGCCGTCTTTGAGGGTGATCTCTATAGTGGCCATGGGGGGAGCGAGGCCATATTCCCCAGCGTTTTTTGTAGGTACTTCAAAAGAGCGATCGCGCTCCCCTGTGGTCAGCAGGTTTAATAGAAAGACCACAGTCCCCTCCTCGGCGGGGGTTTGCTTGCCTCGATCAATGACCCAGTTGCCGGTCTCTAACTTTTTCAGATTCAGGCTGTACTTTGGACTCACGATTTTGAGTGCCACCACCGCTGCCTCTTGAAAATGAAAGAGAGGTTTTTTTGCCTTGGCGTTGGGGGCATTGGGTCTAGGCAGTTGTTCCTCAAAGAGATAGAGACCACCCCCCAGAATGGCCGCCGTTGCCAGCAGCACAAGTGTTTTCGTGCGGATGCCCGTTGCCATTCTCTCTTGCTTCTCCCCTTGCGGAGCAGAAATACCTCAAGCTCCCTGGCGCAACTTCTCCAGCACTGAGCGATCTTCCAAGGTTGAAGTATCCCCAGCCACCTCTTGACCAGCCACGAGGGAGCGCAGGAGCCGCCGCATGATTTTGCCGGATCGCGTCTTGGGCAGCGCATCGGTAAAGCGAATTTCTGCCGGCCGCGCCAAGGCACCAATTTCATTGACGACGTGCTGTTTTAGCTCCTGTTGGAGGGCATCGCTGGGGGTAGCCGATCCTTCAAGAATGACAAAGGCCACGATTTCTTCCCCTTTAATTTCGTCGGGTTTACCGACCACCGCGGCCTCTGCAACCGCAGGGTGGGAGACCAATGCCGATTCAATTTCCATTGTGCCCAAGCGGTGACCAGACACATTGATCACATCGTCAACCCGTCCCATTACCCAAAAGTAGCCATCCTCATCCTTGCGGGCACCATCGCCGGCAAAGTACACGTATTGGCCATTGCGCGGCGGAATGTGTTCCCAATAGGTGCGGCGGAAGCGCTCCGGATCGCCATAGAGCGTGCGCATCATCCCCGGCCAAGGGTAGCGAATCACCAAATAGCCCCCCTCATTGACGCCCACGGGATTTCCTTCTCTATCCACAACATCCGCCAAAATGCCCGGAAAGGGTTTGGTGGCAGAACCGGGCTTCATGGGAATGGCGCCCGGCAGTGAGGTAATCATGTGCCCCCCTGTTTCCGTTTGCCACCACGTATCCACAATTGGGCAGCGTTCACCGCCAATAACGCGGTAGTACCACATCCATGCTTCGGGGTTAATGGGTTCGCCCACCGTTCCCAATAGGCGAAGGGAGGAGAGATTCCGCGATCGCGGCAGGTGTTCTCCCATTTTGATGAAGGCACGGATGGCCGTGGGAGCGGTGTAGAAAATCGTGACGCCATACTTTTCAATGACATCCCAGAAGCAGCCGGGGTTAGAGGCGCGGGGTGCCCCTTCGTACATGAGGGTAGTTGCCCCATTGGAAAGGGGGCCATAGACAATGTAGCTGTGACCCGTAATCCAGCCCACATCCGCGGTACACCAATAGACATCGCTATCTTGCAGGTCAAAGACCCACTGCGTGGTGATGTGGGTGTAGAGGTTATAGCCGGCGGTGGTGTGCACAACCCCCTTGGGTTTACCCGTGGAACCGGAGGTGTAGAGAATAAAGAGCATGTCCTCACTGTCCATGGGTTCGGCAGGACAGTCGGCACTGACGCCCTTTTGCAGATCGTGCCACCAGTGATCGCGACCGGGCACCATCGTCACCGGCTGTTGGGTGCGCTGCACCACCAAGACATTTTCAACACTGGGAACTGCCTCATGGGCAAGGGCTTTGTCCACTTGATCTTTGAGGGGCACAATGGCATCTTTGCGCCAGCCCCCGTCAGCCGTGACAACCAGTTTGGCTTGGGCATCCAACAGGCGATCGCGCAGAGCTTCGGCACTAAATCCGCCAAAGACGACAGAGTGGGGGGCACCAATGCGGGCACAGGCCAACATGGCAATGGCTGCTTCGGGAATCATGGGCATATAAATGCCGACGCGATCGCCCCTTTTCACCCCCAGTTGCTTGAGGACGTTAGCAAATTGGCACACTTCGCGGTGTAGTTGGGCATAGGTAAGCGTGCGACTATCGCCGGGTTCTCCCTCCCAGATCAAGGCCGCTTTATTTTTGCGCCAGGTCTTGAGGTGGCGATCCAAGCAGTTGTAGGTAATGTTAATTTTGCCGTTGACAAACCATCGGGCATGGGGCGGTTGCCAATCTAAGACTTGATCCCAAGGTTGAAACCACTCTAATTCCTGCTGAGCCAATTCGCCCCAAAAGGCGGCAGGATCAGCTTTGGCCTTTTCATAGAGGGCATTGTAGGCCTCAAGGGAGTTGATCCGCGCCTTGGCCACAAAATCGGCGGGGGGATAAAAAAGGCGGTGTTCCTGCAGAATGGACTCAATTGTGGGCTGACTCATCCGTTTTATCCGTGGCAGCAAGATCTATGATAGGGGCGATCGCTTAGCGTTGAACCCAATCCAGACCAATCCCCCGCGCCATCATCGCTGCCAAAAAGGGAATGGCACTAAGAAAAGCTAGTTCAGCCCGAATCACCCACGTTAAGCGCTGCACAGTCGGCAATTCTAGGGTGGGCGCTTTCTCTTCTCGCAACGGTTTAATCCACAGCAAAAAGGAGATTGTCGGATACAGCGACAACAGCCCCACCAAGATAAATAAGCCCACCTTGAGGTGAAAGACGGGGTTGGCTAAGTAATACTCGCTGCCCTTGCCAAAATAGAGTACCCGCAAAATGCCCGTGACAAGAACGGTCACCGCGGCAAGGCCATAGAGGGCATCGGTGATCACCAATCGCCAAGCCTGTTTGAGGTCTAAATCTTTGCGTAGGGTGAGGTGCTCCACAACAAGGGCAGCAAAAGCCACCATAAAACTGAGATAGTGCAGATAGGCGATCGCGGCACTGCTCCAAAGGGCGTTCATCCGAAATTTTCCTTGGCGAGTGAGAGACTTTGCAAAAAGAGCTGTACCTATCCTAGGGGGCAGCACCGAGATGTGCAAGCGCCAAGCCCCAGAGGTTTTTAGGGGTTAGCCACGGCGCAGATCTTTGGCCATGGCGCGAAAGAGATCTAAATTGGGATCATTGCGGCGGCGTTCCTGTTCTTCTACGGGAGGCGTCACCACATCACTGACGCTGGGTTCGGGTTGACTCTTGTTTTGTTCTTCGGGATTCACTTTTTCAATGGAGGAGACTAACTCCACGACTTCTACTTTTTCTTCAGTACCGCTAGTAGCAGGGAACGTTTTTTTCACAACCTTGGGGGTACGCATGTACTCGATGTTGCCGTAGGTCTTGGCTTCATCGGGATCAAGAAAAAAGTCTTTACTCGGTTGGGCATCGGCTTGCTTGCCCCGACGGAAAAGGCGATCCAAAAATCCCATAGCGGAATTGTTACCTTTTGTGAAGAAACCGCTAATTAGTTTACAATATGGTGTCGAAGAAAAACCATGGGAAATGACACCAGTCCCTAGCGATCGCCTGCTCTAGTGAGATAATCAATTTTGGTTGTTCGGATATTCTATTTATAAACTGTTTTTATTCTACCTCTACTCATTACGGGGTAGGCAAGCAACGGTGCAGCACTTTCTTAAGGGGCAATTTTTCTCTTCTAAACTCGCCAAGACCTGAATCCTCATGGTAGGTTAACGGTTGAAATGCCACAGGATGCAGGACTATGCACGCCAAAACCAAAGGGGAATCGCTCGTCCGCTTACTGGATGTCGGGAAGGCCTACCGTCAACCTAACGGTCAGGTCATTAGCATTATGGAAAATATTAACCTTGAATTGCGCACAGGAGAAATTGTTGCACTCCTAGGGCCATCGGGATCCGGTAAGTCAACCCTGATGCGGATTATTACGGGTTTGGTTGCGCCTACATCTGGGCAAGTCTTATACCGCGAGCAGCCAATGCGGGGCTTGAATCCAGGGGCGGCTGTTGTCTTCCAAAGTTCAGCCCTCTATCCGTGGCTAACGGTTTTGGAAAATGTGGAGCTGGGGCTAAAGGCCTTGGGAGAAGGCCCGCGATCGCGCCGCCGCAAGGCACTGCGGATGATTGACATTATCGGCTTGGATGGCTTTGAAAACGCCTACCCCAAGGAACTGTCGGGAGGGATGCGGCAGCGGGTGGGCTTTGCGCGGGCCTTGGCGGTAGAACCAGAACTCCTGTGTATGGATGAGCCATTTTCAGCCTTGGATGTGCTGACGGCGGAGAACCTGCGCTTTGAACTTCTCGACCTGTGGTTAGAGCACAAAATTCCCACCCAGAGTATCTTGATTGTCACCCACCATATTGAAGAGGCGGTCATTCTCGCCGATCGTATTATTGTGTTGGGGAGCAATCCGGGTCGGGTGCGGGCAGATTTTCCGGTGACCCTGCCCCACTATCGCGATCGCAAGAATCCGGAATTTCAAGCCACCGTAGATCGCATCTATAAAATTCTCACCAACCCCCATGTGGATGAATTGGAGCAACTGGAACCCAAGCCGGCCACCCTGCCCACCCGTCAAGAACCACGTTATCCACTGCTGCCCCATGTGCGCATTGGCTCGATTGCCGGTTTATTAGAACTCCTTGAACATCGCAAAGAAGACCTCTATCGCATTGCTCAGGAGCTGCAACTGGAACTAGATGACATTCTGCCCATTGTCGAAGCTGCCCAGATGATGGAACTGGTGGAACTCAAGGAAGGCGACATCAGCGTGACCCCTATTGGCAATGCCTTCATTCAGGGAGACATTGACCAGCGCAAGCTGATTATTCGCCAGCAACTCCTTAAGCATATCCGCCTTGTGCAGCAGATTCACACCTTCCTGATGGCCAAACAAAACCATCGCATCCCTGAGAGCTTGGTGCTCGATATTCTAGAGCGGCACTTTACGCCCCAAGAAGCCGATCGCCAGCTGAATACCGCCATTGACTGGGGACGCTACGCCGAACTCTTTGGCTATGATGAACCCGCTAAGGAAATTTTCCTTGAAACTAGCGAAACTGAGGAGCCGTTGCCCCCTGAAACGACTGCCGTTTGAGAAGAATTGCCTACTGAGCTTGCCTTTGGCTAAATTCCTCTAATGCCTCCATCACGTGGGTGGCATACATCAAAGCAGGACCGCCGTCCATCGCCACGGTCACCATCAGCGTCTCCATAATTTCCTCAGGGGTTGCGCCCGCGTGCAAAGCAGCACGGGTATGGAAGGCAATGCAGCCGTCGCAGTGCTTGGCCACGCCGATGGCTAGGGCAATCAACTCTTTGGTTTTGGTATCCAGTGCCCCCGGTGCGGAAGAGGCACGACTGAGACTATAAAAAGCTTTCATGGCATCTGGCATTGCCGCTGTTAGTTTTGCGGTGTAAGACTTGATATGGTTGATTTGCTCGGTGTACATCGCTGTCTTCCCAACTTGCTGTTGCTTCTATCGTCGTCGCTCAATCAGGTTATACCGCTGAAACTTCAACGTTTTTTCTTCTTCATGTCCCTTTGACGACGGGAGCAGCTTAGGGAATGATTGAGGGGTTGAGCAACATTCAGGGTGTAGGTATGCAACTTGGATGGGTGAGCACGGCGGGTCTTTTCAGTGGATTACTCCTGATGCTGGGATGTCAAGGGGTAACAGGATTACTAGCATCCCTAGAAACACCGCCAGCAGTGATTCCCTCGCCAGCAAACCCTCTGTACACAGCTGTGAATGAGTTTGGCCAGCCCCAGTTTCAAGTGGATGGGCGCAGACTATTTCGCGATCGCCCCCTCCCTTCGCAACGTATTAGTACAGCACCTACGAAATTACTCCAAGTATTGCGCAACACCCGCCACTATTTTCAAGAGTTTGGTGAGACAGATGTCGTTGCCCAACGGGAGGGGATTCTTGCCATTAAAGGTGTCACTTTAGCCCAAGTCCTTGACACGCTGGACTTTATGATTGCAACGCTGACAGAGGACATTAGTGGCAAGCGCCCAATCCGTTTGCAAGATCCAGCATTTATTAATCAGCACTTTCGCGTGATCCAATGGCTGCCCCACAACCCCCGCAACCCGAATCAAACGGAGGAATTGCGCCTGACCAACTATGCGGTGTTTACCCATCGCGGCTCGCGCACCCGCACAGATACCTACAATACAGCTCTTTATGCCTTGCCGCCTCGCCTTCCCGATCAACCGGAGAGCCTATTTTATAGGCAATTCACAAAGCAGCAAGTACTCGCGGGAATTTTTGAACCCGGCGGTCCTTTCTATGGACGGGTGCAGCCCTTGGCCTACTTGACGCGCGCCGCATTTGAAGATGCCCTGATGCAAGGAACGATTCTCGTTCGATTTACCGACGGTAGCCAAGCCTTTTTTAATGTGGATCGCAACAATGGCATTCCCTTTGTGAAGGGAGTTTCTCCCCACGAGCAGCGACGCTACTGGTATTTTCGTGAAGTGGCGGCCATTAAGGGCTACGGCAGTACGATTGAAAACAAAATCAATATCGAACCGGAGGTGACCTTTGCCGGAGATGTCTGGAATATCGGTCTGGGGCGAGTCGTGGTGATTGAAGATGCACGGGGTACTCCCCCAAAACTGCGCCTTGGCGTCATTGCCGATACGGGGGGAGCCTTTGTCCCCAATCTCTATCAGTTGGACTTTTTGGCGGGCATTTTTCCTGACCGTGCCAGCTATCAAGCGGCTGCCCGTCGCTTGCCGAACTATGTCCATGCCTATATCTTGATTAAAAAATAGCCCTAGCGCTGTCCTAGGAATTTATGGGTTTGGGGCACAACGCGCACATTGCTCAACCGTGCCTTTAACTGCGCTTGCCACGCGAGGACTTGAGCGGGGGTGGGTGGAGGGGTACAGCGACCGGTACCTACGGGCGTTACAGGTTGCAAAAAGACCGGAATATGGGGGTTTACGCTGGCCACAAGAGCACTGAGCCGATCGAGATCGGCAGGGTCGGTGGTTTGGGAAATAATCACTTTGCAAAAGACCTCGACAGGGGCGCGATCGCACAGGCGCAAAAAAGCTTCATGGGCTGACCAATGGCACTCACCACTGACGCTCGGCAGCTTAATGTCCATGCCGACACTGTCTAGATAGGGAAGAATCAGTTCCAGTGCCGCTGGATGATGTCCGCCGGTCTCAAGGTAGAGGGATAGGGAGCTGCTGGCCTTGAGCAAGGGTAAAAATTGTGCCAATGTTGCTGCATAGAGGAGGGGTTCACCGCCAGTGAGGCTAATACTGTCATGGATGGGCGGCGTGTTGAGGTGCTGGATAGCTTCGAGAATGTGGGCGGCAGTAACGGGATTGGGAATCCGTTGAAAGTGGCGATCGCCCGCGTGTTCTTCAATCAGGGCATGGCGGGGAACAAACCATGTGTGGGCACTGTCACAGTAGGTGCAGCGGAGATCACAGCCCGCCAAGCGAATAAAAACTTGCCGACACCCCACATTGGCGCCTTCCCCTTGAATGGCTGAAAATATCTCTACCAAAGGCAGCGTAATCCGCGCAAGGGAGGAATCGTTGTTAGTCTGCTGCTCTTTTACAGAAATCACAGGGGATGTGCAAGCCCGATCACAATTGAGCCTTCTTTCCGATAGTACCTTAAGGATAGTTAGCGTGTTCAGTAGGTAAATGCGATGTCTGCCCACCGTTTTGGCCTTTTGTGGCTATTGGTCGGTACCTTGGCAATAGGAACAAGCGCCCTGCCGGTTATCGTGCCCTTGTTACCTGCTGTTGCCCAAAATCCCGCTAATCAAGCCGGTGAGTTCGATCGCTACATGCAGCGGGGCTACCAGCTAACTGCTAAGCGGGACTATCAATCCGCTTTGGTGAATTTTCGCCGTGCCCTCAGCTTGCGTCCCGGCGATCGCTATGCCCTCACGGCTATCAGTAATGTGGAAGCCTATCTTGCCCGCGATCGCTACGCTGCCCAATCGCGTAACCGTCTCACCTTTGTGCCCCCAAATCGCGGCATGCCGGGGCAACGAGTCGCAGGTGCCACCCGCTTTGGTGAGTGTACCCAAGGCTCCCTGAGCAAAATTGTCGCCCTTGTTCCCGATAACAACTTGGGGATGACGGCGGCGGCCAATCCCAGTCTCTTTTTCTTTGTTCCCCAAACCACAGCAAAATCGGCAGAACTGCTGCTGCTCTCGGAAGCCGGAGAACTCTTGTTGACTCAACAAGTGCCCCTCAGTGGTAAAGCAGGGATTTTACCCGTGACGGTGGATGCCGCTAAGGTGAAGCTGCAACCGGGGCAAAAATACCAGTGGATCTTCTCCCTTACCTGTAGGCCCAATGAACCGGATGCCAATCCCTTTGTCAGCGGCTGGATTGAGCGGGCTGAGCTAGACAGGAACCTTGCCCAAGTAATCACCGCCATGCCACCGACCGATCGCTTGCCCCTTTTGGCCACTAGTCAACTCTGGCATGATACCTTAGCAACCCTTGTGGAGCTACAGCGAAGCAATCCCAATAACGCCGCGATCAAACAGCAGTGGCAGGATGTGCTCAAGAGTGCGGGCATTGATCCGCAAATTGTCAATATGCCCCTGTTGCGCTAGCAGCTCCTGTGCCGATATTGAGGGCGGTTGGCTGACCCCCAAATCCCAGATCAAGTTGCACTATGATAAAGGATAGGGTGCGATTCGTTCAGTCGAAATCGAAGCAAGCAACTGCCGAGAGGGATGACTGGCAAGGTTGTGAACCTTGACAACTGAGTAGTGATGATGGTGAGCCTGAAAAGGCAAGTCCATCCGGTGCAGCGCCCACCTGAAAGCACTTCCCCTACGGTAGCGACTGGTCATCAATCCGTAAAGCGGGGATGAAAGGAGGCAATGCTGAAAGCCTAATTCGGTAACCTTCAAGCAAGGAAGCATGGGGACGCAAGGAAGGTACGCTTGAACCGTCGTTACTATAAAGCAGTCAAAAGGCTGATAGACTGCGGCCAAAAGGCCAAGGCAAAGGAAGATGGCTAGTCCTATCTAGACCATCGGCGCATGTCCAAAACCCGGCGGATAGTACCCCTCTAAACTTCCAAACAAATCACTACTCGGAACGAAGTAACCCATCTGCAATCTCTTGTAGGTCGGTCAAGCCCACAAGTAGCCAACCAAGGCGTAAACTCTGAACACCAATCAGGATGCAGATGGGAGGGATGTTATCAGAAGCCAACGCCCTTGGGAAAGCCAAGGGATATGCTGACGGATAACCGATCAACGGAATGATAAAGCTGTTAACAGGAGTCAATATGCTCCATACCGAGGTACAAACTCAGGGAGAGATGCAA
>NZ_CALJEM010000069.1 GCF_938074695.1 uncultured Thermosynechococcus sp.
AAATTCTCCATGACCCGACAGTGCAACTACAATCTCAACGGGATTTAGAGAGTCGTCAACGCGCTATGCAAACCCTCCAAAACTTGTTTAATCTCGAACCCATTGAAGCTTAAGGTCTATGCGCCACGTGGGCGATCGCGGGGAAGCCGTGGTTGTCGCGTGGCTACAAACCCAGCAGTGTCAAGTTTTGGCTCAGAACTGGGCTTGCCCTTGGGGTGAGCTAGATATTATCGCCTGTGATCTGCAAGGAGTGGTGCGCTTTGTCGAAGTAAAAACCCGCCGTTCTCGCAACTGGGATAGTGATGGCCTCGGCGCCATTTCCCCTAGCAAGCAACGCAAACTCATTTTGGCCGCTCAAGCCTTCCTAGAACGTCAGCCCCAGTGGCAGGATCATCCCTGTCGCTTTGATGTCGCCTTAGTGCGATACCAAGCAGGTGCCTATCGGCTGCATCAATACTTGGAAAACGCATTTAGTCTTGATTCAACCGATTGAGCACATTTACCAACTCAGGAGTTTTTGCAGGCGATCGCGAATCCAGTTAATCGGCCGACTTTGATCCTGCTCTTGGATACTCAGTTGCTGAAGCTCCTGTTGATGTTGCGCCAGCACATCCTGACGGTGGGCGATCGCCCCTGCAATATCAGGGTGTTCTTTTAGCAACTGTTCAAATCCCTCCCTGGGCAAAACAAACAACACCGTAGCCGTCATGGCCATCATTAAGGTTAATCCCCACTGCTTGTAGAACAATAATGGAACCCAGTGCCCCTCGGCACCACTGACAACGGTGGAAATGGCTTCGCGGTTACCTAAATCTAAGCCCAAGCGGGGTAGGAGCTGATCTTTCAGCACTCCCTTAAAAAAGCGCGCCAGAATTGCAACAAGGATAAGAAGTAGCACCACTTGAAACAGCCAACGCCGGGAAATGGTTTCCCGCTCAAGGCGAAACAAAGGTGCATCGGCAACACTCGTGAAGAACGACCACAGTTCAATGACTTGGGATGGCATTCTCCACAGTCTCCTCAGGTCTCCACCCACTTAGACAGTGCCTAAGATAATCAGCGTGCCCAAGTTTATCCCCTCACTTTAGCAGGGGGCAACTGTCAACTGAAGAAACTCTCTCCCTCGATCCCTTCAGTGATGATTTGTGATCTCGGTCATCAGAGGCTTGGGTGCAACATATCCCACAATAGCCAAAGGGCGATCGCTAACAGGCTGCTGCCCGTCAGTGTTTGTAATCGCTGTTCTGAGAGGTACCGTGACAACCAGCGACCAATCAATACCCCAATTAAACTAGTCGTCACTAAGGCTAAAGCTGCTCCCAAAAATACTAGCCAAGGAGAAGCAGCGCGGGCAGCCATGAAAAATACAGCAATTTGAGTCTTATCGGCAAATTCAGCCCAAAAGACGGTTAAAAACGCAACTCCGAACTCTCGCCATGGCAACGCGCGCTTAATCACCGACTGCCCTCTAGGCGTCCGTCATTTCCTCAACAGTTTCAGTGGTCTTCGTCTCTGGGCGATTTTCTGTATTTAGGCGGCGGCTGTAGCGACCCGAAGAACGCTTGCGAAACTTGCGAGCATAGGCTTGGTTACGAAGGGCTTTTTCTTTCTTGGGATTGCGGCGTTTGGCCATGCTTACCTCGATGGTAGGGGTGGTCTCAGCATTCAACAAAAATTAAGTACAGGAATAATATTATATCGTAATTTTTCCCTGAGGACAAGAAGTCTCCCCTCGCAAAAGCTGCAAGCATACTGCACCAAAGGAAATGAGAACCCCCCTAAGCCTTGACCTAGGGGGAGAGGAGCCTTGTTCTGGCAGAAAGTTGCCAATGGGCGGGACTATTTAGTTTCCGAGAACTCAGCGTCAATCACTTCGTCGTCACCGCTACTACCACTGCTACCGCTGCTGCCGGAGCCAGTTCCATCACTGGACTGAGCACTTTGGTAGACACTGGAGCCGACACTGTAGAGGGTTTGTTGCAGATCCTGCATCAGGGATTTCACCCGTTCAAAGTTAATGGACTCAATGGGCTTCTTCTCAGCTTCAGTGCCGATTTCCGAACGCAGGTTGGCAATGAGGGAGGTGAGACGGTCTTTATCACTGGTTGAGACTTTATCCCCCAGCTCATTCAGCTGTTTCTCAGCCTGATAGCAGAGTTGCTCGGCTTGGTTTTTGGTTTCAACTTTCTCACGTTTGGCTTTGTCGGCGGCGGCGTTTGCTTCCGCTTCGCGCACCATGCGTTCCACTTCCTCTTTAGGCAGCGTTGAGGCGCCTGTGATGCTAATCGACTGCTGTTTGCCGGTGCCTTTGTCGCGAGCGGTCACGTTGAGGATGCCGTTGGCATCAATATCAAACGTGACTTCGATTTGGGGGACGCCACGGGGTGCCGGAGGAATGCCGTCTAACCGGAAGGTACCGAGGCTCTTGTTGTCGGCAGCCATTTCCCGCTCCCCTTGCAGGACGTGGATTTCCACATTGGTTTGACCATCAACAGCAGTGGAGAAGATCTCGGACTTCTTCGTCGGAATCGTGGTGTTGCGGGGAATGATTTTGGTCATCACACCACCAAGGGTTTCCACCCCTAGGGACAGAGGCGTAACATCCAGAAGGAGAATATCCTTCACTTCCCCTGCCAGCACCCCAGCTTGGATGGCAGCACCCACAGCCACCACTTCATCGGGGTTCACACTCTGGTTAGGGTCTTTGCCCAATAGCCGTTTGACCAGCTCTTGGATCGCGGGAATACGGGTGGAACCTCCCACCAAAACCACTTCGTCAATCTGCTCTTTAGTGAGTTTGGCATCCCTGAGGGCTTGCTCGACGGGGACACGGCAACGATCAATCAGATCAGAGCAGAGTTCCTCAAATTTAGCGCGGGTGAGCGTCATGTCAAGGTGCTTCGGACCATCCTGCGTTGCGGTGATAAAGGGCAGGTTAATTTCCGTTTGCATGACGCTGGAGAGTTCAATCTTGGCTTTTTCTGCCGCTTCCGTGAGCCGTTGCAGTGCTTGTCTGTCTTTGCGCAGGTCAATGCCTTCTTGGGCACGGAAGGACTCAGCCAAGTAGTCAACAATTTTTTTATCGAAGTCGTCACCGCCCAAGTGGGTGTCTCCAGAGGTGGCGAGCACTTCAAACACGCCATCACCCACTTCGAGAATGGACACATCGAAGGTACCACCCCCAAGGTCGAAAACGAGGATGGTTTCATTGGCTTTTTTGTCAAGGCCATAGGCCAAGGAGGCGGCGGTGGGTTCGTTAATGATCCGCAGCACTTCCAGACCGGCAATTTTGCCAGCATCTTTGGTGGCTTGGCGCTGCGAGTCGTTGAAATAGGCAGGCACGGTAATCACCGCTTGGGTGACTTCCTCGCCAAGGTATTTGCTGGCATCTTCTTTGAGTTTGCGCAGAACCTGAGCAGAGATTTCTTCGGGGGCAAACTGTTTGCCAAGGGCAGGGCAATTCAGCTTGACATTGCCATTGACGTTCAAAACTTTGTAGGAGACCTCAGTGGCTTCGTGGGTCACCTCATCGAAGCGACGGCCAATAAAGCGCTTCACAGAATAAAAGGTATTTTCGGGGTTCATCACTGCTTGCCGTTTGGCAATTTGACCCACGAGGCGATCGCCATTTTTGGTGTAGGCAACAACGGAGGGCGTTGTCCGAAACCCTTCAGCATTGGCAATAACCGTGGGCTTGCCCCCTTCCATGACGGCCACACAGGAGTTGGTGGTCCCCAGATCAATTCCAACAACTTTTGCCATAGCGACGAAAACTCCCTTTGCAGGCTAACTTTGATGCGGGGCACAGCACCCATATTGGGCTTAACCCTCTCTCTTTACCTATAGTGCGATCGCTCCCGCTGGAAGCAAAAGGGGGATTTACCGAACCTACAACGGGTGGTCAACCGCGTAAGGTAAAGGATCTACAAGCCCCAATTCGGCAAAGGCGGCTAGACGCAAGCGACAGGCATCACAGCGACCACAGGCCTGTTCACCCTCACCATAACACGACCATGTTTTTTCCCAAGGTACGCCGTATTCATTGCCAAGACGAATAATGTCTTTTTTATGAAGTTCGAGGAGGGGCGTCACAATTTCAATGGGCTGACCTTCACGCCCCTGCTTGGTGCCAAGGCGATAGACCTCCTGCATGGCGGCAATATAGTCGGGGCGGCAGTCGGGATAGCCAGAATAATCAAGGGCATTGACGCCAATATGCACCGTTTGCGCTCCTAGGGCTTCGGCATAGGCGAGGGCAACACTCAAGAAAATCGTATTGCGGGCGGGAACATAGGTGACGGGAATCTCTTGACTCATGGTGGCCAGATCGCGATCGCAGGGCAGGTCAATGGTTGAGTCCGTCAATGCAGAGCCACCCCACAACCGTAAATTGAGGGAGAGAATTTGATGCTCAAGAACGCCTGCTGCCTTAGCAATGGCGATCGCTGCTTCTAATTCCCGCCGATGGCGTTGTCCATAGTCAAAGGAGAGGGCATAGCAGGCATAGCCCAGCGCTTTGGCACGAAATAAGACGGTGCTGGAGTCTAACCCGCCTGAGAGCAACACAACGGCCTTTTGTGTCGTCATCTTACCTGTCTATCAAAAACTTTACATTTGGCAATGCTGTGGTAGCATCTTTCTGAAAATGTTCATCCTGTGGATATTTACCTACTACTTACGGCGGGCGATCGCCAACACCAAACCTTTCCCCGGTTGCGTAGAGGAGTGAAAGAACTAAACATGAGCTTTGCCGTCCGTCCCCAGCCCGAACCACTGCGCATTGGCGTTATTGGTGTTGGCAATATGGGTCAGCACCACACCCGTGTTTTGAGTTTACTTAAAGATGTCGAACTTGTGGGCATCTCTGATGTGAATCTGGAGCGGGGCATTGATACCGCCAGCAAATATCGGGTGAAATTCTTTGAAAACTATGTGGATTTGCTGCCCCATGTTGAGGCGGTGTGTATTGCCGTACCCACCCGTCTCCACCACGAAGTGGGCATTACCTGCTTGCGCCACGGGGTGCATGTTTTGGTGGAAAAACCCATTGCCGCCAGTATCAGTGAAGCAGAATCCCTCGTGAATACGGCAGCGGAGTGTCAGTGCATTCTCCAAGTGGGGCATATTGAGCGATTTAACCCTGCGTTTCAAGAATTGAGCAAAGTCCTACGCACGGAGGAAATCCTTGCCCTTGAGGCCGATCGCATGAGTCCCTACTCCGATCGCGCCAATGATGTCTCAGTCGTTCTCGATTTAATGATCCACGACATTGACCTGCTACTGGAACTCACCAATTCCCCTGTGGTACGCCTGACAGCGGCAGGCAGTCGCTCTGCCAATTCCGAGTATCTGGACTACGTGACCGCTACCTTGGGGTTTGCCAACGGCATTATTGCCACCCTCACCGCCAGTAAAGTCACCCACCGCAAGCAACGGCGCATAGCTGCCCACTGCAAAAATTCCCTGACGGAGGCGGATTTCCTAAAAAACGAGATTCTCATTCACCGCAAAACCACCGCCTCCTGCAGCACTGATCACGGCCAAGTCCTCTACCGCCAAGACGGCCTGATCGAGAAGGTTTATACCAGCAATATTGAACCCCTCCATGCAGAGTTGGAGCACTTCGTCAACTGTGTGCGGGGCGGTCATCCCCCCTCGGTGGGTGGGGAGCAAGCCCTCAAAGCATTGCGCTTGGCCAGTCTCATTGAGCAGTTGGCCCTTGATGGCCACAGTTGGGGGCAGTTGGATGCCTCTTTGGCGGCGATTCATTAGGCTCTATCGCCCTCGTTTTCTTGCGCTAGGGTAGTAAGTACAGCAGCGAGGGTTGTGTCAATGATGGAGTTGGAAGGCTGTGCCTTTTTGGCTGCCCAAGCCAAGGTAAAGTCCTATCTCGCCTACTGGTTTCAGTTGGGCAAACGACTGTGTATCTGGGGTGGAGAGCATACTGTGCTGCCGCAACCTGTCCTTCAGGGCGATCGCTACAGTCAGGCCTTTGAGGCCTGCTGGGCCTATGTGCTCTCCGGTCAAGCAGGAGAATGCTTTCTTGAGGACACGACGGAGACGATTGCCCAACTCCTCGGCGACTCTTGGGACATTACCCCCTGTGCCCGCTGCCAAATGCCTGTGCCCCTACCCTACCATGGGTTGCCCCCTGTGCACTGTCCCTGTGCGAGTCTCCCCAATTGGCCCAACTTGGAGTTACCGCTGCCCCGCAGCCCAATTAATCCCCGTACTCACCTATTGTTGCTAAAAGAACGCCTCAGTTTTTAATGTGTGGGATGCGTCCTTACCCCCAGTTATTGCCCCTCAATGGCAGACGCCACACCCCGATCTCACCCTAGATTCCCATACGCTGCATCTTTGGTGGCTAACGCTTCCCCCTGAGGTTCCCAGTGAGGTTGTCCTGCGCACCTATCTACGTTGCTATCAACCGAATCTTGGGGAGAAGCCCCTACCACGTGCTGCCGGGGGTAAGCCCTATTTGGATGCGTTGGAATTTAACTGGAGCCATAGTGGTCGCTTAGCTGTGTTGGCCGTCAGTGGCGGAGCCGCTGTGGGGGTAGATGTGGAAATCTTGCGCTCCTGTCCTCAGCGTCTGGCCATTAGTCGGCGGTTTTTTGGCGCTGCTCTGCAAGAAAGGATATTAGGGGAGGGCGATTGCCTGTTTCTGCAGGCCTGGACCTACTACGAAGCATGGCTCAAAGCTCAGGGGATAGGGGTATGGCAGCGGACGGCAGCCCAGCCTTTAGAACATTGGGCAGCCAGTTTTCCGGTGGGCGATCGCGCCATTGCCAGTGTTGTTGTGCTAGCGCCAACTGCTCCCCAGTGTTTCTTTTTTCGGCCAGAAGCGATGAAATAAATGGATATTCACACTTGGTCAAACAGTGTCCTCTTTGCCAGAAGCCCTGCCACCAACAAAAAGAGCGCTATCAGATTTTTTATGAATTCTGCTAAAAAGGTTGTCTGTTACGTCAAAGGCTGAAGATAGGTCTGCACCAATGTCTGATAGAAGCCTAAGACACGCTTATCTTTGAACACCGCAGGGACACGGGCAAAGGCAGCACGGGAAATAATGGCATATTCAGGGATGGCAAATACACTTGTGTCATTGGCTTGATACTGTGGCCAAAAGTAGGGGGTGAGGTGGGGGAGTTTCTGCAGAATCCTTTCAATTTCTGCTTGGGCAACGGCCATCGCCTTGTCTGTGGTAGGGGCACCATTAAAGAAAATGGGCAAAGGAAGGGGCCCCCCTTCGCGGCGAAGGGTGTGAATCTCACCAAAAAGAAACTGATGAATAACCTGAGCGGCGTTGTTGAGCGAAGATAAATCCGTGTGCCGGGTGGGAATCAAAACAGCATCACTGGCATATACGGCACTCTTACTTAAGAAAAGCCACGCACTAGGGCAATCAATGAGGATGTAGTCGTAGCGATCGCGCAACGGCAAGAGGCATTCCCGCAGGCGGGTAATGGGTGGATTTTGCGTTTGCATTGCCTGAATCAGAATGCTTTGCAAGTCAGGGGCAGCGGGAATGACATCAAAGATGTGGGCAGACTGAATGCTGCTGCTGGTGCGGATGCGCAAGTGAAAGGGGCGAATCGTGGCTGTAATCGGCTCCTCAGGGTTTTGCAGGCAACTGGCGAGCGTTGTATTGGTGGGCGTTAATTCTAGTGCACGACTGAGATCCCCTTGGGGATCGCAATCTATGAGCAACACCGCGGCATTCGCCACGGCAAGGGTGGCTCCTAGGTTAATCGTGGTGGTGGTTTTGCCCACTCCCCCCTTGTGGTTATAGAGACACAGGGTGATGGCACGGGGGCGAGATTGCAAGCAGGTTTTGAGGTCTTCGATAATTCCCTCAAGGCGATCGCCCGTCAGTTCATAATTGGGCGTGGCTGGATAGACCAAGTGGCCATGGCGTTGAAAAAGCTGTAGATGGCGGGCATTCGTGATCAGCCCCCAAGTGGTTCGTTGACAATGGCAACCACTGAGAAGTTGCCGTAGCTGTTGTAGAGCGCGACTCTGATGGGTAGAACGACTGTCAAGGTTCAAGGCCACGGTTTGAGTCGGCGTATTACGGGAGCGACGAGCGGGAGTTTTAATCTCAACAATTAAATCGGGGTCAACTTGAGTTTGACAAAAGGGAGGCTGATTCTCGCGGGGGAAACGTGCTGCCACATCGGCAATGCCCGCACCGGTGTCAAAAAAGGAGAGGCGATCGCGATCGCTAAAGCCCAACACACTCAGCAGGGGTTGCACAAAGTGCTGCTCAACAACGGCTGCACAGGTCTCCTCACTGTGAATTTGTTGCCATTGCGATCGCAAGCGGGAAATATCCACTGTCAAGCACCACCCAGCCGTCTTGAATTCTTCAGAATGGGTTGACCCCCTCCGAGCGTCAAGAGCACTTCCCAAAGGTCTTGCCCATTGAGTATGATAATAAGTCTGCAAATCTTTCACATTCGTCCCCTTGGGTGTCCTCACCGGATGATGGACGAATGGTTGTTGAACCCATAGGAGTACAACTTAATGGCAGTTCTGAGCCTTGCCCAAATGCTAGAGGCAGGGGTTCACTTTGGCCACCAAGCCCGCCGCTGGAACCCCCGCATGGCACCCTATATTTTCACCGTTCGCAATGGGGTGCACATCATTGACCTTGTCCAGACCGCCCAACTGCTGGATGAAGCCTACAACTACGTCCGCAACGCCGCTGAAAAAGGCAAGCGCTTTTTGTTTATTGGTACTAAGCGCCAAGCCGCCGGCATTATCGAACAGGAAGCTCTCCGCTGTGGCAGCTACTACGTGAACCAGCGCTGGCTGGGGGGGATGCTCACCAACTGGAGCACCATTAAAACCCGTGTGGAGCGCCTCAAAGAATTGGAAAGTATGGAGGAAAGCGGCCTCATTGATCTGCGCCCCAAAAAGGAGGCTTCGACCCTACGGCGAGAGCTGGCACGGCTGCAAAAATACCTTGGTGGGATCAAACAGATGCGGCGACTCCCCGATGTGGCGATTATCGTTGATGTGAAGCGGGAATACAACGCTGTTGCTGAGTGTCACAAATTAGGCATTCCCATCGTCGCCCTGCTGGATACCAACTGCGACCCTACCCAAGTGGATCTTCCCATTCCGGCTAACGATGATGCCATTCGTTCGATTAAGCTGATTGTGGGGAAACTAGCCGATGCTATTTACGAAGGCCGCCATGGTCAGTTGGAGGAACTCGAAACGGATCTCGCTGAGGAGGACGAGGAGGGGATGACCACCAGCGAAGATGGCGACGCTGAGGCTCTAGATATTCCAGAAGATTCTGATGCTTAATCCTTGAGGAACAGATTATGGCAGAGATTTCAGCCAAACTAGTCAAAGAACTGCGGGAAAAGACCGGTGCCGGCATGATGGACTGCAAGAAAGCCTTGCAGGAATCCAACGGCGATATGGAAGCCGCTATTGCCTGGTTGCGGCAGAAGGGTCTGGCCTCCGCCGGCAAAAAAGCCGGGCGGGTCACCGCTGAAGGTCTAGTGGATAGCTACATTCACACCGGCGGGCGCATTGGTGTGCTTGTGGAAGTCAACTGCGAAACCGACTTTGTGGCTCGCAACGAGAAATTCAAAGCCCTTGTCCAGGACATTGCCAAGCAAATTGCTGCCTGTCCCAATGTGGAATTTGTCTCAATGGACGATATTCCCCCTGAGTACAAGGAAAAAGAGCGCCAGATTGCCCTCGGCTCCGATGCTCTGAAGGGGAAACCTCCTGAAGTCAAGGAGAAAATTGTGGCGGGCAAACTGGAAAAAACCCTCAAAGAATTGTGTCTGCTCAACCAGCCCTTTATCCGCGATCAGTCCAAGACCGTTGAGGAGTTGGTCAAAGAGCACATTGCCGAGCTGGGGGAAAATATCCGCATTCGCCGCTTTCAACGCTTTGTCCTCGGTGAGGGAATTGAGAAGCAAGAAACTAACCTTGCTGAGGAGGTGGCCGCCCAAACCCAAGCCATGAGCACCGCTGCAAAAGCGGCTGAAGCCCCAAGGGAAGCGACCGAAACTGTCAGTGTCCCTGAAGCCACAGCGGCAACCACGCCGGAGACGACCCCTCAAACTACGGCAGAGGCAGCTCCTGAAACCACCACAGAGGCAGTCCTTGAAACTGCGGCAGAGGTAGCTCCTGAAACTACCACAGAGGCAGCCCTTGAAACCGTGGCAGAGGTAGCTCCTGAAACTACCACAGAGGCAGCCCTTGAAACGACGGCAGAAACAGCTCCGCCTGAAGCGGCTCCTGAGAGTAAAGGATTCGGTGCTGCCGCTAAAAAGGCGGGTAGCAAGTCCCGTGCCAGCAAGAAGAAAAAGTAATGCCCCTAGGCATAGCCATGGGCTTGGAGAAATGCGAGGTCAATTTCTGCGGGCGGTGAGGTAGATGGAAAGCGGAGAAATTTATGGGTATATTTACCCAATAAATCCGCCTCTAGGTTCACTTCGTCACCAAGCCTGAGAAATTGCAATGTGGTCTCTGCGTAGGTGTGGGGGATGACAGCAATGCTGAATTCATCCCCTTTTTCATTGCAATGGGCAACGGTGAGACTGATGCCATTGATGGCAATGCTCCCCTTGGGAATGATGTACGCAGCAACACACTCAGGCGCGGAGAAGGTGAACTCCCAGCTGGTACCGGTGGGGGCGATCGCCAGGACGGTGCCGACACCATCCACATGACCCGTAACAAAGTGGCCACCCACTTTATCCCCGACTCGCAGGGCAGGTTCTAGGTTCACCATGGCTCCTGCTGCTGCTTTGGCTGCCAATGTCGTGCGCTGCAGCGTTTCCGGGGAGACACTGACCGTAAACCCCGTGGCATCAAAGGTTTCCACTGTGAGGCAGACACCATCAACGGCGATACTATCGCCAACGGCCACGTCCCCAAGGAAAGGGGCATCCGTGGCTGTAATCACCAACTGGGACTCGGAGCGCTGCTGGAGCATACCAATCGCCTGAATAATACCAGTAAACATTGTTATTAACCTTTCAGTAAATGTCTTTGATAAAATCTCAGCTCTGCCGCAAGGGCGGTGGCGATCGTACTGCTTTGGCGAAAGCCATGACCCTCTTCAGCAAAGGTGTAATATTCCACAGGAACGCCTTTGGCCTGTAGGGCAGCCACCATCTGTTCCGCTTGGCTTGGGGGAACGATCACATCCTTTAACCCCTGAAAGAAAATCACCGGGCGGGTGAGGTGTTCTGCATGGTAGAAGGGCGATCGCTGGCGGTAGAGGTCTGCCCCTGCGGGATAGGGAGCAATCAGTTGATCAAAATAATGGGCTTCAAAGGCATGGGTTTCCTTAAGCAGGCTAATGAGATCGCCAATGCCGTAGTAACTTGCCCCCCCCTGGAAGGTCGTGGTAAACGTCAGGGCGCAAAGGGCAGTGTAGCCCCCGGCGCTGCTGCCGCGAATGGCTAGGCGATCGCTAGCTACCCGTCCTTGAGCCACCAGATACTGTGCTCCAGCAGCACAGTCCGCCACATCCATCACGCCCCACTGTCCCCGCAGGGCATTGCGATAGGCGCGCCCGTAACCCGTACTGCCGCGATAGTTGACATCCAATACAGCAAAGCCGCGACTTGTCCAAAACTGGGTGCGTAGGTCGAACCCTGTACCACTGGCAGCCGTCGGCCCCCCATGACATCTGACGATCAAGGGTGGGCGTGAGCCTACTGGGGATTGTACCTGAGGATTTTGGGGCGGGTAGAAAAAGCCATAGGCCGTTGCCCCGTCACTTGTGGGAAATTCAATCACCTCCGGCTGGGAGATCCACGCCGGCGGCAGAGGAGCAGCAATGGGTTGCAGCGGTGTGGGGGTGCCGTCATCCAGATTGAACTGCACAATATGGGGAGGCAACAGAGGTGAACTGCCAATAAAAGCAACGGCGCGATCGCTCAAGCGCACTAGGGAATGGATTTCCGTATAGTCCGTCGGCACCGTTTGCCATTCCCCTGTTTCTAAAGACACCACCGCCAGCCGCCACAGCCCGCGATCGCTATAGGTCAACACCGCAGTTTCAGGATCTACAAGAGCATAGGTGGATTGGCCAAAGACCCACAGGGGCACGCCGGCATCATAGGGAGCTTGCCAAACGGCCTCATGGTGACCGTTACGGTAACGGTAGAGATTCCACCAGCCCGAGCGATCGCTAATGTAGTAGAGAGCCTCTCCCTGCCACTGGGGCTGTTGCACGGATTCCTCGCTGCTGCCGGCAATGCGGTAAGGGGTTCCCAGCGTGCCGTCTCCCTTGACTGTTGCCCCCCACAGTTCGCAGCCATCCCACGGCATCTGGGGCGCGGACCATTGCAGCCAGACCAGGGTGTTGCCTTCTGGACTCAACCGCGGTGCAGCGTAGAAACCGGCGCCTTGAACCAAAGGACTCCGTTTCCCCGCAAAGGAAATGGCAACAAGGGACTGCTGCGATCTCCCCGTCGGCGGATGCACTTCTTCAACACACAGCAGGCGATCGCGCCCAGGATCGACACAGCCGTCGGCAAAGCGGCAATTGTCAGCCCGATAGATCAACTGGGGGGTAGCGTCGCGCAGAGCATAGATGCCCTGATCGGCATCATTGACAAAGTAAATCTGATCACCATGGCACCAGTAGGCGCCGCCGCCGTACTCATTCACCCGCGATCGCGCACTCCAGGGAGCCGCCAACAGGTCTTGCCCTTGGCGCACCAGTACGACTCGCCCCTTTTCCTGGGGACGCCGCTCCAACCAAGCTAGGCCAAGGGGAGTCGAGCGCAATTCGCTGATACTTGTGGTTGCTGCACTAACTTGGTCAGCAGAGAGGAGGGAAGGCCAGTCACCGTAGTCCAGACTCATTGGGGAATTTGCTCAAGTACCAACTTTTGCCGTTTCACCGGCTCAGGGATATTAATCGGATACTTGCCCGTAAAACAGGCGGAACAAAAGCGATCGCCCGTATCGTAGGTAGCCGCAATCATGCCCTGCCAACTAAGGTAACTTAGAGAATCCACGCCAATCTGCGCTGCAATCTCCGCCACAGACTTGGTGGCGGCAATGAGTTGATCTTGGCTGTCGGTATCAATGCCGTAAAAGCACGGATGAGTGACAGGGGGCGAAGAAATGCGCATGTGAACTTCGACGGCACCCGCATCGCGCAGGGCTTTGACAATTTTGCGGCTAGTAGTGCCCCGCACAATGGAGTCATCCACAATCACTACCCGCTGTCCCATCAGCACATCCCGCAGCGGATTCAGCTTCATCCGAATCCCTGCCTCCCGCATTGACTGGGTGGGCTGAATAAACGTGCGCCCCACATAGCGATTTTTAATTAGGCCTTCGGCATAGGGCACCCCCGTTGCTTGGGAAAAGCCAATGGCCGCTGGTACCCCAGAATCGGGGACAGCAATCACGACATCGGCATCGGCGGGCGCTTCACGCCCCAACTGCTGCCCTAGGCGCTGGCGGTAGCTGTAGAGGCTTTCTCCCTGCATGACACTGTCGGGGCGGGCAAAGTAAATCATCTCAAAGATGCACAGTTTCCGTTGGGATTCTGCCCATTGCACACTCTCCATGCCACTGGCACTGATGTGCACCAACTCCCCCGGCTCCACCTCCCGCACATAGTCAGCGCCGATAATATCGAGGGCACAGGTCTCCGAAGCAAGGACATAGTGAGACTTCCCCTCTGTCAGCAGGCGGCCAATCACCAGGGGACGAATGCCGTGGGCATCCCGCAGTCCAAACAATCCCGCCGGCGTACCGATCACCAAGCTGTAGGCTCCTTGGCACTGTTGAGCCGCAGTAATGATGCCCTCTGACCACGATTGCCCCGTGGCTACCGCTTGGGCGATCGCCCAAGCAATCAGTTCTGAATCCGTTGTACTCGCCAACACCGCTGGCGGCGCCTCACAGGCCAGCACCTGTTGCCGCAGGGCATAGGTGTTCACCAAGTTGCCATTGTGGGCCAAGGCCAAAGACCCTAGGCGAGTTTCTACCACTACGGGTTGGGCATTGACAATGCGACTAGACCCTGTGGTTGAGTAGCGGTTGTGACCGACTGCCCAGTCTCCCACCAGCCGTCCCAGAATCTCTTCGCTAAAGACTTGGGACACCAAACCCATATCCTTGTGGCAGTGCACCGTGTCACCCGCAAATGTGGCAATTCCTGCGGATTCCTGACCTCGATGTTGCAAGGCATAGAGACCAAAGTAGGCGAGGCGAGCCACATCTGCGCCGGGGGCATAAACCCCAAATACCCCACAGGCTTCTTCCGGCTTGTCCGCAAATTGTTGTTCTGTCATTTAGTCCAAATACTTTGGCAGGGGCGATCGCCACGCAAGAGCTAACTCTTCCATGGTAACCTTGATGAGCGGAGAATTGTCACAGGTGTCAATACACAGTTCTGTATGTTCACCATTAACAACCCCTAGGCGTGTCCAAGCGTCGGGCAATTGCGCCTGTACATAGGCTTCCCACGCTGTCTGTTTCGTCGGCGGCACCGAAACCAGAATTCGCGCTCCCCCTTCTGCAAATAGCAGCACATCCCAGCGGGGATAGGTACCCACCGGCAATTGAATCTTCGCCCCCCGCTGGCCGCTGAGACAGCTTTCCGCCAAGGCCACGGCTAAGCCCCCCTCACTCAAATCGTGGGCACTGGCAATCCACCCCTCCTGAATGCCATAGCGGCACACTGATTGCACCCGCCGCTCTAAGTCTAAATCAACTTGCGGCGGACGACCCGCCACAAGGCCATGGATCTGGGCAAGGTATTCCGACCCGCCTAGGCTGATACGCGGATCACTTAGAGGCGTTGTCAGAGGCAAGCCCAATAGGTAAATAGCATCTCCTGCTGCCCGAAAGCCCTGCCCCACAACCTGCTGCCAGTTGGGAACCAACCCCACCATCCCCACCACCGGCGTGGGATAGATGGGTCGCGGCTGGCCGTTGCTATCAATGGTTTCGTTGTAGAGGGAGACGTTCCCCCCAGTCACCGGAGTCCCTAGCGCCCGACAGGCCTCAGCAAGACCGCGGCAGGCTTGAGCCAATTGCCAATACCCCACGGGCGTTTCTGGACTGCCAAAGTTGAGATTATCGGTGACAGCTAGAGGCTCTGCCCCGACACAACTCAGATTGCGGGCGGCCTCCGCCACTGCTGCTTTGCCCCCCTCGTAGGGATCTAGGTACACGTAACGACTGGGACAATCTACGGTCGCGGCAATCCCCTTTTGAGTGCCCCGCAGGCGAATCACGGCAGCATCGGCATCGCCGGGAAAAACCAGGGTATTGTTTTGTACTTCGTGATCGTACTGGCGATAGACCCATGCCTTGGAAGCAATGCTGGGGGTGGCCAAGAGGGTGAGTAAGATCTCCGAGGGAGATTGGCAGGGGAGAGCCAATTGCTCCACTGACCACTGCTGTGCCTGTTGTACATAGGCTGGCGGCTCACTGGGGCACTGCCGTTCATACACAGGCGTGTCTTCCGCTAGGGCACGGGCAGGTACCTCGGCGGCCACCTCGCCTCGGTAGAGTACCCGCACCACGGGTTCTGCAATTACCTGCCCCACCACCACGGCCTGCAAGCCCCAACGATGAAAAATCTCCATCAGTTCCGCTTCCCGCCCTTGAGCCGCCACAAAGAGCATCCGTTCTTGGGACTCCGAGAGCAGAAACTCGTAGGGCACCATGCCCGCTTCCCGCACGGGCACCTTGTCTAGGTTCAGCTCAATACCGACACCGCCTTTAGCGGCCATTTCCGATGTGGAGCAGGTCAACCCCGCTGCCCCCATATCCTGGGCAGCCACCACAGCACCGGTTTGAAAGGCTTCAAGACAAGCTTCAATGAGGCATTTTTCCAGAAAGGGATCCCCCACTTGAACAGCGGGGCGATCGCTAATGGATTCATCGGTCAACTCCGCACTGGCAAAGCTAGCGCCTCCCATGCCATCACGCCCCGTTGTGGCTCCCACATAGAGGACGGGATTTCCCACACCGCTGGCTGCGGCTTTGACAATCTCCGGCGTTTCCATGAGTCCCAGAGCCATGACATTTACCAAGGGGTTCCCCCGATAGCAAGGGTCAAAATACACCTCACCCCCCACCGTCGGCACGCCCACACAGTTGCCATAGTGGGCAATCCCCGCCACCACGCCTTTGACCAATTGTTGGGTTTTAGGCTCCTTGAGGTCGCCAAAGCGCAGGGCGTTTAACAGGGCAATGGGGCGCGCCCCCATCGTGAAAATATCCCGCAGAATCCCCCCGACCCCAGTTGCTGCCCCCTGAAAGGGTTCAATGGCCGAGGGATGGTTGTGGGACTCAATCTTAAAGGCAAGGCGCAACCCATCCCCAAGATCCACCACGCCGGCATTTTCGCCGGGACCGACAAGTACCCGTGGCCCTTGGGTGGGAAACTGCTTGAGCAGGGGACGGGAGTGCTTATAGCAACAGTGCTCTGACCACATCACGCCAAACATCCCCAATTCCGTACGGTTGGGATGGCGGCCAAGGCGACGGACGATTTCGCTGTACTCTTGGGGCTTGAGACCTTCGGCAGCAATCTCAGCCTCGGTGACGAGGGGCGTTTGGCTCATGGCAAAGGATTATTCGGCTACGTTACTGATTATCGGCTCTAGCGGGAATTGGGGTACCAAAACATTCCCTTGATCCCCTCAGGATCGGGGCGAAAGCCCAACTGACGGTAAAAGTCCACCACATGGGGATCGGCAAAGAGGGTAATGTTGCTGATGTCCTCACTGCGGAGTTCTTTGATAATCTGTCGCATTAATTCTTTACCTAGCCCCCGCCCCTGAAATTCTGGATGCACCACCACATCCCAAATCGTGGCATTAAAAGCATGGTCAGAGGTGGCACGCGAAAAGCCAATGAGACGACGATAGGCACCCCGCTGCTCCCACATCGAGAGCACCAAAAAGCTATGCTGAATTGCCTTTTTTACCTTGCGAATGGGACGGCGCGCCCAGCCCACGGCATCACAGAGTTCTTCTAGCTCATAGACGTCAATGTCTTTTTCTTTGCTAAAAATAATCTTACTTTCTGTGCCATTGTCCCGTTCTGCCTGAGACCCTACACTAGGGGACGTAGTGGTGGCACTCACAGTTGGTTGCGAATTGAACAGCGATTTCCAGAAGCTCATGCAAGTATGCTGGAGATGGAAAAGTGACCCAGTGTAACCCGGCCTAGGCTATAGTATAGCGACTCTCAACCATGGTTTCCGATTTTCAACTGCGCAACCTGGATGTTCTGAAGCGGTTTAACCGCTCCTTTCCAGAGTTTTATGAGCAATTTGTAGGTCGGGATGTCCAATTGCAGAACCTGAAACTGGCGTTTCAAATTCACAAAACCAATCAGGCAGTGATTCAGATTGTCCCTGAGGGCGATCGCTCTGTTCTCCACTTTGCCCACCGCAATCACTCCTATCTGCTCAGTGATCTCTTTGGCGTGATGGCCGCCTATAAGCTGACGATTCACAATGTCTCACTCTACGGCCATGTACGACCACCGATGCTGGTGTTTGTCAAACTGATCCTCTCAGACCAGGGCAAAGCCCTTACCAAAAAACGCAGTGAAAGGGTGCGCCGTGCCCTGCAACAGACCCTCAGTGGCGAGTTTGCCGTTGAGGAAATGCTGGCGATGGAGTTTAACCTCAACGAAGGCCTACCGCAAGTTACTACCAGCTTTTATCAGGATCAGGTCTTTCATCTGCCGGCGCTGTTGGTGGAGTCCACCAATCATCCCGCACTACTTTACAAGGTGATGCACGCCGTTTGGCAAGAGGAACTGCTGGTGGTGAATATCAACTTTATGCTTTGGCAGGGACGGGTGCGATTGTTGCTTTATCTCCTCGGCCCCAATGGCAATGTCATTCCCGATTATTTAGGCTCACGGATTGCCGCCAAAATTAAGGATCACTTAACAGGAAATACAGCCTTTTTTTGAAATGGGAGATACCCGCTTTCCTTGTTTTGAGTCTTTTTGAGTCTATTTCATCTTCGGGAAAAGGGTTGTAGTTAGGGTACCATAGGGGGTGTTTGTCCCCTTCATAACAAGTCCAATGACGGCTGAACAACATCTCCACCTGTGGCGATCGGTGCATCTCGGCGAGCGCATTCTGGCGGCAATTGATGTTGGGACAAACTCAATTCACATGGTGGTCGTGCAAATTCAGCCCAGTTTACCCAGCTTCAAAATTATTGCCGCCGAAAAGGATATGGTGCGGTTGGGGGAGCGCTGCCAAATCACGGGGCAGCTCACAGAGGAGGCCATGAATCGAGCGATCGCCACCCTGCGCCGCTGTCGTGAACTGGCCAAGGGTCTCAAGGCGGAAGAAATTATTGGCGTAGCCACCAGTGCTGTGCGCGAAGCCCCCAATGGTCGCGAGTTTTTAGAGCGGGTTAAGAAGGAGACTGGCCTTACGATTGATTTAATCTCTGGGGAAGAGGAAGCGCGGCGCATCTACTTGGGGGTTCTTTCGGGGCTGGAATTTAACGGCAAACCCCACATCATCATTGATATAGGAGGGGGGTCCACAGAGTTAATCTTGGGGGATGGCCACGAACCCCGCTATCTCAGCAGTACCAAAGTGGGGGCAGTACGCCTGACAGATTTATTTGTTAAGAGTGATCCCATTAGCGATCAAGATTACGCCGCCCTGCGCGCCTATGTACGGGGAATGTTGGATCGGGCCGTGGAAGAGCTGCGACAGCACCTTGGCTCCCATGAGAAGCCCCAATTGGTAGGCACCTCGGGCACCATTGAAAGTCTGATGATGATTCACACCTGCGATCGTCTCGGCGCTTGTCCCCCCTCACTGCGGGGCTATGAACTCACACTGACGGACTTAAAGGCGTTGGTGGCGAAATTGCGGCGGCTCAACTTTAGCCAGCGCTGTCAACTCCTGGGGATGTCGGAGCGACGCGCAGAAATTATTGTTGCGGGAGCAGTGATTCTTGCTGAAGCAATGGAGATGCTTGGCCAAACTAGCCTCATCACCTGCGATCGCGCCCTGCGGGAAGGCATCATTGTGGACTGGATGCTCACCCATGGCCTGATTGAAGACCGCCTCCGCTATCAAAGCTCAGTGCGGCAGCGCAGTATCTACAGTCTGGCGCAAAAGTTCCACGTCAATCTCCCCAGCAGTGAACGGGTTGCCGATTTTGCCCTCACTCTGTTTGATTACACCCAAGGGATTCTCCACCACTGGACAGAGGTCGAGCGAGAGCTGCTCTGGGCAGCGGCTATTCTCCACAATGTGGGGCACTACGTCAGCCATTCTGCACACCACAAGCATTCCTACTACCTGGTGCGCCACGGCGGCCTGCTCGGCTACACCGATACGGAAATTGAAATCATTGCCAACCTCTGTCGCTATCATCGCAAGAGTCCCCCCAAGAAAAAACATGAAAACTTCCGCCAGTTGGTGGGACGGCGAGAACGGCAAATTGTTGAGCAACTGAGTGCGATGCTGCGGTTGGCTTCGGCGTTGGATCGGCGGCAAATCGGAGCCGTAGATCACATTAGCTGTGAGTGGCGTGCCCCCCAGCGGGAGTTTTGTGTGCAGGTGCATCCAGCGGATCCCAGCGATCGCTGTGAGCTAGAAATTTGGAGCGTTAACTACAAAAAAGACCCCTTTGAAACCCAATTTGGCGTCAGTTTGAAGGTGGAGCTGGTATCCTCTGGTAGCCCTGTGTTAGCAACCGCAGGGAATTGCTAGCTGCCCTTAGACTTTCTCCACCGGCGGCTGGCCCAGGAGTCCTTGGGGGCGCACAAGCAGCACAAGAAACAAAATTGCAAAGGCCACAGCATCCCGAAAACCCGATGCAGCCGCAGGTACCATTGCCTCCACCAGTCCCAGCAAAAAGCCTGCCAGCATTGTCCCCGGCAAGCTCCCCAGACCACCGAGAACAATCACCGCTAATCCCTTGAGGCCAAAGATCACCCCAAACTGCGGTCCTGTAATGCCAACACTTAAGGCAACAAGGGTGCCGGCAACAGCCGCCAGCGCACTGCTGATAAAAAATGTCACTTGAATCAGGCGATCGCCATCAATCCCCAGTAATGTAGCAGCAGTGGGATTTTCGGCCACCGCTTGCAATCCCTTGCCCAGGCGCGTCCCTTTCACCCAATAGGTCAGGGCAATCATCAAGGCCACAGCTACTGTAAAGATAATTAACTGGCTGGTGCGCAGGGCAATATCTCCCAGTTTTAGGGTGAGGGGCAACCCACCCCAGAGTTGATCGGGGTAGGTATAGACTTCGGCTCCCACCAAATATTGAATCAAGTGAGTGAGAAAAATAGCAGCCCCCAGACTGGCCACCACCGTCAAGAGGGTATCCGCCTGCCGCTGTCGTAAAGGACGAAAGACCACCCAATCCATGCCCACTCCCAACAGACCACAGCCAAGGGCACTTAGCACTAACGCAGGAACAAAGGGCAGGGCAAAGGGAAGTTGTGCATTGGCCAAAAGACCATTAAAGCCAAAGCGTTCTCCCAAAAGGGCATAGGTGAGGTAAGCCCCAATGGCAAAAACGGCGCCATGGGCGAAGTTAATGATGCCTAGAATTGAGAAGATAAGGGTGTAGCCGAGGGCAAAAATGGCATAAACACCGCCTGTGGCCAGTCCATCCACAAGACCTTGCAGAGCGTTCGTTGCCACCTAAGCTCCTTCCACAAGGGCACGATAATCCGCTGCTGAGAGAAGTCCTGTGGGAGGGGTACTGACTTGCACCTTCACCAACCACCCCTCGCCGTAGGGATCGGCAGCAATTTGCTCTGGATTGTCAATGACCGCCTGATTGACGGCAATTACAGTTCCCGTTAAGGGCGCATAGAGATCTTCAACGGCCTTGACGGATTCAATCGTGCCAAAGCGCTCACCGGTTTCTAGGGTATCGCCAACAGCGGGCAACTCAACAAAGACAATGTCTCCCAGTTGATCGACAGCAAAGGCACTAATGCCGAGGGTGGCCGTCTCACCCTCAAGGCGCAGGTACTCATGGCTGTCGAGATATTGGAGATCGTCAGGGTAGATGAGTGTCATAGCAAGTTCTACGGACTAACGTTTTAAGGGCGATCGCCGGCACGGGCAAGGCGCACAGCCGTTATGAAGGCCGCTAAACCAAGGGGCGCACTGAGGAGCAAAATCACAGTGGTCGGTACAGTGCCCAACTGAGCCTCCCCAGAACTCAGTTCAAAAAGGCTCCCCACCGTGGCGATCGCTGCCACACAGGCACCCAATAGGTATAGATAACTCTTGGCCACAGACGATGACCCCCAAGGTTTCTTATGCAGCAATGGGACGCACCGCACTGGCGTTAAAGCCATGCTCCTTGAGTTCGTGGCGCAGCAGCGCTTGGTTTTCCACGCGATCTACGAACATTACGCCCATCAGGTGATCAATCTCGTGCTGGATGGCACGGGCAAGCAGCCCCCCTGCCATGATCACTTGGGGACGTCCCCACTCATCTTTGTAGGCCACCTCCACCATTGCTGGACGCCGCACCTCTAGGTAAACCCCCGGAATACTCAAGCACCCCTCTTGGCATACCTCCAGCTCTTCACTGAAGTCCTTAATGACGGGGTTAATCATCACTAATGGCGCTGCTTCGGGATCGTCGGGATGGATGTCAATGACGAGAATCTGCTTATTGATGCCGACTTGTGGCGCTGCCAAGCCAATTCCATCGGCGCTGTACATGGTTTGCAGCATTTTCCGCACAGTATCGCGAATACTTTCATCAACTTTGGTGACCCGTTTGGCGGGCTGACGCAGCACGCGATCGCCCAAATAGTGCAATTGGAGGGGCGGATTTTTTAACTTTTTCTTTTCAACAGCCAGAGATGCAGCCATAGGACACGCCGAGTTAACACAAAATAACAAAAGTTAATCACTTCCTAGCCTAACGAATTTTTAAGGCTCTAGACTACTTTTCTGTCGAGGCACTGCTGACACTGGGCAAGAGGCGCTGTTGTTCCTCAAGGGCAGCTTTGTAGCGTTCCACATCCTCCTCAAGGTGGGCGATTTGCTCATCGCGGGCTTGCATTTCCACCCGAATTGTAAAGATGCGCTGCACCTGTACCCAGACGTTAAAGACCCAAGCAAAGAGAGCACCAATGCCCATGGCCACAATGAGTTCAATGCACAATGGGGCTTGAATCACCTTTCCTTCAAAGAACTTAATACTAACGGGATCTGTATTTTGAATACTAAAGAGAACCAAGCCCAAGACAATGACAAATATCATGACAAAGTTAAGTTGTCGCATAGGGCATCCTGTAACAAATTTGGTCATAGATAGGGATTGTTGCACCGGGCATCTTGCCGGCAACCAACAATCTTGGGCTAATCATACCATTGTGGCTAGTCCTCAATCACCGAGTGACTGACTTCTACTGCTTGAACATCAATGGTGCCGGGGGGAGCCAATCGTTGAAACTGGCGATCGCGCACCCTCAAGACTTCACCACAGGCGGGACATTGGGTTTGAGTATTGTTCAAACCGCTAAATTCAAAACCACACACTGGACAGGCCGCCGTCACCAGCTTCCAGCGCAACCAAAGTTGCACCCCCACAAAAAAGAGCACAGGGGTCAACATTAAGATTAAAAACAGCACCAAAAAGGATTGTACTAACCAGCCTAGCCCCAGTAGCCCCAGCAACCAAGTGACCAGCAACACACTGAACCAAAAGCGTAGGGTGGGGTTTAGGGTAAATCTCAGGGACATTGGCCTCCCTCCAAGGGCATTGCCGCTATTCTAGCGTAGGCGGGGCTGTATCCTAAAAAGTAAGCGCACCATCGAGCGATGGTAATGCCCTATACTCTCCACGCCGAACGGATTCGCCTCGAAATCATCCCAGAGCGCGGCGGCTTGATTAGTCGCTGGCAGTGGCGAGGACATGGACTGGTGTACTCGGATTGGGAACGCTTTGCCGACCCGCAGTTGAGCGCTCGCGGCGGTATTCCCCTCCTGTTTCCCACCCGTGGCAATTTGGCCGAGGATACGTTCCACTCCAATCGCCAAGCCTATCGGCTGAAGCAGCATGGCTTTGCGCGGGATTTGCCATGGCAGGTGCCAGATCAACAGGAACATCTTTTGAAACCGCGACTGCAAGATACGCCCACCACGCGCCAAAGGTATCCCTTTGCTTTTCGCAGGGGT
>NZ_CALJEM010000070.1 GCF_938074695.1 uncultured Thermosynechococcus sp.
GTACATCTCTTCGGTGAACATGGCTAATGGGGTTAGCTTGACCTTGATTACATTAAAAGAACTATTCACGCCCCAAAGTTCTGCCTTTACGGGGGTAGCGTTGCAAACATCTGTACAGTATAGACCTCCCCCCGCGCTGAATTCAAAGCAATGCCAAAGCCAAAACGGGTAAATCCAGGATCGAGGAGATTTTGACAATGGCCATCACTGTACATCCAGTCTTTTTAGCAGCGCTCAATAAGCTTAGAGTTGAGCACCAATCCGGGGGTGCCGTTCTGCTTCGTAATATTTTCACCCACGCCGCCACGCCCCCCTAGGGCAATAAACCGATCCATTGGCGATCGCCCCTCCGGAGTGGTATGGCTAAAGTATCGGCGTTTGAGCATGTCTTCGGCATGGCGTTGTGCTGTCTGTGTCAGTAACTCATCAGCAACAAGGGGCGGCAATCCCTTGAGCTGGCGATCGCGATTCACCAATTGCAGGGCAAAGCCCCGTATTTCAGCAAGGGAGCGTTTTGGCTGAGCAGCAATTATATCCAGTTTTGGCTGAGCAGCAATTATATCCACCTGTGGGGCACCGATTTGCCAGTCTTGCCCCCCTGAACCGTTATCGAGGTGCACAGACCTCTTGGCCACTGCAAAAGCAATGCCCAGTGTTAATGCAACATACGAAAAGGATTGTAAGTGCTGTTGATTGAGCCAACGGCCGCTCATGGCTGAGAAGCGTTTCTACCTAGTCCCAGTGTACGCGAGCAAGTGCGGAATCCACTACATTGCCGTGTATTGCCCTGAGCTTGTTCTCCAGAGTATTGTGAACAATGGCTTGAACTCTGCCCAGTTTGCAGTTCCTCAATGATCACCTCCAAGAAGTTACTAAAGGATAGCCACCCATGGCAAAATTAGTCGCATTTCATGAAGAATCTCGGCGATCGCTCGAACGTGGAATTAACGCCGTTGCCGATGCCGTGAGAATTACCCTTGGCCCCAAAGGGCGGAATGTGGTGCTTGAGAAAAAGTACGGTGCACCGCAGATTGTCAACGATGGGGTAACGATCGCCAAGGAAATTGAACTGGAAGATGCCTACGAAAATACCGGTGCCCAACTGATTCGGGAAGTGGCCGCTAAAACCAATGATGTTGTCGGGGATGGCACCACCACTGCCACCCTCCTTGCCCAAGCCCTGATCCGCGAAGGCCTGAAAAACGTGGCTGCCGGTGCTAACCCCATTGCCCTCAAGCGCGGCATGGAAAAAGCGATTAAAGCAGTTGTTGAGGGGATTGCCGAAGTCGCCAAACCCGTCGAAGGGGACATGATTGCCCAGGTGGCAACTGTCTCCGCCGGTAATGACCCAGAAGTGGGAGCCATGATTGGTGAAGCCATGGCCAAGGTGGGCAAAGATGGCGTGATCACCATTGAAGAGTCCAAATCCCTGAATACAGAAATGGAAATTGTCGAGGGGATGCAGTTTGATCGCGGCTACATTTCCCCCTACTTTGTCACCGATGCGGAGCGGATGATTGTCCAACTCAACAATGCCTATCTACTCCTGACGGACAAAAAAATTACTAGCATCCAAGACCTGATTCCCACGTTGGAAAGAGTTGCCCGCAGTGGTCGTCCTCTCGTGATCATTGCCGAAGATGTCGAAGGAGAAGCTCTCGCCACCCTAGTGGTGAACAAACTGCGGGGCGTCCTCAATGTTGTTGCCGTCAAAGCTCCCGCCTTTGGCGAACGGCGTAAAGCAATGCTCCAAGACATTGCCATTCTCACGGGCGGTCAAGTCATTTCCGAGGAAGTGGGTCTAACCCTAGAGGATGTGGAAATCACCATGCTAGGGGAAGCTTCCTCCGTCACCGTGACCAAAGACACGACCACCCTTGTGTCGGAGAAGGGCAATAAAGCCGATATTCAAAAGCGCGTTGAGCAGCTCAAGAAGCAGTTGGCAGAGACCGACTCCGAATACGACAAAGAAAAGCTACAAGAGCGGATTGCCAAGCTCGTAGGTGGCGTGGCGGTGATCAAAGTGGGTGCCGCTACCGAAACGGAACTGAAGGATCGCAAGCTGCGCTTTGAAGATGCCCTCAATGCAACAAAAGCAGCAGTGGCTGAAGGGATTGTGCCCGGCGGGGGTGTGACGTTACTGCACTTGGCCAATCGCATTGATGCCCTGCTTCCTACCCTCAGTCCTGAGGAACAAACGGGGGCACGCATTGTCGCCAGTGCCTTGGCCGCACCAGTGGCGCAAATTGCGGATAATGCCGGTGTCGAGGGAGCCGTTGTCGTGGAAAATGTCCGCGCCGGTAACTTTAACTATGGCTTCAATGCCGCAACCGGCACCTACGAGGATCTGGTCAGTGCAGGGATTATTGACCCGGCTAAGGTGGTTCGCTCGGCTCTACAAAATGCCGGTTCGATCGCCGGCATGGTACTGACGACGGAAGCCCTTGTGGTCGAAAAACCGCAACCTAAACCCGCAGCCCCCGCCGGTGGCGGTATGGGGGACATATGATGTAGGCTCACTGTCCTAATCGTTTGCTATTTCCTCTCCTCCTCATCGAACGGGGGGGAGAGTTTTTTATTGCTGTCTAAAATTTCAGGGCATTCTGCGTCACTTGGGCGATCGCCTGATCGGTGGCCTTGGGCAAATGGTAGTACTTGCCCCCCGCCCGCTGCGCCAATTCCTTGCCCATCCCCGTGGAGACGAACTTATTCTCGGTGTCAATCACCAAGAGCTTCAGACCCAAAGCCCGAATTTTAGCGGCAATTTCCAGAACCTCGGCTTTGACATCGGGCTTGGCCTCCGGCGGCATCGTCTCCCCCAGGGAACGGCTCAAGGGGACATTCCCCCGCCCATCGGTAATGGCCACAATCATCACTTGACCAATTTCACCGCTTTGCCGGGCATTTAGACCCACCCGCACCGCTTGGGTCAGGCCATGGGCCAGGGGGGAACCACCCCCACAGGGCAAGGTTTCAAGGCGCCGCCGCGCTGCTTCAATGGAGCGGGTTGGGGGCAAGAGCACCTCCGCTTGCTCACCTCGAAAGGGAATGAGCGCCACCATATCGCGGTTTTGATAGGCTTGGGTCAGGAGGCGAAGCACTGCTCCTTTAGCAGAGTTCATGCGGTTCAATGCCATGGAGCCGGAGGCATCAACCACAAAAATAATCAGGGCACCCGCTTTGCGCACTAAGCGTTTAATCCGCAGATCACTGTTTTCGACAATGACGCGGCGCTGCGGTTGACGCAACCGCCGGGATTTTTGGTAGGGAGCCGCACTCCGCAATGTTGCATCCACAGCAATGCGGCCTCCCCGTCCGCGGGGCAAAATAGGGCGGATATAGCGACCGCGGTCTTGGGAATAAATCAGGCTGCGGCTCCCTGATTTCCCTTGACGTTGGGTCAGTTGGGCAAAGTAGAGTACCGATTCATCCAAGACCGTGCCATCGGCTTCAAAGACAAATTCCTCAGGAATGGGGGGCGTCTCCTGCTGTTCTTGCGGTGGGGTCTCTGGTTCATCGGGTTCTTCTTCAGGCTCAGATTGCTTGCTTTCTGGGGGAGGCGGTGGCGGCGGGGGCGGCTGATCCGGCGGCGGTTCGAGCTGAGTGGCGCGCGGCACGATGACCAGCTCAACGGCACGGCGCAGGTCTTCGGCATTCACTTCACTACGACCATTGAGAGCGGCGTGGGCTTTGGCTACCCGCACGGCAAAGAGTTCTGCGCGATGGCCTTGTACTCCTGCGCGCAGGGCTTCGGTGACCAGATAGGCAATTTGCTGCCGTTGAATTTTTACCTCCTTGAGCCACTCCCGTGCCAGAATGATTTGGGTGCGCAGATCCTCAAGCTCGGCATTGTACTGCTGCAAAAAGGCTTGGGGCGAATCGGCAAATCGGGTGGCATGATCCACCGCCGTGAGCCGCTCATCTAAGCCCAAAACGGTATCTGCCGAGAGGGCGATCGCAAACCGATCCAGCAGATGGGGCGGCACTTCCCCCTCATCGGGGTTAAACGTGGCAATTAAGAGGGGACGACAGGGGTGATCCAGGCTAATCCCCTCCCGTTCAATTTGATTGCGCCCGGCACTGAGCACCGCCATCAACACATTGGCCAGTTGCTCATCCAAAAGATTAATTTCATCCACATAGAGCACGCCGCGGTGGGCGGCAGCTAGGAGGCCGGGCTGAAACACCGCTTCGCCCCGCTGCACCGATTGACTCACATCCACGGCTCCCAAGAGGCGATCCTCCGTGACGCCCAAGGGAATTTGCACAAAGGGGGCGGGAACGACTTTGGTGGTCAACTCCACATCGGGATGATTTTGGCGCCAAGCCAGCAGGCGGCTATCCCACTCTTGGGGGCGTTCCGGATCGGGGTTGGCAATGATTGGAACTGGAATCTCCCCCTGATCAATGACTTCAATGGGGGGTAAGAGGGCATGAATTCCCCGCGCAAGGACGGATTTAGCCGTACCGCGGCGACCGCCGATAATTACTCCCCCCAAACCGGGGTCAACAGCAGCCAACAGCAGTGCCAGTTTAATGGCCTCTTGACCGACAACGGCAGTGATGGGAAAGGGGGCGATCGCGAGCGTCATTGAATCCCTATTGCAACTAGGTAAACAGCAGTTATCATTCCCATCTTAGCGAGGGGAGGAAACGCTTTCCCGCTTCTTTTGCTAGAGTAGAGTCACAAAGCCACAGGGAAGCCTATCAATGAAATACTTTGGCCAGGCAACTGCTGCTGTGACCCTGTTGATCCTAACCCCTCTGGCGGCTCTAGCCCGTCCCCTTGCCTGTCGCCCCTATGAGCGCACCTTTGTGGCCACGGAGACCCGTAACTACTAGGTGAATATCTGTGGGGGAATCGCCGCGGCTACTATATGGCACGACACACGCAGAATGCCCGCCTATCAATTGGCTGCCCCTGCGGGATTGGAGTTCTCAAGGGGACTATTTTGAGGCCCTCAATGGTGACTACATGTATCTATTGACCAAAACACCGCGAGGTCTTGATCGTAACTCGTGGTACCCGTGAGCTGCTGCGCAAACCTGTTTTGGAGCCGTGGTCAGAAAAGGAACCCAATTCGTTAAAATGAGTTTTTGTTAGTTGAGGCGGCTCTATGGCAGAAGAGATTTTCAATACTGCGGTAATTACGTTTACGCTGGTTCTAGTTGGTTTAGGTACAGGGTACCTGCTGCTGCGCTTGACGCCTGAAGATTAAACACCAACCGTGCCCCTAGCCGGCAAAGAGGACAAGCCACAGGGGCAATAAAGGAATTAAGGCAAAGAGACTGGTCAAAATTAAGCTGGCGGCAAAGGCGCGGTCTAAGTGATACACATCCGCTAGGATCAGTGTCATAAAGGCGGGGGGCATCCCTGCTTGCAGCACGATTCCTAGGCGCGGCGGCCCTGTGACCCCGATTGCGGTTAATCCTACCCCCAGCAGGAGCGGCACCAACAGCATCTTGATGGTGAGAGAGGGAATAATCCATTGCCACTGCAGCTTAAGGCGTGCTTCCCCAAGGCAGATGCCCATATAGATAAGCCCAGTGATCACCATTAACCAGGCCAAGGTCAACAGTCCCTGTTGGGCGATCGCCGGTAGGGGATGTTGTCGCAGGAGCAGTCCGATGCCCACGCACCAGAGTGTGGGATTACGGCCAATGTGCCACAGCAGTTTGGAGCTGGAAATCGAGCGATCGCTAAAGCTGGCCGCTACCCCAATGCCGGCACTATAGGAAATGAGGAGCGTTCCCATCAGATCAAAAAACAATGCCCAGCTAAAGTAATCCTGCCCCAGCAGTCGCCACGTAATCGGAAAGCCAATAAAGCCCGTGTTGCCCACCATGGTTGCCAACAGAAAACTGCCCTGCCCTTGGCGAGTCTGAACGGGATATTGCTGCAACCACAGCCAAGCCAAGCCAACGCCAATCCCCATCCCTAGCCACGCCAACAGGGGCGCCAACGCACTGAACTGCGTCATTGGGGTGGTGACAATAAAACTAAATGCCGTCAGCGGTGTTCCTACCCAAAACAGTCCTTGAGCCAACCAAGCTGCCGTTTTCGCCGGTAAAAAGCGGCTGCTGCCGTAGCCAATCCCCATACACAGCAAGACAAGCCCATACAGCTCAGCAAGGGTCGGCAGGAGGGCAAAGAGACTCTTCACGGTGAACTGAGCAATAAACAGAAGCCATAGGGAGCCATCCCTAGCGTATCCCTTGTTACAGTTACAAGTAAGTAGGGTCAAGCCCAGCAAGCAGCCCCCTACAGTCGTAGGCAGAGGTATAGTGTTTTACGAAATCCCATGGAGAAGCAAATGAAACGGGTTTGGGGCTGGTTAGGACTTGTCCTCCTGCTGTGGGGACTGTGGACAGCGCCGAGTTGGGCGGGGTTACAAGACGATCACTATGATGGCAATATCTTTGCCCTCTATGCCGGCAATGGCGCCCTGGTGCCGCCGAAAGTCAGCCTAGAGAAATCCCTTCAGAGCGATCGCGCCACACTGCTGCTGTTTTATGTGAACGATAGCCGCGATTGCAAGCAGTTTGCCTCAACTATCTCTCAGCTACAGGGGTACTATGGTCGCGTCACGGATTTTATCGCCATCAATGTGGATGCCCTGCCCTATGGCGCGCAGTTCTCCCCCAATGAAGCGGGCTACTACTACAAAGGCCGGGTGCCGCAAACACTGATTTTCGATCGCCAAGGGCAATTGCGGCAGGAGTTTATGGGTGTGGTGCCCTTTGAAACCCTCGATGAGACATTTCGGGAAGTCTTTGATCTGCTCCCGCGATCGCAATCTCTAGAACTGCGGCCTCGCCCTGTGAATGAAATCAACGTGGAACTGGTTCCCCCGCCACCTGCCAAAGGGAAGAATCTGGCCAACGAAACGGTACAGTAAAAGTGAGCTTTGCAGCGAGGTAAAACATGGAGTTACCCACACTACAGGAACGTTTAGCAACTGTTTTGGCCAAGCGGGAGAGCCTGAAAAAGCTCTTGGAACTGCCCGACAGTGGCACCCTGAGGATTGACATTGAATCCGCCCTTGCGGAACTGGAGGAGCTAATTAGCGACTTCAGGCGTACGTTTCCTGACCTCAACATTCCTGCCCAGGAGGTTCGTGATGGTGGAGATGACTAGCCGTTGGGTCAAGGTGGTCAACGGGGATCTGTTGATTGATGCCTACTTGGCGGAGCCGGTGACCCCCGGTCGTTATCCAGCAGTGATTGTCTTTCAGGAAATTTTTGGTGTCAACGCCCATATCCGCGACGTGACCGAACGCATTGCCCGCGAGGGTTATGTGGCGATCGCCCCTGCGCTATACCAACGTTTTGCCCCCGGCTTTGAAACAGGCTACACCGCTGCTGATATTGACTTGGGGCGACAGTACAAAAACCAAACAAAAGCCGCAGAACTCCTCAGTGATACCCAAGCCACCATTGCCTATCTGCGGAGCCTCGAAAATGTAGAGGGGGATGCCATTGGGACGATTGGCTTTTGTTTTGGCGGTCATGTGGCCTATCTGGTGGCTCAGTTGCCGGATATTAAAGCCACGGCCTCCTTCTACGGTGCGGGCATTACCACCATGACGCCGGGCGGTGGCCCCCCTACCCTTGAAATCACCCCTAAAATTCGCGGCACGCTCTATGCTTTCTTTGGCGATCGCGACCAAAGTATTCCCATGGAGCAAGTGAAGGAAATTGAAACGGCGCTGCGTCGCCACGGCATTCGCCACCACATTTTCATCTATCCAGCAGATCATGGCTTCTTCTGCGATCAGCGGGACAGTTACGATGCAGCAGCCGCGCAGGATGCTTGGCAGCGGGTGAAAGAACTGTTCGACACCACTCTGCGCCAGCAGCATTGAGAATTACCGCCCTTTTTACAGGGATCGAACCCCTTCAATGATGGGGACGCCAAGATGAGAGGGAATCCCAGCCTTCTCATACACTCCCTGTTTTAGCAAAGAACGGTATCATCTCATCTTTACAGAACCTTACAGAACGTTAATTTGCCCCCCTTTGACCAATGGATTGAATACAAGGGGCTATATTAAAAGTAGATTTGTGCGTCCCATGGGCTTAAGAATACCAAGGGCAATTTTGAAATTCTTTTATTCAAAGCTACTCCATCTCCGCTGTCGCTATCTATGACTCCTCCTACCCACAAAGTCCTGCTGAGGCAGGGTGCCCTTGTTCTGAAGCAGTGTAAAAAAGCGCTTAGTGAAGGGGATATGGCTGTCCTTCAGCAGCAGGCACGCATTTTGCAAGTGGCGGCAATGGCGTCACGGCAAACGCTGATGGCGGCAGAAGCACGCCTTTTAGAGCAGGCAGCCCGGCAAAATCAACCCCGACGGGCAAGAGAAATTTTAATGAAAATTAAAGAGTGCCTGGTTGCCTTGGCAGGAGATCGGCGTGATTTTGATACTGTGCCAAGTGTAGTAGCAGAGGCGGAGGAACCTGCAAAGAAGGCTCCCTTTGGCCAGCCCCCCCATGATGACAACTATACGAAACGCTTGGGAAACTATCTGGTTGAGGCTGAGTTGGTAACGCCGGCCCAAATTGAAGTCGCTTTAGCCGATCAGCGAGCAACCGGGGCACGGCTGGGGGATATTTTGGTGGCACGGGGATGGCTGCGTAAGGGCACAATTGAGTTCATCATGGAGCGAGTGGTGTTGCCGGAACGCCGTCGTCAGGCGTCAGAAGCTTCCTCTTCTGGACCGGATGCTGCGCCGATTCAGTCCCAGTCCTCTAAAACACTGCCGCCGAGTGGAAGCTCAGTGAATGACCGCGCAACCCTTATTGACAGCAACTATTTAGATTCTCTGTAGGGATATCCCCTGTGGCGATCGCATATTCCCAAAGAGCCGTAGAACGGGGCGATCGCGCTTTGCGCTGTAGCCCTTTTTTGCCAGCTCTGTTTCAGACAATGCAGCAGCGGAGTGTGGCACTTTTAGAAATTGTCGGGGAGGCGGGTCTGAAATCTGGATTTACGCGATCGCCCTTGCCCGCGCTCCTTGCCGAAGCCGAGTTGGACTGGTTAATTCGCGTCGGTTTACTGCGCCGCGAAGTGGACGGCCAAGGCCTGACCGATCGCTATCGCCTCACCCCTTTGGGGCAGCAGTTGATTCAACGCTACAGCCAACCCACTTGGTCGGCCTCTTGGGGCGATCGCTGGCGCAATCAACTCAGCCGCTGGTGGGGAATGTAACGGTTCTGTAACGACCTGTAACGCATCGGTGATTTCCGCTACCATGCTCTATGAGTGCCGTTAGCAAGAGCGAGACGCAGCTTTTTATGGTCAATACCGTCGCTAAACCTGAGTTTGAAGAACTGCGGCCGGGCATCAAAGCCCCCGCCAAGGAAACCATCCTCACGCCCCGCTTCTACACCACCGACTTTGAAGCGATGGCCAACATGGACATTACGGAAAATAAAGCAGAACTTGAGGCCATCCTTGAGGAATTCCGCTGCGACTACAACCGCCATCACTTTGTGCGGGATGAAGAATTTGAACAGTCCTGGGATCATATTGATGGTGAAACCCGCCGACTATTTATTGAATTTCTGGAGCGCTCCTGCACGGCGGAGTTTTCTGGCTTTCTCCTTTACAAAGAACTGAGTCGCAAGCTCAAGGATCGCAACCCCCTACTGGCAGAGTGCTTTGCCTTGATGTCTCGCGATGAAGCTCGCCACGCCGGGTTCCTCAACAAAGCCATGTCTGACTTCAATCTGTCACTGGATCTCGGCTTTTTGACACAGCACCGCAGCTACACCTACTTTGAACCCGAATTCATCTTCTACGCCACCTACCTCTCCGAGAAAATCGGTTACTGGCGCTACATTACAATTTACCGCCATCTGGAAAAGCACCCCGAACATCGGATTTACCCCATCTTCCGCTTTTTTGAAAACTGGTGCCAAGACGAAAACCGCCACGGTGACTTCTTTGATGCGGTGATGCGTGCCCAACCGCAAATGCTGGATCGCCCGCGCACCTTTTGGCAAAAGATTAAGGAAATCCCTCTGTCCTTCTCTGGGAAGAAATGGGCACGCTACTTCTTAGTCTGCTGGGTGCCACCAAAACTCTGGTGTCGCTTTTTCCTACTGGCGGTGTTTGCCACGATGTACCTCAACGATGTGCAGCGGGCGAAGTTCTATGCCGCCATTGGCTTGGATGCCCGTGAATACGATCGTGAGGTGATTGCCAAAACCAATGAAACCGCAGGCCGTGTTTTCCCGGTGATTCTCGATGTGGATCATCCAGAATTTTATGAGCGCCTAGAGCGGTGCGTCGAAAATAATGCCAAGCTTACAGAAATTAGCAAACAAAATGGCAGCTTCCTGAGGAAACTTCCCCTCTATCTCTCGAATGTGTGGCAGATGATCAAGTTATTCTTGATCCCCGCCAAGGAACCCCCAGCAGTTGCAGTGCGTTAATTGTCGCCACGACATAGAAATACAGGGATCGCCAGGGGTTGCGTCTGCGGACGTAACCTTTTTTATTCTTCCTAAAATTGATGTCTGTACTATTACGGAGTATTGCGGGAGTATGAAAAGAATCTAAAAGCACTTTTGAGTACTGGGGATCGCTAAAACTTGCTCTCTAAGCTTCTTTGCTCCTGTGATCGCTGAAAAATTCGCTGAGGCCGATTTCCTAGGATGGAAAGTAGAAAAAGATTTTACTTCGGAGTTGATCCCCGCGATGGACAGCCCAACCGTTACTCCCACAACTTGTCGCTTTTGCCGCTTCTACCATTCTGAGGGGCGGCGTGGTGGTACCTGTGAAAAACTAAATGTACCGGTGCGGGGATTTTGGCGGGCCTGTCCTTTGGTGGCAGCCATTCCTTTGCACCCGACGAAGGAGCCTGCGATCGCTACAACAACACCATCAAGGGCAGCAAGCGCAGTTAGGGCGTCCGTATTTTTCTTTCAGGATGATCTCGAAGCCATTGAGTAACCTCCGCAAGGGTCGGTTGACCTGCGATCGCCCCCGGTTTTGTCGTAACCAAGGCACCCACGACCGTGGCAAATTCTAAACAAGCAGTCTGCCATTGGGGGTCACGGTAGTTTTCTAGGTCGCCCTGCAATAGTTGAGCAATCCAACCCGCAACAAAGCCATCCCCGGCACCGGTGGTATCCACAACGGGCATGGAGGGGGGCTGGAGTTCCCCTTGATTTCCGTGCCAGCAGTAGCGAATGGCTTGATCTCCATCGGTAATGACCACTGCGTGGTCAGGTGCAATGCCCCAAAGGGCGCGATAGACAAGTTGGGGATCGCCGGTGGAGAACAAGAATTCCGACTCCTCTTTGGCAAGTTTCAGAAAATGAGCTTGGGCAAGAAAAGGACGAATACGTTCAGGAGCAGAACTTGGATCAGGCCAAAAAATCGGTCGCCAATTGGCATCAATGAGAATAAAGGCACCTTTTTGCCGCAGTTGCTGCACGAGATGCTGAATCGTGGTGGCGGTGGGTTCGCCGGCAAGTCCGAGCGTCCCAGTGACGAAAAATCGTGCCCCGGCCAGTAATGAGGACGAAAGCCGCTCCCCAGTGAATCGCATATCCGCAAAGACAGAAGCTTCCGCCGGTGCAAACCCGACAAACTGGCGATCGCCCCCCACCAGTTGAACCCGCACTTGCCGCGTTGGCACGCCGGCTACCCGCTCTACCGCTTCGATATTGACACCCAACGCAGCCAATTCGGCACAGGCCTGCTCTCCTAGGGCGTCCGCCCCCACTGCTCCCAAAAAAGCGGCACTGACCCCCAACTTCACCAACCCGCAGGCGACATTGGCAGGGGCACCCCCTAGAAAACATTGGCGGGGATTGGGGGGCACCTCTAAACAGTCAAAGAGAACCTCGCCAGCACAAAGGACAGTGGGTTGAGACATTAGCTAATGCTTTGCTATAGGGCAATTTAGTTTTTTCTATTGATCCCTAGCCTAGCGATCACAAGGGGAGTGTGTCAAAATGGTAGCGATTCCAAGAGCGAGGAACCCCGCAACTGTGTTTGTTCTCAGTGGTTACGAATATTTTCTTGGCTTTTTGATTATCTGTGGTCTGGTGCCAGTCCTGGCTCTGGGCCTCTCTGCGCTATTGCGCCCTAAATCGGGTCGCATGATTCGCTTGACCACCTATGAATCGGGAATGGAACCCATTGGTGGCGCATGGATTCAGTTTAATGTGCGCTACTACATGTTTGCCCTTGTCTTTGTCATTTTTGATGTAGAGACCGTCTTTTTGTATCCTTGGGCGGTGGCCTTCCATCAGTTGGGTCTACTGGCTTTTATTGAAGCTTTGATCTTCATTGCCATTCTGATCGTGGCCTTGGTTTATGCGTGGCGCAAACGTGCCCTTGAATGGTCTTGAGTAAGTTTGGAGCAGTAAACATGAGTGACACCCCCGCAGTCTCTACCCCTGAGGTCGCCATTGTTGAAGCAGGGCCTGTCTGCCGCTTCTTGCAGTCGCAAAACCTGAGCGTGGAATCCCTCGGTACCGACGCCTCTGGTGTGGAAATGATCAAGGTGGATCGCGATCGCCTACTGGCGGTGTGCCAAGCCCTCTATGCCGATGGCTTTAATTACCTCCGCTGCCAAGCCGCCTATGATTCTGGTCCCGGCCAAGACTTGGTGAGCACATACCACTTGGTCAAGCTCACAGATAACGCCGATCGCCCCCCCGAAGTGCGGCTCAAAGTCTTTGTTCCCCGTGACGATGCCCGCGTGCCTTCGGTCTATTGGATCTGGAAAACCGCCGACTGGCAGGAGCGCGAATCCTACGATATGTTTGGCATTGTCTATGAAGGGCACCCCAATTTGAAGCGTATCCTCATGCCTGAAGATTGGGTAGGTTGGCCGCTGCGCAAAGACTACATTACCCCCGACTTCTACGAGTTGCAAGAAGCCTACTAACCCCCTTGGCTCCCGCTGATGCTGCCTATTGGTACAGTTGGTCCCAGATACCCGGCCTCGGCCCTGTGTTGCTCAAGCGCCTGTGGCAGCACTTTGGAGATTTGAAAACTGCTTGGGAAGCTCCTTTAGCAGCTCTCGGAGAAGTGGAAGGTATCGGTGCCAAGCTCCAGGGGGCGATCGCCCACTACCGTCAGCAGTGTCACCCTGCGGCTCTTTATGAGCAGCACTGCCGGCAAAACCCTCACCACTGGGTGCTCAGCGACCCCCGTTACCCCTCTCTGCTGCGGGAGATTCCAGACCCGCCCCCCTTGCTCTACTATGGCGGTGCCCGCCTTTTGGAAATTCTGAGCCAACCTGCACCGACCGTGGCAATTGTCGGCACCCGCGATCCTTCAGAATATGCGCAGCGTTGGGCGCACAAGCTGGGGTACGCCCTTGGGCAGGCGGGGTTTACTGTTGTTTCGGGCATGGCGGCAGGCATTGATGGAGCGGCTCATCGGGGCTGTCTGGAAGCCGGCGGTGCCACCCTAGCCGTCTTAGCCACCGGTGTAGATATGATCTACCCAGCGGAGAATCGCCCACTGTACTACCAAATTCGTGAACGGGGCGGTTTCTTGAGCGAGTATCCCAAGGGAGTGGGAGCCGATCGCCCCCAATTTCCTCGCCGCAATCGGATTATTGCAGGGCTGTGCCGCGCAGTGATTATTGCTGAAGCCCCCTACAAATCCGGTGCCCTCATTACTGCTCGCTATGCTGCCGAGTATGGCCGCGATGTCTATGTGCTGCCGGGGCATTTGGATAACCACCGCGCCAAAGGCGCCCTGAGCCTGGTCAATCAAGGCGCACAGATCATCTTGGGAGAAGAAGCCCTCCTCGAACAGTTGGGGCATACTCCCCCCCTTGATCCAAGACCATTTTCAGCCCCATCCCCACCGCTCTCGGTGCCCCAGCAACAGATTCTGCAGGCAATTCAATACCTGAGCCAAGGCAGCAATAGTGTTGCTTTTGATAACATTGTGCAGCAGGTGGCTTTAGATACCAGTACCGTGATGGCAGAACTCGTGCACTTGGAGCTAATGGGCTGGGTTGAGCAACTGCCGGGAAATCGCTATCGCCAAACGGGACGCTAAAGCTTACTCAAAAAACGATTGCTGGGAGATGCCAATGATGAGTTTCCAGAAGCTGCAACATCCCCGCGAAGCCCAAGATCGGCTAATTTTAGAGCGACTTCTCCAAGAGGGCATCAGTGATTACAATTTGGCAGAGTTAGGACGCCTGCTCATTCGCTACGATGGCTTTCCGGGCGCTGAAACGAATAAAAAACTCATGGCCGAACTCTTGGAAAAATGGCACCTCACGGAGGAGGAACTCTTTGAGCGCACCCGTGCTATCCATGCCCGCGGCGGTATTTACAAGGTGGGCAGCAATAAGCGGGAAGACTGGAGCTAAATTCCTTTGCCATAGAGACGATCCAAGGTACGAAAGTCCTTTTCTACTTCTTGCCAGAGGGTGAGATTCTCCGGGTCGGCTTTTAGGGCACGATGTAGGTATTCCCGCGCGGCTTGCGGCTGGCGATCGCGAATGAGTTGCCGCGCCCAGCACTGATAGGTGATGGCTTGCCACTGGCGTACTTCGGCATCTTGGGGCAACCGACTGGCCAACCCTTCCACGAGGGAAATAGCCCGTTGATAGCAGCGATATTTGAGAAATTCCTGCAGTTGGCGATAGCTGGCATGTTTTAGTTGAATCTCAAAGGCAGAGAGGGGCGGGGAGGTCTGCGGTGGGCAAGATTGGGCTTCTGATTGAAGGGGGGGGACTCGCAAGGTGGGCAGGACGCGCACCAGTTTTTCGTAGGCTTGGTGCAGAAGAATGAACTTTTCATGGGCAGTGCGATCGCCGGGGTTGACATCGGGATGATAGCGTCGTGCTAAGCGTCGGTAGGCGGATTTCACTTGCGCTAAGGACGCTCCTTGTGGCAACTCCAGAACGCGATAGCACTCTTCTAAATTCATTCCCCAGGGCACAACATGAGGTCTGCTTTGCATTGTCGGATGTTCCCTTTGGTTCTGCAACCAATGTCCTACGCTGGAATCAAGTAAAACATGAGGAGTCGAGCCAGCGTGGAGTCAGCGCACATTTTAGGGACACGAATTGATGTCACCACCTACGGCCAAGCCTGTGATCTCATGGCTGAGTGGATCCGTCAAGGCAAGGGGGGCTATGTGGTGGCGGCCAATGTGCATGTGGTAATGACGGGGGTGTGGCGATCGCCCTTCCAGCGGGTAGTTAATGGTGCCCAATTGGTGACCGCCGATGGCATGCCCTTGGTCTGGGGCTTGCGGCTTTTAGGTTTTCCGAGAGCAGAACGGGTCTATGGTCCTGATTTGATGCTGGCGTTGTGCGATCGCGCCCAGCAGAAAGGCTGGCGTATTTTTCTCTATGGTAGTAAACCCCTAGTCTTGGAGCGCCTGCAACAGCATCTGAGAAAACGCTTCCCCACTATCCAGTTGGTGGGTGCCTACGCACCGCCTTTTCGTCCCTTGACCCCTGCGGAGGAGGCCAGCGATCGCCGGCGCATCCTTGACAGTGGCGCGGATTTGGTCTTTGTCAGCCTTGGCTGTCCCAAACAGGAGGAGTGGATGGCTCGCCAACGTCCTTTTCTGCCGATTGTCTTGGTGGGTGTGGGAGCGGCCTTTGACTTTCACAGTGGCGTTGTGGCTCAAGCGCCTCGCTGGATGATGGCAATCGGTCTAGAGTGGCTCTTTCGACTCCTTCAGGAACCCCGCCGCCTCTGGCAACGCTATCTGATTAACAATCCCGCATTTATTGTGCTTTTTGCGGCTCAACTCCTGCGCCACCGGCTAGGCCGACGGCAAGCCAAGAGAGTGTCCTAGGGTTTGCAGAGGAGAGCGCCCCACCTGTTGCTGTGCCCACCGAAGGCTTTGCTGCAATCGAGCCACCAAAGGCAGGGATTTTGTTTGGGGAGCCGTCTCAAAGTAATGGATCAAACTTAACCCACTCAAGCGCAACACATAGGCTGCCGTTGCTCCCTGTAAACAACTCCCTGCCAGATAGGTGAGGGAATTGCCCTTGAGCCACTGCCCCAGGGATTGTGTGCCCAGTTCCACAGCCCCCAACTGAACCATTAGCCGCAATAGCTCCTTGGCAAGGGGTTCGGCATCGGCCAAGTAAAAGGAGCGTTGGTAGATTTGCCCCAACTCCCAAGTGAGGCGCACCAACAGCCCTCCGGCCATGACGAGATCCAGAAGAGGGAGAGGATTCACCGCTGTTGCCGTTGCTGCCAGCCATTGGTAGCGTTCAATGATCGGGGTAGCCCGTTCTTGGCGATAGTGGTTGAGGGCGGCTTGAGCCTGTTGATGGAGCTGTTGGGCACGGCGATAGGTGCCGGCTAAGACAAGATTCGTGCGTTCTTTGGTGAGACAGTGCACCAATGCAGCGGTGAGGGCTTGGGGATTATGGGGTACAAAGGGAATCAGCTGTTCTTGATTAATCTGGAGTTGTTGAAGTTGCTGCTGCAAATGTACTGCTACGCGATCGCAAAGCGCGCCCTTCGGGCGATCGCGCTCCTGCACCATTTCTGGATACCACACCACAAAAACGTGATAATGGCCTGCCTGCAACACCCGCAACATCTCAAACTCACTGGCGTTGAGGGCACCTGTTACCGTCAAAAGCACTAAGTCTGCTTGGGGTACCGTTGCCAATGTTTGCTGCTGAAGCGTACAGCTATCCAAAGGGAGTGTAGCGACAGTATGGTAAACCTGATTGACAACATAAGCGGATTGCCCGAGGACACACACCTCAACCGCTGGGGAATCTAGGCGCTGCTGTAAGTGGCTGTAGGTTGCTTGCAAAGAGGCTTGGCGCTCTATGGGAAGTTCCTGCAAAAGGCTCCGGGTATCTGCCAGTTGCTTTTCTAGTAATTGAGGATGCAGAGTAGGCCGCGGGGCTTTGACTTCCGTAGGAGCGGGCGATCGCCGCCAGTACCAATAGCCCAACCCTAGACCAAGAATTAGTAGCCATCCCCAAGGATAGTCATTCACCCAGCCACTCAGGAACAACAAAATGATGGCAGCAGCAATAGCCATGGCCTTTACCCCAGCAAGAACCTCTGTGTGTTAGCTTACCCTGACTTGTGAGCGGCACTCAAACTTCCAAAGCGTAAGGGGAGACAACTCGGATTTTGCGCCCGACTTTCCAAAAATGCAAGCACCTCCGGCCTGAAATGGTCTCTCAGTTGTGTATGTTCAAAACTAGTCTCTTGACTCCGTTTGAGAGTCTTTAGTTAAATCTAACGGAGGCTTAAATTCCAGAGCAAGCAGAGCTAGGCTAAAAACTTTACAACCGTCAAACAGTCAAGTACCCGCGGTGCTTGAATCAGAAAAGTATTGGCCGTCTCAGTTGTTGGGGATAAGAACAACACCTCTGTCGCGGAACTAATACCTATCAGCAAACCTGCTCGATCCCCCCTTCAATTTGGGGATAAGTATTGCAAAAGCTTTCTCCAGTGAGAAGATTCTTGGGCAAAAAAATTGTGGTGCAGCCCCATATCCCCTACTTGATTCGACAGAGGAAGCAAGGTGGAGAAAGAGGTCTGTCCCACGCATTTGTAATTTAGGCAGCGCGTTTGACCAAGGAGCGAATGACGTTGTCTTTCATCATCAAGAGGCGAGAGGCTTGCAACAGTAGCTCACGAGCTTCCTGAAGACTCATGGTACTCACTTGCTCCTCCATGACCCGCATTTGAAACTCCTGTTCAAAGCTGAGGTCAACATTCAATTCAGGGAAGCGTTGCTCCATAGAACCTACTCCTTACTCCATGCTATCGGGCATACGTGTTAAAAAATATAACAAACACATTGACAAAGTTGCCACTCAATGAATATCACTCGTGCAAAGGATAAAATGTTCACCATGAACGATTTACTAAATTCTTGATCGGTTTCACAGACGAGACCTGATAGACTGAGCTAAAACTCAAGTTCGATGGTGAGGACGGCAAGATGCGGTTGGCAGATGTGGCCGAACGGTTTGGGGCGACCCTCGACCCTCCAGAGCAGGGCGATCGCCCGGTGTTGGGGGTGGCGCCCCTAGAAACAGCAACGGCAACGGACATCTCTTTTTTGGCCAATCCAAAGTACGCCGCCCTGCTGCAAACCACAGAAGCGGCGGCTGTGTTTGTCCGCCCAGATTTTCAAGGGCAGGCCACTTGTCCCCTGCTGCGGGTGCCCCACCCTTACCTTGCCTTTGCCCAATGTATTGAATGGTTTTATCCGCAAGCCAAACCCGCTGCCAAAATTCACCCGACGGCAATTCTGGGTGCCGATGTCGTCTTGGGAGCTGAGGTGACCATTGGAGCCTACACCGTAATTGGCGATCGCGTGCGCATTGGCGATCGCACAGTCATTGATAGTCATTGCACGCTCTACGACGATGTCGTGGTTGGCGCCGATTGCCGTATCTATAGCCACTGTGTCCTGCGGGAGCGGGTACGCTTGGGCGATCGCGTTATCCTGCAAAACAGTGTCGTCCTAGGCAGTGATGGTTTTGGCTACGTCCCCCTGCCCGATGGTCGCCACTATAAAATTCCCCAAGTGGGCACTGTGGTCATTGGCAATGATGTGGAAATTGGGGCCGGCACCACGATTGATCGTGCCACCCTCGGAGAGACGACAGTGGCCGACGGCACGAAAATTGACAACTTGACAATGGTGGCTCACAACTGCACCATTGGTGAAAATTCGATTCTCTGTGCCCAAGTGGGCTTAGCGGGTTCGACTCGCATTGGCAATCAGGTTGTCCTGGCTGGACAGGTGGGGGTAGCAGGCCATTTGACGATTGGCGATCGCACCGTTGTCTCCGCTAAATCTGGCATCATTAGCTCTGTACCGCCAGATAGTCGCATGGGCGGCATTCCGGCAATGGATCAGACCCTTTACCTGAAAGCCTCTGCTGCCCTGCGGCAATTGCCACAGTTACTCAAGCGGGTTCGCAAACTGGAAGCACAGGTGGGGGAGTAACATAGATACTCTAGCTACCCTCTATAGTGGAATTAAAGGCTAGCGTTGCTTTTTTAGCATTCATCATCGGGTGAGGGGCAATGGGTCACATGAATCAGCGACACTAAGCTTATGACTCCTCCGGCGGCCATTCGATTACTGCCCAGTGATCAAGAACTCTTCCAAGCGCTCCTTGGCTACCATGAACTAACGACCAAGGCAGAAAAACAGACGGCCTTACTTTCTTTGCTCCAGCGCGATCGCGCCCAAGTTATTGTCAAAAGCATTGCCCAAACCGTTTTTCCCCAAACTGCCTTTAACTATGCCCTCTGGATGCTCAACCATGACCTGGTGACCCTGGACTGGCTCTACGACATCACCTATCGCATTTCGACCCAAGGCTGCCAAGAAACAATTGATCTGCGTTTGCTCTACAGCAGTCTCGAACACCTCAGTCCGGGAGATGCAGCCATTGTCTTGGGTCAAACCGATGCTGCTCTGAAAGCTATTCGCCTCGATGATTTGGACTTACCCGCCTTGATTACCCAATTGGAGCCGGGAGTGGCCATTAGCCTCCTCTCGTGGTTTGTCACATTCAAGAAAATCATGACGGTGGATCTAGAATACATCAGCCAAATTGTCCAGAAGGTAAAGCCGGCTGCCGCACCCGCGCAAGAGACTCAAGAGACCACTGAGAGTCACTCCCAGCCCCTCGTGCCTGAACCCCACATCATTGAGCTGACCCTCGAAGACAAATTGCTGGAGCTAAATTTGCAATTGGGGGGCACAGAAACAGAGATCTTGCCCAAGGTTTTAGATCGCTTTTTATTTCGGCGCACCCGCGACGATAAAGTGGTCTATCGTCCCAATACCCGTGTAGTCCGCCTCGCCTGCGTCGGCGAAGAACGCCGCGACATTCCCGTGCCGGTACGCAGTGCCAAAACATGGCCACCGGGGGTCTATGTGATCTATCGCGAGCAGGAGTCACTTCAACTAATGCGCTTGCCGGATAATGAGTTCTACGAAATTTTGCCCTTTGGGCCTGATCCCTATCTGCGCGCCGAAACAATCGCCCGGATGATCGAGGAAGGATCGCGCTAGCTATAAACGGGCAGTGTGAAGTGAAAGCAACTGCCTTTTCCCGGTTGAGAGTCCACCCAAATCTGGCCGTAGTGCATACGAATAATCTGACGGCAAAGGGCAAGTCCAATCCCATAGCCCTCAATGGTGCGATCGCGATCAAGGCGAACCGTTTCACCAAAAATTTTCTCCTGCTGCTCAATGGGAATCCCTGGCCCAGTGTCACAGACGGTAACTTGTACTTTTTGAGTCATGCGGTGAAACGCACTCAGGTGAATTTTGCCCCCTTCGGGAGTATATTTACAGGCATTGTCCAATAGGTTGACAAGCACCTGACGAATGCGATCGCCATCGCCATAGACCAAGGGCAAATCCAAGGGAATATCAGTGGTAAAGTGCTGCTTTTTACGTTCAAAATTTAGGCGCACCTCCTCAGCCGTTTCTTGGCACAGTTGGCGCAGATCCAATTGCCGTGCCATAATCTGGAGTTTATCTTGGGGGCCGCGTGCCGCCAGCAGTAAATCCGTAATCAACTGTCCCATCACTTGGGTTTGACTGCGGGCATGGTGAAACAGGCGTTGGATGTCTTCGGAATGGAGCTGCTGTGCGGTCTCCTCCTGCAAATTGGACTCTAGGGTTTCAAGGGCAATGCCAACAGCCGTGAGGGGGTTACGCAACTCATGGGCCAACAAGCCAATAATCCGATCCTTGAACTGCAGTTGTTCAGCCAAGCGATCGCGCTCTTGGCGCAGCTGAAACAGCTCATCCTTGAGGCGGCTTAATTCCATGGAGCAATCCGACTGCTCCGCTGCCGACTTTTGCATATCCGCCTGCAGACCAAGAGCCACTTCCCGCTGCCAGCGGGGCCACCAATAGTCCACCTTTTGCAGTAGCTTGCGGCCGGCGAGGGTTTGACGCGGTTCAGGACGGACTTTGATCAGGGCAGGGGTAGCAACCAGCTTGTACTCCTCAAGGAGGTAGGGTTGCTCACCAATGGGCACTACTTTTAACTCAAAGCCAAAGTTCGAGGGCAGTTGTTGGATGTGAGCCTGAATGGCGGCGGTTTCCTCTTCATCGCCCGGACGATTGGCAACAAACAGGAGCAAACTGAGCGGCGGTGTCGTTTCTTGGGTAGAACTGGCATCCGCAGACGCTTTCATTGAATCACCGGCGAGTATTCTCAAGGGCAATGGATTGCGCTCCCTGTGCCGAAAACACTAGAGAGCAATCAAAAGGTTAACTAAATGTTAGCGGATTCTCCCTCGCAACCCAACTTAAGATGGCTGGCCATCTCGTCGTCCAAGTTCGTAGATTGCACCACCGATGGTTGCCATGAGGCCTAAGCTCAAGGCCCAACTTTGTCCCAATCCTAGGCTACAGAGAATAAAGCAACCTGTACCCACCAGAATAAAGGGAATAAGCCCCACCATCCCTGCCCAGAATTCGGCACTTTGGTTTGCTTCACCCCCCAGCCACGTCACTAAACGCTGCATCAGGGCTTGCCCCGTGGGATAAAACCCCCAGTAGAGGGCGATCGCCCACAGACCCGACCCTGCAATGGCAATGGGGGAAAGAGAAACTTGCTGCAAATTGGCAATCATAGGAGTCCTTGGAAGAGCTTGGGATCGAACATTTCGCGCAAAGCTAAGTAATAGGGTGTCAAGACACTTGTATCATGCCCAGCGGCACGATTTTCTATTTCTTTCCCCAAAAGGTGCACCATTTGAAACACCAGCTCCCATGTCACATTCAAGGAAGGATAGAGCATCAAACATAGGGGAAAGAGTTCCCGTTGTAAGGCTTCAAGGCTTTGCTCCAAAAGACAGACCCAGAGGTAGATTTGAAACATTTCCACATCGCGAATACTGGAAACACGCACACTGGGGTGGGTCAAAGGGCCACTAAAACAGCGGTGCTGGGGGTTGAGTTCGGCAACACGGTCACAAATAGCGGTGGCGATCGCTGTGCTCTGGGGCAATAGATGGCGCACTAAGGCTAGGGCAGGGGCATGGTAGTCGTAGTTGGCTGCTGCGTTGTAGGCACGGTGCAAGGGCATGTAGAGGTGGTCGTCAATCACCTTAAAGAAACTGCTGAGGATTGGGCGTTGGCTGGCTGGGGCAACTTCTAACAGCAACACTCCCGTGTGGTGAAACTGCATACTCACAAAGCCAATCACCCGTGGATCAACGGCTGTATAGCGGCGGCGAATCTCACCAATGGCACTGGCCACCTTGGTAGTCATTTGTTCAGTGCCGCTGCCTGCTTCGTAGAGCTTGAGCGTGCGTTGATAAATGTCATGGATATCTTTGGAGATGCTCCAAGGATCGACGAGTTCAGCCGGGATGCCATGGCGAATCATCTCCCCGGCCAAAAACCCTTCGGTGCGCTGCCAAGCCTTGACACTGGCATTACGCAGTTCGGCCAAAAGCCGCGGGGCAACCACTGCTGGATCATCCTCGGCAAGGGCGGTGGTGTTAAGATTGCTGATGTAGCGCTTTGCCCAAGCTTGGGCCAGACTACTCAAGGAGGTGGTGTCTGGTGCGATCGCGCTGGTTCCATCAGTGGTATTCAACATGGGCACCTCCGCCGTCTTCAACAGAGCTATGAGCAGAACTAGTATTAAGAATTGTAACTTGTTTTAAGCTGATCCTGCTACACTGAACCGCGATCGCGCGTTGACGGCAATGACGGCTATCGTTAAGCTGCCCTATAGCAGCAATACCTTTGGAGAGATGGATGGACTGGCAATCCTTTGCCGCAAGTTTTGCGATTGTTTTCCTGTCGGAACTGGGGGACAAAAGTCAACTGGTGGCCATTACTTTAGGCAGTAATGCTCGCTCCGCTACCGCCGTGTTTCTAGGGGTTGCCTCTGGCTTGGTGTGTACGACGTTTTTTGGCGTGCTTTTAGGCAGCGGGATTGCCACATTGCTGCCGGTGAAGGTGGTCAAGGCGATCGCCGCCATCATATTTGCCTTTCTGGGTTTTTATTTGCTGTCTCAAACGGCTCCTGATAGCCTTGACAAGGAGCAAATTTGATTATAAGCAGAGGATTGATTATCATAGTGACTACAGGTTAGCAGCTGTACAGCCCTAAAACTGCGACTTAATCGCAATAGGCTACTCAAACATAAGCAAAATCTACTGTTTAATTTTATTGTTTTAGGATAGCGCCGTGCTCACGTCTCCCGCTCCCAATTCTTTACCCCCCATTCGTTCCCTTGAGGATGCAATCGATCGCTGTCAGCGCCTCGGATTGCGGCTCAGTCGGCAGCGGCGAGCCATTCTCGAACTGCTCTGGGATGCCAAAGATCACCTCTCGGCGCGGCAAATCTACGATCGCCTCAATCAAGCGGGCAAAGACATCGGCCATACCTCCGTGTACCAAAATCTTGAAGCCCTCTCGGAGCATGGCATCATTGAGTGCGTGGAGCGAGCCGATGGGCGCCTCTACGGCAATATCAGTGATAGTCATAGCCACGTGAACTGTTTGGATAGCCAGAAGATTATTGATGTTCATGTGGAGCTGCCTCCCTCCCTCATTGCTGAAATTGAAGCGAAAACTGGCGTGAAAATTGTTGACTATCGCATTGATTTTTACGGTTATCAATACCCTCATTCGAGTACCCAAGGGTAACTATTGTGGCCAATCCCCAACATCTCCAGCTGCTCAAACAGGGGGTTACTGCTTGGAATCAATGGCGGGAGCAAAGCGGTGACATTCGCCCCGATCTAGGACAAGTGGATTTAACCGGCGCCAATCTAGAGCTGTACAATCTCGCAAACGCCAATCTCGA
>NZ_CALJEM010000071.1 GCF_938074695.1 uncultured Thermosynechococcus sp.
TCTAGGTCACAGATGCCGGTCATTAAGCACTGACCCGCATTGGAGGTGAGGCTATCCACCGGCCGACCGTCGCCATCGAGGGCAAGGGCATAGAAGCCTTCGGGTTCCAGCCAAAAGTCACGGTTGAAGCGCTCTTTGAGGGCGGCGGCCTCCTTTTGCCAGCGATCGCCCCACTGGGGATGGCCCAGCTCCTGAGCAATGGCACTTAGGCGAGTCTTGGCAGCATAGACGTAGCCTTGAACTTCACACAGGGCAATGGGACCGCGAGCCAGTTGCCCACGGCGGTTGACAATGCAGTTGCTGGAATCTTTCCAACCTTGGTTGTCAATCCCCTTCTCCGCCTGGCGACTGTAGGTTAGATAGCCGGTGGCAGCCATCTGTTGATCAATCCAATCCATGGCGGCAAGGGCATGGGGCCACAAGGCCTCAAGGGTGGCGCGATCGCCCGTCCAACGGTAGTAGTCGGCATAGAGCATCAGCCACAGGGGGGTGGCATCCACGGTGCCGTAGTAGGGTGTGTGGGGAATTTCCCGATTGCGCGCCATCTCGCCGCAGCGCAGCTCGTGGAGAATTTTCCCCGGCTGCTCATCCCGCTGCGGACACACCTCTTTTCCTTGGTAATGGGCAAGGGTGTGCAGCGTATCGCGGGCGATCGCCGGGTTTAGAATTAGTGCTTGCATGGCCGAAATAATTGAGTCGCGACCAAAGAGCGTCGCAAACCAGGGAATACCCGCCGTCAAGACCTTGCCGTGACTAAAGGACTGCAACAGCATGTAGAGATCTGCCATGCCCCGCCGCAGGATACGATTCCATTGGGGATTGGAGGTGACAATTTCTGTGCAATCTGACCACCACTGTTGCCGTTCCTGTTGTGCGGCTTGATCCGCCGCCGCTAGGGAGAAGGGCACCGCTGCACGGGCCGTGGGTAAGCCATTGGTGAAGGGACGGACACAGTAGTGAATGCTGTGGTAACCTTGGGGTTCTAACCGCAGGCGCCAGCGAGCTGTCATGTTGTCTAGACCGTCGGGGGGGGTGCCCAAAAACTGCACTTGAGTTTCCATGAGGGCACCATCAAGGCCTTGGTAGGCGAAGCACAGATCGGCTCGTCCCTTGGTGTGGCGCAATTCACAACTCACCGGCTTCAGCGTCTGTCCCCGCTGTGGCCGCCCATTGCCGTATTGGCGAATTTCAAATAAATCCTGAAAGTCTGCCCCAAAAGTGAGACAAATGTCCACCACCACAGGTTGCACTTGGTGGTTAGTCACGAGAATGGTTTCAAACAGCGCACCGCGGACGACAAGGAATCGTTCAATGGCCAGAGCTTCCGCTGGCAGATCGGGCTGTTTGGGATTGGTACACACCACCTTGAGGGCATGGCTGCCCGTGCAGTGAAAGCTTAGGAGCACTGGGCGATCGCCCCCCACTCGCAGCTCCGCTTGACTTAAAAAGCGAGTGTCTTGGCAAAATAGCCCCGTAATTGCCGTCTGGTGCTCGTCATTGCAAACATTGCCCAACTCATCACAAATGAGCAGCACGTCATTGTCTTTGAGAACAGGGACGGTCTTGGGGTGGGTTTGAATCTTGGTGGCAGGTAAAGGAGGGGCGACAATGGGAATGTAGTCGCGCCCGTACAGGGAAACAACATCCGTCTCCATAGCTGCGGTAGCGGTCTCTATTGATTCTCTTAGGCGGGAAAATTTTGGGCTGATCGGCTCAATCTTTTAATCTTCCTCCAGGGCTTGGGCGATCGCAATAGGTAAATATAGGGGATCTTAGCCTTTGCGCCGTTGCAGAAACGTGGCCATGCCCAAGTAAATCCCGCTGTGGAGGATCAACATTCCCCAATTTAATAGGAGGTTTCCCCAAGTGGGGGCATAGACAGGGGTGGGTTCAAAGGGCTGGGGAGGGGGTTCAAAGAGGCCAAAATCGAGGGGCGGCGGTACCATGCCGTTCACATCGAGCAAAGCCCCATAGGCACCCATCGTCCAACGGCCAATAGTCAGCCAAGAGAGAGCGGTGGCCACTCCCGTGAGCTTAAAGAGGACGCCGGCAAAGATAATTTGGGGCAAGAGCAGGGGTGGCAAAATTTTGCTTGCCTGATCGGAATTCGTCACCGCCGCCGAGATGAAGAGTCCCAAACAAAGACCGGCCACCAGGGTCAAGAAGGTGGTGACCCCAAGCCCCAGCGGCCAAGGGAGAAGGGCACCCTTTGGCAGACCAAAGGCCCAGAGGGCCACCAAGGTAATGAGCAGCGTTTGTCCCAAAGCCATCCCCTGCCCAAGGGTAAGTTTGGCTGCCATGTAGGCCCAAAGACTGAGATTGGCAAGGCGTTCGCGGCGGTAGATGGCCACCTCTGTAATCAAGGCTTGCGCCCAGCCGGAGAGTCCTACCCAAAGACAGGCACAGGTAAAGACAAAGAGAATGCGCAGGGTTTGAGCGGCCTGCAGCAGGCCGGGGGGATCTTGGGGCACAAAGGGGGAGCGATCTAGGGCAAAGCGGGTGAGCAGCAGGGCAATGGGGACACTGGTGAGGTTCAGGACGAGGCTCAGGCGATCGCGCCACAGGAGCTGCCACTGCCGTTGACACAATACCCGCCATTGATAGAAGTGAGGTGGAGCGGGTCGCTGGGGGGGCGGTTCAACCTTGGGACGGCCTTCAGACCCAAAAACACTGGTGCTCTCAGCCTGACCCCCCATGCTCAGGTGGCGGCCAAGGTAGCGTTGATAATCGGCGGATTGGCGAAATTTTTGACTCCACTCGGCACTATTTTCGGGGGTCAATAGGGCATAGATCTCGGCCACGGAATTCAGGGGGCGATCGCCCGTTGGACTAAAGAAGTGACAAGCCCCATTGGCTGAACCAAAATAACAAAGACGCCCCCCAGCACCCAGAACCAGCAGGCGATCGCACAGATTCACATGGCTGGTGGCATGGGTCACCAAGATAATCGTGCGTTCTTGATCCGCCAATTGCCGCAGCAACTGCATCAGCAAAAAGTCCAAGCCCGGATCGAGACCGGAGGTAGGTTCATCGAGGAAAAAAAGCTTGGGATTTGCCAATAGCTCAACGGCAATACTCACCCGCTTGCGCTGACCACCACTGAGGCTGGCGACCCGTTGATGCTCTGTCCCCGTTAACTGCACCTGTGCCAGCACTTGCTGGATTGCTGCCCTGCGGTTTTGGGCATCGGTGTCCGCCGGTAAGCGCAACTGCGCCGCATAGTTTAGGACTTCAGCCACGGTGAGGCGGGCATGGACAATATCATCTTGGGGGACATAACCAATCTGGTGGCGGTAGGTGGCAAGATTGCGATGCAGATTGAGACCATTGAGCAGCACCTGTCCTTCCTGAAGGGGGTCTAGTCCCATCAACACCTTTAAGAGCGTGGATTTCCCCGTGCCACTGCCCCCCACCACAGCCACCAGCTGCTTGGGCTCCGCCACAAAGGAAACATCTTGTAGAAGGGGGCGATCGCCTGCTGGCGTTTTTACCCACCGCTTCAAGCCCACCGCCTCAAGGCGAATGTGACTCCCCGGATCCGCCATCTCTAGGGTCTCGTGGCGGTACAGCAAGACAAAAGGTCCAATGCGAATTTGATCGCCGTTGCGGAGCGTGTGGGGAGTTTTTACGAGGACATCGTTGACATAGGTGCCGTTGGTACTGCCCAAATCGCGCAGTACATAGAGACCTGCAGGGGTGCGATCAATGCTGGCGTGGCGCAAAGACACCGTCGGAGCCTCCAGTTGCCAGTGCCGATAGCTGTTGCTGGCTGCGCGCCCCAATGTGAGTGGCCATTCCTTGAGGGTTTTGAGGACTAGGCGGCGCTGCTGGGGTAAGGGGAGTGGACTGGCTGTTCCCGAAAACTGGATCTGCACCAGCAGCTGGACTTTGTTTTTCGGGTCTTGGCCAATTTCTAGACGCAGCGTTTCCCCAAGGGCAAACCCTTCTTCAATGCCGATGCGACGGTGATTGTAGAACGTGCCATTAGTACTGCGGCGTTGCTGGCCATCCCCATCCCAGAGGTAGTAGGTTGCCCCCTGTTGCTTAAACACGGCGTGGCGGCCGGAAATCACTGCCCAAAGGGGATCATCGGGCACCACTAAATCTGCCCACTGGGGATCGCGTCCCAAACGGTGCTCTGACTGTGTCAGGGTGTAGCTTAAAGTTTTCCCCTGACTTTCAAGGGTGAGGGTAACAGTGGGGAGATTGACAACCGTTTTAGGGGGGGGCGATCGCATCCAAGTCTCACCAGAATTGGGTTCAGAAATGGCTAGCTTCCCTTAATTCACCGTCACTGAGAAGGGAGCCGTAATGATTTTATCTCCCCGCCGGAACTGTCCCCAGAGCCGGTAGCGTCCGGGACTGGGAAACTGGGTCATAAAACGAATGGTCTCCCTAGGTTGGCGCTCCAAGGCATGGGCATGGAGATAGTCAGTGGGTTTAAGGGAAGTCGTGGCTCGCAAAATCACCAGATGCCCTGCTTCACCAAGGTAGGGGCGCAAATCTGCAGGAGGCTGTTGGGTAACTACATCCCGTAAGCGAAAAGCAATTTCCAGCGGCGATCCAGCCTTGAGGGGTTGAGGCAGTTTTAGTTCAACTGCTGTTGTCTCAACTACTTGAGTTGTTTGAGGGGTGGGGGCGGCAAGTTGGGGGGAAGTTCCCTGAGCAACAATAGGGAGCATTGCCACTGTTTCCGTCGCGCCGGCAGGTTTGTAATCGGCAATGAGGGTGTAGCCGCCGCCTTGGGGCAACGTGGTTGTGACCTGAAATTGACCTTCACCTAAATAGCGGGGATGGAGGTGTTGAAATACTTGAAAATCCTCACTGACGATGATCAGGTGCATCAGCTCCTCTTGGAAACGCTCAAACTGCGTCACTGTCTCGCCCGTATGGGTGCGAATGGCCAGTGTGAAGGTGGTTGGTTGTTGAGGAATAGGTGTGGAGAAATTCACTAGTTCAGCATGGGTGGCCGAAGCGCTCCCACCGTGATTGTGGGTCGGCGCAGCACTGTGGTAGCCATGGTCGGGATTCTGGGGAGTGGCAACTTGCTTTTGTTGCATCGTCGTGACAAGAGCGATCGCTCCCCCACCGAGGAGAATTAGCCCTACCACCACTGATTGAATAAAACGCAGTTGGGTCATCTTTCGGTTTCTCTATTTTAGTCAGAGGATGCAAGGATAAGCTTCAGGTGTCTCCATAACCTTTGCAGCTTTTGTTTAATAAATGTTTAACATAGCTATTCTAAGAGGGAGTGAGATTTTTTAAGACAGATAGGTTAAAGTAACAAACTTGCACAGGTCGAAGGTCAAGAAAGAACCATGAGCTACAGCGTAGATTTACGAGAGCACGTTGAGACAAGAGGGCAAAATCAATGAGACCACTCCACTATTCCAAGTAAGTCATGGACTATCTACCGCTGGTTGAAGCGGGATAATCTAACCCCCACGGTTGTTCCCCGTTGTCTTTGGAAACTGGATGGGCAAGCCTTAGTAGCGGATAGAGCCGCTCGCCTTAATGACTGTTTAGACAAACAAAAAGCCTAATAAGGACGCAAACAACGCTCATACCCGCCACCCAGCGACGATTATCATCCATTTAGACAAAACAGTGCTCAACCTTCGGCGTCTGGCGCTGCCTAGGACACTCCCCTCGCTGACTTCCAGTTTATGGAGTTGTTCACTGCTAGCTTGCAAACTGATTCTCTGCTACCTCAGTCGCCGTGGCAAGCGCTAGCTAAACCGTACTCTCACAGCAATTCTGTCTATAGTTCACTCACTTGACCTATTGGGAGTCAGTTACTCCAGCACGGCTCATTATGATAAGAAGCTTTAAGCAGAGCGATTTAGCCACGCAGCCACTTCCTCTAGGTCAGTGAAGTCTAAGAGAGCTTCTGCGAGGGCTTCGATTTGATCAGGAGAGAGCCGGCGGATGCCTTCTTCAAGCTCATTGGGCAGACTGCCAAACCGCCGCCTCAACTGCCGTAGGACAACCGCTGCTTCTCCTTGCTGTAACCCTTGTTGCAATCCTTCCTGTCGCCCTTCTGCATAGACCTCCTGATAAAACCGCGTCCGCTTCAGTTCCTCCGTCGTCAGCCCCAGCATGTGCAGCACCTCCTCCCGTTTCAGCTCCGTGAACCGATACAGCATTATCCGCGTGATTAAC
>NZ_CALJEM010000072.1 GCF_938074695.1 uncultured Thermosynechococcus sp.
ATGGGAGGGATGTTATCAGAAGCCAACGCCCTTGGGAAAGCCAAGGGATATGCTGACGGATAACCGATCAACGGAATGATAAAGCTGTTAACAGGAGTCAATATGCTCCATACCGAGGTACAAACTCAGGGAGAGATGCAACTGCAAGTAGAATGGCACCAATTAAATTGGAAAGCCATCGAACGCTATTGTTGGAAGCTCCAAAAGCAGATTTATCAAGCCAGTAAGTCGGAACAAACCGGGTTGCTGGTGCTCATGACAGGAGTCCGTTGATTGAGGAGCCGAATGAGGTGAAAGTCTCACGTTCGGTTCTGAAGACGAGCGGTCTTAGTGATAAGATCGCTTAGTTTAACCTGCATTCACAGGAGCGTGCGCCATGCTAAAGATAGCTCAATTGCCATTTCCCCTTTGGCTAACCGGTATTGTGCTCCTTGGAGCGATCGCCCCTCTGCCTGCCTTGGCACAACGGGCAGCAGGTGACATTGTGATTATTGGCAACTCCCCCGCTGCCTGGAGCCGTAATCAACGCTACTGGAATCATCTGCTCAATCTTTCAAGTGCAACCGCAGCCCCTTCTGCGCCGACAACGGCGGGGGCTCCCCAAGAAGTTGACCCCAAGGCTCTAGAACAACAGCTTCTACGCAATATCCGCGTGGGTCAGCCGCAGCTTCAACCTGTACTCAAGTTGCCGGGGTCCTCGGTGGTGACCGGTACCGTGACGAACAATAACCGCCAACCCGTAACCATCCAAGCCATTAACTATGAAGTGGTGGGTGCCAACGGCGAGCTTCTGCAAACGGGTGCGGCGACCCCAGAACCGGCAACAGTCGCTCCCGGTCAGACGGTGACATATCAAAAAATGCTCCCTAATGTGCCGGCGGATATCGGAGCACAGGTGCGGTTGAGTCAGCCAGCGGTAGTGCTGCAAGGGGGTGTCTAGACTTCGCCTCGGCATTACCGGGGGGATTGCCTGCGGTAAATCTGTGGTGGCTGCCTACTTGCAGCAACGCTATGGGCTGCCCATTGTGGACGCCGATGTATTAGCGCGGCAGGCAGTTGCCGTCGGGACTCCTATTTATCAAGCCATCGTTGATCGCTATGGGCGTGAAATTTGTTGTAGGGATGGTACTATTAATCGCCGGCGTTTGGGGGAAGTTGTCTTTGCTCAGCCCCAAGAGCGCCAATGGCTAGAGGCGCAAATTCACCCTTGGGTAATTGCCCAGATGGAGCGAGCAATTGATACCTGCGATCAACCCCTTATTGCTTTGGTGATTCCCCTCCTCTTTGAGGCTCACCTTGAGGAATTCGTGGATCGCATTTGGGTGGTGGCCACCACCTCTGAGCAACAGTTGGCTCGTCTGCAGCAGCGCGATCGCCTCTCTGAAGATGCAGCCGCCCAACGCATCGCCAGTCAACTGCCCTTAGAGGAGAAGATTCGGCGGGCAGACACGGTGCTTTGGAATACAGGGAGCCTTGCGGAACTCTACCGTCAGGTGGATCAGGCCTTTGTTCTACTGGGCAGGAATGGCGAGGGAAGTTAGCCCCATTGTTACCTGTTGCAGGAAACTTTCTGGATGAATGGGCAGGGGAATGTAGCGATCCACCCCTTGATAGTTCCCCTCTGATCCCAAAATAAAAATTTTGAGTTGCTCTGGGGGACAGCGTTGCCGCAGCTGATCCACTAACTCTTGCACATCACCATAGCTAAAGGGTTCTGCAAAGAGGACAGCAATGGGCGTGAGTGCCAACAGCCGCTCCACTTCACCATCCACCAGCCAAATCACTTGATAGCCCGCTGTGGTCAAAATGGAACAAATCAGTGTGGCGGTGGGTTCATCCTCACTCACAAGAACAATCCGCCCTGCAGGTTCGACAAGCACATCTGTTGTTGCAAGGGGCGGGACATCCAGCTTGACTTTGGGGGGGTCTGATAGGGGTTCTGAAGGGATTGCCGGCAGCCCGACGGTAAAGGTACTGCCTTGGCCTTCAGTGGAGTCCACCTCAATCCAACCCTGGTGCAGATCAACCCACTGCTTGGTCAGGGCTAGGCCTAAACCTGCTCCAGGATAGGCGCGACCAAAGGAGCTATCCAACTGCTGAAATTTTTGAAAGAGCAAAGGTTGCAAGTGAGCAGGGATACCAATGCCATTGTCCTGCACTTGAAAAATGAGTTCGTCCTCTTTCCACCATGCCCGCAGAATGACTTCCCCCTTTGCAGGGGTGAACTTAATGGCATTGCTGAGCAAGTTAATGAGAATTTGCTGGATGCGGCGGTAGTCTCCCCAAAAGCGATCGCGACCGGGGGGAATCATGAGTTGGTGGTGCAGGTTGACCTGATGGCGATGGGCTTGGGGTTTGACGACTTCTATGCAGTCTGTACACAGTTGCCGAATCGAAAAGGTGCTGCGATGCAGGTGCGATCGCCCCAGTTCCGCCTGACAGAGATCGAGAATACTGTTAATCAATTCCAACAGATGGGTGCCGCTCTCGTGGATAATTTCTAGGTATTCCCGCTGTTTTGCCGTCAGCGGGCCAAGGGGCCAGCGCAACAGGGTGGCGGAAACCCCAATAACACAGGTCAGGGGAGTGCGCAGTTCGTGACTCATGGTGGCCAAGAAGTCGTTTTTAATGCGGTGGGCAGCTTCCATGGCACGAAGAGCTTCCCGCAGCGCTTGGGTGCGCTCGTTAACACGCTGTTCGAGGGTGGCCTTTTGCTGTTGGAGTTCGCTGTAGAGTTGGGCTTGATAGATGGCAATGCTCAGATGTTGACTGAGGTGGGTGAGAAACTCAATTTCTTGGGGCTGCCACTGCCGCGGGCGATCGCACTGGTGGGCAATGAGCACCCCCCAGAGTTTGTCTTGCACAATAATTGGCACAATTAACCACGCCCGGATGTGCCAACGGGCAGCAAACTCCTGGAGACAGGGCACTTCTTTGTAAAACTGCTCAATGTTGCTCACAACAATGGTTTCGCCGCGGGTAAGGCGCTGATAGCTACTCGTGGGCAAAGCTGACCACTGCCAGCATTGATCCCAAAGTCCAAGGACAGAGGGAATACCCCCATGGCGGCAGGATTCATAGGTAATTTTCCCGTGGAGTTCTCCTTCGGTGGAGCTGAATTGCCCCACCAGTAGGCGATCCACATCCAGAAACTCGCGAATGCGATCGACGGCTGTTTTTAGCAGTTCTGGCAGTTCAAGACTCTGGCGAATCTGAGTCGTCACCTGATGGAGCAATCGTTCTTGGGCTTGACGCTCGTTGAGGGCTGCGGTGACCAAAGGTTGACAGGTTTCACACTGAGCCGTTGCTTCTTCACTGAGCACGGCCATAAGGGCGATCGCCAGATCGGTGGGCAACATCTGTTCTTGACCGTTCAAGGTGGTGAGTTGCTGCAACACAGTGCGGATTAGGGGGCGGTGCTTCACAGGAGCTTGGCTACGGATTTTGCGCAAGAAGCGGGCGATCGCCCCAGGGTTAGTGAGAATTTCTACCCGATAGGCACCCATCTGGGGCACGGGGTCTGCCTGCAACAGCAGCGCAAATGTCTGGGCCACAACAAGGAGAAAAGGGGGGTCAGCAGAGGCGATGAGTTCTTCACGGGTAAGGACAGTTGCTCCGCGATGACTTGCTTCTGCAAGCAGGACGGTGGCAATTCGCTCGTAGAGAAATGCTGGTAAAATTCGATCAAAGACGGGCTGGCGCATTGTTTTTTAAGTTCAATCCTGGATCGGTTCATCGCAGGTAGTGGCATCACCGTGCGGGGCGCGATCGCTAGAGGCTTTTCCCATTAACTTCCGTTGTAACGGCTCAGGGAAGACAGGGGGGAAAGCCCACCAGTTTTTTTAATAATTCTTGTCAAGGTATGCATCGAATTCTTACATTGAATGACCTGACTGTTGCCACAGATAACAGCGATGTTGCATTTCTACAGCAAAGCAGTGCTCCCATCGTTATTTTAACGGCAGCGGATACGGATATTGCTCTGCTGGCGCAAGCCTACCGCCAACTGCCCAAGGACTTTCCGCCGCTGCGCCTCGCGAACTTATTGCATTTACAAGCAGCAGCAGCCATTGACGACTATGGCGATCGCGTCCTAGCTCAGGCCGACGTTGTTGTGATTCGCCTTTTGGGGGGACGGGGCTACTGGAGCTATGGCCTAGAGGTGGCGCAGCAAGTGGTCGGCGATCGCGGGGGGCAGTTGATTCTCCTACCGGGGGACGATCGCCCCGACTTGGAACTCATGAGCCTCTCCAGTTGGCCGCTAGCACGGGTAGATTGCCTGTGGCAATATTTTTGCGAGGGAGGACAGGAAAATATGCAGCGAGCCTTGGAGTTTATTGGCCACTACGGCTGTGGCTGGGGTCAGCCCCCCCTGCCCCCCCAAAGAATTCCTCGCTGGGGTTCCTATCCAATTCAAGGGGAGATAGGCGAGAATTGGCCTCAGGTGGGTATTCTCTTTTACCGCGCCCACTACTTGGCGGGCAATACCGCTGTGATTGATGCCCTTGCCCAGGCCTTAATTCAGCGGCAACTGGCACCCCTAGCCGTGTTTGTCTCCTCGCTGCAAGATGCAGAAGTGCAACGGGAGCTACTGGCGGCATGGCAGGGCAAGGTGGAATTAATTCTCAATACCACAGGGTTTGCGATCGCCAAACCCCAGGAGGTTCATCTTTGGCAGCAGTTGGATGTCCCCGTTTTCCAAGTGATTCTCAGCAGCAGTCCCTACGAGACCTGGCAACAACATCCCCAGGGTTTATCGCCGCGGGATCTCGCAATGCACGTGGTCTTGCCGGAGGTGGATGGCCGCATCATTACCCGCGCAGTTTCCTTTAAGACCGTGTCGCAAATCCAATCTGAGGTAGAAACGACCATAACCACCTACACTCCGGCCGGCGATCGCCTGCAATGGGTCAGTGAGCTGGCAGCCAACTGGCTCAAACTCCGCCGCAAAGCGCCCGCTGAACGCCGTATTGCCCTAATTTTAGCCAACTACCCCTGTCGCGATGGTCGTCTTGCCAATGGCGTGGGTCTGGATACCCCCAACAGTACCGTAGAGCTGCTCAAGGCACTTCAGAGAGCCGGCTATGATCTCGGCGCTCATCCCCTCCCTGCCGATGGCGATGCCCTCATTCAACACCTGAGCCGCTTCTGCACCAACGACCCCGAAGGTAATCAGTGGCGGCTGCCCCGCTACACTCTCCCCCTTGAAACCTACCGGCGCTATTTTCAGGCTCTGCCAAGGGCGGCCCAAGAGGCCATCAACCAACGCTGGCCCTTTCCCACCGCGGATTTACCCATTGCCGGCAACTGTTGGGGCAACATCTTTGTTGGTGTTCAGCCCAGCCGAGGCTACGATCGCGACCCCAGCTTGAACTACCATGCCCCCGACTTGGAACCCACCCCAGACTATCTGGCCTTTTACTTTTGGCTGCGCCATGTGTTTGAAGCAGATGCCATTGTCCATGTGGGCAAACACGGCAATCTGGAATGGCTCCCCGGCAAAAGCATTGCCCTCAGTGAGACCTGCTTTCCAGAAATTGTCCTAGGCCCTGTGCCCCACTTTTACCCCTTTATTGTCAACGACCCCGGCGAGGGTGCCCAAGCCAAACGGCGCGCCCAAGCGGTGATTTTGGATCACCTGACGCCGCCCCTTACCCGCGCCGAGTTGTACGGTGGCCTAGAGACCCTCAGCCACTACATTGAGGAGTACTACGCCGCTGAGCAGTTCGATCGCCCCCGCTTAAACCGCCTGCGGCAGCAGATTGAAGCCCTGGTTAAAGAACTGGATTTAGACCAAGAAATTGCTGCCCCCAATCCAGAGGAAACATGGGCCGCATGGCTGGCGCGCACCGATGGCTACCTCTGCGATTTACGGGATGCCCAAATCCGCGATGGCCTGCATATCCTTGGCCAATGTCCCCAAGGGCAACAGTTGCGGGATTTGATCATTGCTATTGCCCGCAGTCCCAGCTCAGAGCATATCGGTCTCACTCGCGCGCTGGCTCAAGACCAAGGAGTAGATTTAGACCCGCTCACCGCCGATCCAACGGCTCCCAGTCCTGTCCCCGGCTATCGCTCTGTGGGGGAGTGGCAAAATGCCCTAGAGGCGGCGGCGGCAAACCTAGTGGAGGCTCTGCTCAACGGCACCCCAACCCCCCCCTGTGGTCGGGCAACCCAGCGGGTACTGGATTGGATTTGCAGCGTACTCTACCCTGCCCTGCAGCAGACTCCCCAGGAAATTCAGCACTTGCTCCATGGCCTCAATGGCGGCTACGTCCCCAGTGGCCCTGCCGGTGCCCCGAGTCGGGGCCGTCCCGATGTCCTGCCCACCGGACGGAATTTCTATGCAGTGGATCTGCGGGCGGTACCCACGGAGGCGGCTTGGGCGTTGGCGGAGCGATCGGCAGCGGCACTTATTGAACGCTACTGTCAAGAGCACGGAGAATTTCCGCGCACCCTTGGCCTCTCGGTATGGGGCACAGCCACCATGCGCACAGGGGGCGACGATATTGCCCAAGCCCTTGCCCTGCTGGGGGTACGGCCGGTGTGGGAAGGCACCTCGCGGCGGGTCGTGGATTTGGAGGTGATTCCCCTATCGCTGTTGGGGCGACCACGGGTAGATGTGATGCTGCGGATTTCCGGCTTTTTCCGCGATGCCTTTCCCAATTTAATTGCCCTCTTCGATGAGGCAGTGCAGCGAGTGAGCCAATTGGAGGAACCTCCGGATCAAAATCCCTTGGCTGCTCAAGTGGCTAAAGAAACTGCCTACTGGCAACAGCAGGGTCTTTCTCTAGAGCAAGCCCAACAACGGGCGCGCTTTCGCATCTTTGGCTCCAAACCCGGTGCCTATGGCGCTGGACTGCAAGGCCTCATTGAAGCGCAGAACTGGCAGGGGGATGAGGATTTAGCCCGCGCCTACATCCACTGGAGTAGCTACGCCTACACCGGGGAAGGGCGGAGCCACAATGCGGCTGAAGCCCTTGAGCAACGTCTTAGACAGCTGCAAGTGGTGCTGCAAAACCAGGACAACCGTGAGCATGATCTATTGGACTCCGATGATTACTACCAGTTTCAGGGGGGTCTGACCGTGGCGGTGCGATCGCGATCGGGGCAGCAACCCACGGTTTACTTTGGCGATCACTCACGGCCAGAACAACCCAAAATTCGCACTCTTCAAGAAGAACTACTGCGGGTCTATCGCTCCCGTGTGGTCAATCCCAAATGGCTGGCAGGCATCCAACGCCATGGCTACAAAGGCGCCTTTGAAATGGCAGCTACAGTAGATTATCTCTTTGGCTATGCCGCCACCGCTCGCTGTGTGCCCGACTATGTGTTTGCTGGTGTTGCTCAGACCTACTTACTCGATGGGGAAATGCAAGCCTTTGTGGCGCAGCACAATCCCTGGGCCCTGCGGGATATGGCTGAGCGACTCTTAGAAGCAGCTCAACGTCAACTGTGGCAGACACCCGATCCGCAAATTTTAGACCGCCTGCGATCGCTCGCTCTAGAGGCCGAGGGTCTAATTGAACAACTGTAGTAGGCGTTCTCCGTTCTCACCTCAGCCGCCGGCGAGAGCGTTATATCCTAATAGAGTAAAATCCAGCGCAGCACCCGCGCTACCGTTGCCACCACGCAGACAATGACTAACTGTCCCGGCAAGGCAAAAAGGGAATACTGCTCTAGTAACTCCCCTAAGGGTTGACTCAACTGCCCTGCCAGAGCCAAGCCGCCGAGGTAGAGAGCACCGCAAACGTGAATCAGGGTCAGTCCTGCTAAGCTACTCAAGGCAAGCCATTCTAGAGTTACCCGCTTTTGGGGGCGAAAGGCGAGCCAACCACAGACCCAAGCCGCCGGCACAAAACCCAAAAGATAACCGAATGTCGGTTCACGCCAATAGCCAAGACCGCCCCCTTGGGAAAACACCTGAAACCCACTTAGTCCCAAAATTAAATAGGCCACCTGTGAGAGGGTTGCAGCTTGCCGCCCCCCCATACAGCCAACGAAAAGAACCGCTGCCACTTGATACGATACGGGCAGCGAGTACACAGGAATCGCCGTCCATGAGCTAGGCAACACAACTTGCCCTTCCTCATTCAGCAGGTTGGGGATAGCGATCGCGGCTTCCATGAACGTTCCGGCAACAGTTAGCAGGAGGCCTAAAACTGCCCACAAAAATTCGTCAAGGGGTGACACGTCGTTTCTCAAGAGCGCTGCAACTCATTGGGCGGGACTGACGGAGCCGCACTTGCATAACGAAACGTGAGATCCGTATCCCCCATCATGATAATGTCCCCATGGTATAGTACCCGCTCATCCGCTAGGAGGGTACCGTTAATCAGTGTGCCATTGCGACTGTTGTGGTCACGAATTATGTACACCAGGGCATTGCCACGAGGCCGTAGCTCAATAGTGGCCTGGTGTCGTGAAACGTAGGGATCATGGATGATAATGTCACAGTCACTGGCCCGCCCAATTTTCCAAGCAGCCTTGCCTGCGAGGTGATACTTGCCCACCACTGTGCCTTGGGAACACACAATCAGCCATGCTTGCTTGTCAACATCGGGAAAGTGCGCCATGGAAGTCTACGCCTGAGATTGAAATTTTCAATAGACAATTTACAGACATCAACTTCAGTGCTCATACGGATAGTAAAAGGCTATTCGCATATTTAGATTAAACAGTAAAAGCATATTAAAAGGTATATTAAATACTTTCTAACGTCTAGTTGTGAGGTGAACATAGGAC
>NZ_CALJEM010000073.1 GCF_938074695.1 uncultured Thermosynechococcus sp.
TCCCGCTGGAGACCTTTGCCAAGACAAAAGGCATTCTCAAGGTTGGCTTGCCGCTCCCTCAGGGAGAGTTGAAACATGGATTGGGTCGCTCGCTGGCGGATTAACCCCTGCGGCGCAAGGGGTAGCTCAAGGGCACGACAAAAGCCCTCGGCAATGCGCACCGCTTGATTAAAACCGCGGCTTTGCAATTTGTCCCGATGAAGAGGAATGGGCACAATCTGCAAGGGGAGGTGCTGCGCTATCTTGGCTTCTAACCAACTGTGGGCCAGCCATTGGCCAAAAAGGGTTCCCAGTTCTGGATGGTTGTTGTATTTCATGGTGGCGATCGCCCGCTTTAAGTCCTGCTGATAGTACCCCCACGGAAACAGGGGCAGACTGCCCTGCCAGTAGCGTTGCCGCCGCTGCACTTCCCATGCTTTCAAGCGGCGTTCACAATCCCTACAGATTGTTTTGGGACTCACCCGGCCGCAACAGGGACAGGGCTGCTGCCACAGAAAGGAGAGGAGCGATCGCCACACCGCCGCATCCCCTAGCGTCTAACAGTAGGCACTAATATCCTCATGGCACTCCTCTGCCAAGTAGCAAAGGGCACGGTAACGCAACACCATCAACTCCTCATAGAGGGGATTCAGGTGGCACAGGGGCGGAATGTGAATATGCCATTTTGCAACCACAATATCGCGTTCAAAGGGACACCGGGCGGGGATCAAGCGGCATAGACGATGGGCAAGCTGGCGATCGTGCACTTCCAAATGTTCTAGCCATTGCCGTACCGGCCACAGAATTGTGCGGAGCAAACGGTGTCCCACCGTAAAAATCGTCATCAACTCAACACCTCAACTCAATCATTGAAGTTGGCAGCGAAAAACTTCCCCCTCACCCTCTTTAAGAAGGTAGTTTCAATGAATTAAAACCATGTACTAAAAAGGGCAAGTTTATCGCTGCATTATATGGCCACAGGAGTGTTCTGATCCGCTTTAGAGCGCCCTTAGCGAGGCGCGACATCCCAGAGAAATCTCAATAAAAATCGCATCACGATAGACAATCTCCTTGCTTCCGAGAGATTTAGTAGCAGTGGATACATTTTTGAATTAAATGATAAGCTTGTATCCATCCTTATTCTAGTGATTTCTGTTGAAGTTGACGATGCGGTTTCCCGAAAAGTTGCCCTTGCAGCTACCGAAGCCCTTGGCAATGACTAAAGAAATACGGCTTTGGAATTCAAGAGGGAAGAGTGAGCATAATCTCGACCTTGGGCTAATATTTTCTTGGGGTATAATATAGAGCCGAGTAGCGCACGTTTCCCTTCCTAAGCTAATCTGCAATTAGAGTCTGGTATTGGGGAGCACTGGCATGTTCAAAAACATATTGATTCCAACGGATCTCCATGATGGCCTCCCCAAACTCACCCACTACCTTGAGGCGCTGAAAACAGCCGGTGCTCGCAAATTGATCTTTCTCCATGCCCGCCCTATTAACGAGGATGGCGATAAGCCCCGCCTGCGGGAGGAAAGACTACAACAGGTAAGGGACTTACTCCAAATTGATCCGGCGAGTATTCCCGCCGATCTCAAAGCAGAAGCAATCATCGAAAACCGCCGCCCCGCCGATGCTATTCTTGACGCTGTTGAGAAACATCAAATTGACTTGGTACTGGCCAGCCGCCCCATTCGCAATCTATTGGATGAGAAGCTCTTTGGCAGTACAACCATTGAGGTGCTGCAACGGATTAAAGTGCCCGTCATGATCATGCGCCCGCAAGTGTTGTGGGTGATGACAACTGCAGAACTCAACCTCCGTTGCCAAAATCTCTTTCGCCACTTACTGGTGCCCTACGACCACAGTCCCTCTGGCCAACACCTGGTGCGACAACTGCGAGAAGGCGTGAAAAAGCCCGATCAAGCCAGTATTGCCTCCTTGACCTTTTGCTGGATTATCAGTGATGCGGGCAAAGGAGAACTGGGAATTGGCGAGCAACGTCCAAAGGCTGAAAAAATTCTTGCCGACCTAAAGCAGGAATTTACCGGCTATGGCCTCAATGTTGAAACGGAGATCCGCTTTGGTAACCCTGTTGTTGAAGCTCAACTTGCTGCCTATGATCGCGACATCCATGGAATTGCTGTTTCCTCTGGTTCCGTCGGTAAAATTTGGGAACTCTCAATCCCCAGCTTTGCAGGAGAGATCATCCGCCGTTGCGTGTTTCCCGTAATTTATTTTCCCCCCGCTGGTCGCTAATTAATCAAAAGATGGGGCAGCAGAACTACCCCAAGGAATCTAGATCAAGGAATTTGGATCAAGCAGGCAATTAAACCTTAGCCGATAATTACCTCATGGAGTTCCTCCGATGCGGCAGCCTTCGCTGCCTTTTGCTCCATCATTTCTGAGCGGACTTCGGCGACGGCAGTCTGTGCCTTTTCATAGGCTTCAAAGGCTCACATTAAGCCCGACTTTGCCGCATTGCGAGCTTGCTCTGCCAAGTTGTGACCAGTCATGGAGTCAACAGCACCCACACCAGGGGCAAGCACGGCGAGTGGTTCCAAACCAAGTCACAGGGCTTCAAACTCTATTCTGCGGCATCCTCCAAAGGAAAAGATAAAGATAATGATGAACATATCGCACCCATGATGGCAGAGGTGGAGGGAGGATAACGTCCCCACTGGCTTAATCGCTTCACGAAGATTCCTATGCAGGGCTGAGCCAAAAGATTAGCAGAGCTTGAGGAGAGTACTAGGCACCTCATCCCAAGAGGTCACAGTACGCAGGCGCACTTGCCAGCCGGCGGCTTTTTGTTCCGTCGTCAAGTTTTTTTCAAAGGACTGCACACACTCCCTCGCTTGGGCTTCATCACAACAGGCAATACAGGCATAAAGCAGACCGGAGGGATCTACTTGTTCGCTCACCCAGATGGTTATCATTGCTCACTCCTTGGCACAGTGTGCCGATTTCACGGAACTATTCCCAGCCTAGGCGAAATCCAGGGGAGTCGTCAGCCCTTCTTAACAGCACTTTAGGAGTACAGCCAATGCTGCCAGTAATTGCTCAATGTGTGCAGGGGTGTGATCGGCTCTTAGGGTGATGCGCAGACGACTAAAGGGGACAGTCGGTGGCCGCACCGCTGCCACCCAACATCCGGCATCTTGTAATTTCTGACCCCAATGGAGGACGGTGGTGGGATCGGGAGCAGGCAGACAAAAAATTGGGGTCGGTAGCGGATGGGGCAAAACTGGGCAACCCAATTTTTGCAGTCCCTCTTCCAGTTGTTGGATGCGCTCTCGGAGGGCGTGGCGAAGGGAAGGATCTGCTTGGAGTTGCTCAAGGGCAGCAAGGGCAGCAGCGGTATCCGCCGCTGAGAGTCCGGTGCTATAGATCCACGTGCTGGCGCGGTGTTGCAGATAGGTGATCAGGTCTTGGGAACCAGCAATGTATCCCCCTAAACTGCCGAGGGCTTTGCTGAGGGTCCCCATCTGAATCACGGTCGGGCTAGATTGCCCCAGGGCGGCTAAGGTGCCGGCACCGTTGGTTCCCAACACCCCTGTGCCGTGGGCATCGTCCACCAGCACCATGGCTGCATGGGCCTCCGCCAGCCGCAAAATCTTGTCGAGGGGAGCAGCGTCCCCGTCCATGCTGAAGACGCCGTCGGTGAGGATGAGACAACGGCGGTACTGGGAGCGATAACTCTCTAGGAGTTGGGCAAGGGCAGCGACATCGTTGTGGGGGTATTCATAGAACTTAGCATGGCTGAGGCGGGCGCCTTTTTTGAGACAGGCATGGTTGTAGGCATCCCCCAGTACCAGATCCCGCTGATCCACAAGGGCGGGAATGGTGCCGAGATTGGCTGCTGTGCCCGAACTAAAGACCAAGGCTGCCTCTGTGCCTTTCCAGCGGGCGATCGCCTCCTCTAGCTGCCGATGTAGAGGACGGTGACCACTCAGAAGACGCGAGCCTGTGGCGCCGGTACCCCACTGTTCAATGGCGTGGATGGCCGCTGCTTTCACCTTGGGATGGTTCGCCAGCCCCAAATAATCATTGCTGCAAAAGTTAATCAACGGACGTGGCGGCTCGCCAACGCTGACCATGGCTCCCGGTGCACCACTGGGGGTGGGTTGCCGATACCACTGGGCGTGGTGCAGGGTTTTGAGCGCAGGTTTTAACCAGGCAAAGGGATCAGCCATTGCCAGCAATCAGGATGGGATCACGGGAAGAATCTTACCTGAGGACATCGTGATTGGCGATGAGGTAGTCAATGGCTTGGCGAAAGAATTTCTTCTCAGAGCTGTGGAAAAGAAGCCGATCTAAGTCCATCTGCTGCAGTTTCTGACTGAGCTGCTGGCGATAATCATCATCCTCATCCATCCCAATATCGGGGTAGTAAACGAGCATCAGGTCATTGTGAATACTTCGCTCATGACGCTTCGCGTCCATAAGCGGCTTCCCAATCCTGTTAACAGAGAGGGAGGCGGCATTCTCGCCTACTGCCGGGAACTTTTGCCTTTGCAGCACCCCAGGTCATTTTTGCCGGTGGGTTTTGGGTTGAAGTTGTTCATGCCAACTTCTGGCCTGTTCCCTACGTTTATAAATCGGGTGATGCCAGGACTTACAGGTTCAGTTGTACCTTGTCAAGCAGGTCTTATATCTGCCCGGATCCCCAGAAGTCTTTTCTGGCGGGCAATAGTGCCATACTTGACTATA
>NZ_CALJEM010000074.1 GCF_938074695.1 uncultured Thermosynechococcus sp.
GCACCTTGGGCATCTCTCCCGCCTGTTGTTTGAGCACCTCCGAGAGGCGATTTTGGGCTTGAAGGTCCCCTGCCTGTTCCACGGGTAAATTCACCAGCACTAGTTTCACCTCTTCAAGGGGTTCGGCATCTTCAATCAGCAGTTGGGGGCGATCGTCGCGTATCTCCAGCGTTCCCCACAGCAACAGCCGCCGATCGGGCTGCAATCGTCCATGAATGCGCTCGTAGGCTTTAGGAAAAACCACTGCTTCTGCCTGACCCGTGAGGTCTTCCAATTGGACAATGGCCATCCGCTCGCCGCGCTTGGTGGTAATGGGCTTAAGTCCCGTCAGCAGGGCAATCACACTTACCATCCCTTGACTCGTGGGCTGTTCGAGATCCGCCAAGCTAAGGGGGGCAATCATGGCCGCGGGTCGGTGAATATCCTTAAGGGGATGGTTCGACACATAAAATCCCAGCAGCTCTTTCTCTTGGCGAAGCTTTTCGGCATCCGGTAAATCATCAACCGGGGGTGCACTGGGCGCTGATTCATTGCTGGAGCCACCTGCCAGCATATCGAAGAGATTCACTTGCCCCACCGCCCGATCTTTGGCGCGTGCCTGCGCCCACTCCAAGACGAGAGGTAAATCCTGCATCAGTTGGTTGCGGTTGCGCTGGGGATGGAGACTATCCATGGCACCACAGGCAATGAGGGATTCAAGGGCACGGCGGTTGAGAATGCGACTATCCAGAATCCGTTCACAAAAATCCGCCAAACTTTGAAAGGCACCCCCTTTTGCCCGTGCCTGTAAAATGGCCTCAATCAGTCCCTGACCGACATTGCGCACTGCTGACAGACCAAAAAGAATTTTGTCCCCCACCGGCGTAAAGTCAATATCCGAGCGATTCACATCGGGGGGCAGCACCTCAATCCCCATGCTGAGGCAGGTGGCAATATAGCGCTGTACCTTGTCTTGGTCGCCACTGTTGGCCGTCAGCAGCGCCGCCATATACTCAACAGGAAAGTTGGCCTTGAGAAAGGCGGTTTGGTATGTCACATAGCCATAGGCTGTGGAGTGAGACTTGTTAAAGCAATTGGCGGCGATCGCTCCATTGGCCAAGAGAAAATTGTGATCGCCGGCTAAACCAATATCATAGACCGCTTGCCAACCCACTAGGGACCGGCCAACTATCTTCACGTTTCAGGTGTCCCAACACTGCGCTCTCTATTCTAATCGTCGTACGGTGTCGCGAGCAGGAATGCGCAGATCCCGCAATGGTATCCCCCTTAAACACCGGTAGTGAGCCGTCAACCAATCGGGAGTTTGCACACCAATACTCGCCAGAGCGGCCACCGTTGGAAAAGGCCACAGCCGTTCAAAGATCACTTCTCCTTGCCAGTCAAATTGCAGAAAATAGCAGCCTACAGGTGCTTGCAACTGATCTAGAAGTCGTCGTCCGAGGGCATAGAGGGTTTGTCGCTGGCGATCGCTGGCATGGATTGGTAACTGCCATGTCCCTTCAATACAGCCAATAATTTCGCCAAAGAGCGTCCCTTTTGCCGTTTGCGCCAGTGGTAACTGGTAGAGACCCCCTGTGCCAGTTTGTATCCCCCACCGGGAGACCAAGGCAGTTAAGGATTGACACTGCTGCCAAAGGTCAGGCGCCAAGGGTGCCCAATGGGTGAGGCTATAGTCCAGGATCTGCGGTTGGGGAGCGATCGCGATCGGGGCATCGAGGGGACAGACGGCAATCTCGGCACTGTCCTGACACTGTTGCAGCAGGGGTACCACTTGGGTCACCACTTGATCCGCAGATAGTTCGGCTTCCCTTGCCTGTGCCGCACACCAAATCCGTATTTTCAATCCTCCAATCCTCCTGCTGCGAGGGCAGCCAACCAGCGATCCATCAGCATGGCGTGCTGGGCTAGCCGCGAGAAAATCGCATCTGCCAAGGTCTCATTGTAGGTGTGGACGGTCAAGTTGCTATCGTCTACCATTTTTAGCGCTAAACGGCCTTCCTCTGGAGTAAGTAAGCCAACGGCCAAGCAAGCACGGATTACTCCCTTCGGTGAGGCGATGTCTAATCCTTCGCGTTCCCGTAGATATAGCTGTGCTACTTTCCAGACTGCTTCTAGGGTGTATTCAAATCGCTGAATTGCAGCATCACGAATAATCGTATCTGTGCGCTCACCCAACGGCAGTTCTTGCAAAGTAGCCAGCGCTTTTTGGGCAACTACTAATCGTTCCCTGAGCCGATCCACTCAATTCCCTCTGCAATCACTCGCGATCGAAAGTCGGCAGACACTTCTGATAAATCCACAACATCGACCGGATAGATCAAATTAGACATCTCTAGGTGCTCCCGCAACTCACTCAACAGCCCCACGGGCAGTGGTGCAAGAGGCAAAATCCCCACATCTAAGTCAGAGCTTTGGCGGAGAGTACCACGGGCGGCTGAGCCGAATAAATAGACCTTGACGGGAAGCCCTGTAAAAAAGTCTTCTAGTATTTTTTTGAGTTCCCGCAGATCTTCGTTGGCAGCGGTCACGTTTTGATTCCTGTTTACCTAGATATTAAAGCTGGGAATCAAGCCAACGCGGGCAGGTTGTAGTGGAGGTAATCCCTGCTGTTGTTGCTGGCGGGCTTGGGCGGCCAAGAGGGTTTGCAGATTCCGCAGTTCGGCACGCAGTTGGGCGTTTTCTTTTTCAAGGTTTTCAATCTTAAGTTTAACTTGACCGAGCCGCTCGCTGAATTTTTGCCGATAGACTTCGGGCATTTCTTGAATGACGCGCTCTAGCATCTGGTTGCGATCGCTCAATTCAATCACTTGAGCTTTCAAGTCATTCATTTGCGCTTCGCGGCTTTGTGCCTGCTGCTGGTAGGCCAGAATCTGCTCCTGATAGGCCGTGATTTGTGCTTCCACCTGCTGCACCTGTGCTTGCAGCAACTTCAGGGCTTCGGCATTGGCGGCCTCGGCTTTGCGAGCTTGGTAAAAACGCACAAATAACTCAGGATGCTGCACCATGAGTTGATAGAGTTCCTCTGAGAGTTGCTGCACGAGTTGATCCCGTATCAGCAGTTCGTCGGCTAAGTTGAAGGAAGTATCGTTCACGGCGGCGACTCTCCAAGGGACTGTGCTGTGGCAAATTCTACGCTGCTTCTGATCCGCTCATGCAAGATTTGGCATTTTCCACCTACCATCAACCGGTGCTGGCAACCGCAGTCCTTGCGGCTCTCCAACCCAAGGCCGGGGGGCTGTACCTGGATGCAACGGTAGGAGGGGGTGGACACACGGCACTTTTATTACGGGCGGAGCCGACCTGTCGCGTACTGGCAATCGATCAGGACCCGATGGCTTTGGCGGCGGCTCAGGAGTTCCTTGCTCCTTTTGGCGATCGCGTCCAGTTTTGGCAAGGCAACTTTGCCGATCTGGTTGTGGCTGAACCGATGTTTGATGGCATTCTCGCCGATTTGGGAGTCAGTTCTGCCCAGTTGGATCGCCCAGAGCGGGGCTTTAGTTTTCGCTTTGATGCCCCCCTCGATATGCGCATGAATCCCCATAACCCTTTGACAGCCGCAACGGTCATCAACCACTACAGTGAGCAAGAACTGGCGGATATTTTCTATGAGTATGGAGAAGAACGCTTTGCCCGCCGCATTGCTCGCCAGATTGTTGCCCAGCGCCCCCTCCATAGCACCCGAGAACTGGCACGGTTGGTTGCCCACTGCCTCAGGGCTTCTCCCCGGCAACGCATTCATCCCGCCACGCGGGTTTTTCAGGCTTTGCGGATCTATGTGAACCAAGAGCTAGCGGTGCTTGACCAATTTTTGGCGCGATCGCCCCACTGGTTAAAGCCCGCAGGACGCATTGCCGTTATTAGCTTCCATAGCTTAGAGGATCGCCGCGTAAAGCAGGCGTGGCGTGCCCATCCCCTCTTGGAGGTCGTGACTCGTAAACCCATTGTGGCCGATGCAGCGGAAGTTGCCCTCAACCCGCGATCGCGATCAGCAAAGCTGCGAATTGCAGCGCGTACTTCTGCATGAATTGTCCGAATGATGGTTTATTTATGGGTATCTTTACAGTGGGTCCTAATCTTTTAGGGTAATAAATTGCTGAGGAGTGCTGGAGTCTATGGTTGCTGCCCCTAAATTCAAATCCCGATTGATTCCCCAATCATCGCCAACGCTGACGGAAATTCGGCCACTCCCCAAGCCACAGATGCCCCTTTGGCAGAAAACTTTGCTGGGGATTCAATGGGTTTCCGGGGTGGCGGCCACCGGTGCCCTCGTGGCTGTCCTTCCTCTCTATGGTTGGTCAGCCCTCTGTGAGCAGCAGTGGAGTCGAGCCTATGACCGCTTGGAAACCCTAAAACGGCAAGAGCGAGAGCTACTCGTGAGCAATGAAACCCTACGCTATCGGGTGACGCAGCAAGTGCAACAGGCTCCCCAAGGCCTTGTGCCCCAAACGCCGCAACATATTCTTTTTGTGCCCAAGGAGGGCAAGATTACTGCCAAAACACATTTTGAGCGGCCACCTGTGACGACACCACCTCAGCGCACTGTCAATTACTGACCGGTATGACGACGGCTCGCCCCCAAAACCAATCCTTGCCACCCTTGCGGGTTGGCCTGATCTTTGGCTTTTTACTCCTGGGGATGGGAAGCGTGGTTGCCCGCCTAGTTTATTTGCAAGTGGTGCAGGCAGAAACCTTGGCGGCACGGGCACAGCAACAACAACGGCACTACACCCCGCCAACCTTGGCACGCTACCCAATTACTGATCGCCGGGAGACGGTTGTTGCCCTAGATCGGCCGGTGTTTACCCTTTTTGCCCATCCGATTCAATTCAAAGTGGAGCGATCAGCAATCGCCCGCGATCTAGGGCCTTTACTTAAGCAATCTCCAGAGCAACTGTTGGCCAAATTCAGCACCTATCCTACGGGCGTCCCCATAGCCTACGACATTGACGAGGACACTGCTGCCAAAATTCGTGCCCTCAACTACGATGGCCTAGAACTCAACCAAGCGTGGCAGCGTATTTATCCTCAGCAGGAGTTGATGGCAGGTGTGGTGGGCTATGTGGATCGAGAGCACCAAGGCCAAGCGGGAATTGAGTTTAGTCAAAACGAATTTCTCCAGGTTCCCCATAGCCGCCAGCTCCTCTCCATGACTGCCCTGGGGCAGTGGTTGCCGGCCCTTGCCCCTGTGGATCCACGCGCTTTGAGTCAGGGATACCATGTGCGCCTTACGATTGATAGTCGTTTGCAACAAACGGCACGTCAAGCCCTGCAACAGCAGTTACGCAAATTTAATGCCAAACGGGGCACGGTGATTGTCCTAGAGGTAAAAACCGGGGCACTGCGAGCATTGGTCTCAGAGCCTTCCTACGATCCCAATTATTACTATCGTGCTGATCCAGCCCTGTTTCGCAACTGGGCGGTGTCGGATCTCTATGAGCCGGGATCAACCTTTAAGCCCATCAACGTTGCGATCGCCCTTGAACTCAATGCCATTACTCCAGAGACAGTGCTGCCGGACGAAGGGCGAATTTTTGTCGGTGGCTGGCCGATTCAAAATAATGACTACAGTCAACGCGGGGGGCGAGGGGCGCTGACGATCCCGCAGGTTTTGGCTTACTCCAGCAATGTGGCGATGGTACACATGATGAGCCGCATTCCAGCCCGCCACTACTATCGCTACTTGCATCGCTTGGGACTGACCGAGAAGGTAGGCAGTGATCTCCCCTTTGAAACGGCTGCCCAATTAAAGCCGCCGGAGCAATTTATGAATTACCCCATTGAACCGGCAACGACGGCCTTTGGCCAAGGGTTTTCCCTGACGCCTCTGCACCTAGTGCAACTGCTGGGGGCGATCGCCAATGGGGGGGAGATGGTTACTCCCCATGTCATTGATGGCCTCTACGATGAAAATGGCCAACTGCAAAAACGCCTTAAACAACGCCCCCCTCGGCGGGTTTTTTCACAGCGCACCAGTCAGGCGGTGATCAAAATGCTCGGAGAAGTTGTGCGCTCTGGCACCGGCAAGACGGCTCAGATTCGCGGCTATCGCTTGGGGGGCAAAACGGGGACAGCGCAAAAGGCAATTGGCGGTACCTATGGCAATTTGCGTATTACCAGCTTTGTTGCTGTCTTTCCCCTAGAGCAGCCGCAGTACGTGATTTTGGCGGTGGTGGATGAACCCAAGGGGGATGATGCCTATGGCTCAACGGTGGCGATTCCCATTGTGCGCGCAGTTACGGAATCCCTGATTACGATTGAGGGTATCCCCCCCTCCCATCCAGAGGAATTGCGGCACGTCGCTGCACCCGCTTCGGTGTCACAATAGGGAAAAACAGCGCAAAAGGACGGTATGATTCAACGATTTTTTGCCACAGCGTTGGCCATTCTTGCGGTTTTGCTGGGGGGCTGTTCGGTCACCAGTGGACTACAGGCCTATGTGGATAGCTACGATGGTTATCAATTTCTCTACCCGCGTGGCTGGGTACAGGTACAAGTTGAAGACCCGGTGGATGTGGTCTTTCACGACATTATTGAGACGACTGAAAACGTCAGCGTTGTTGTTAATCCTGTGTCGAGCACAAAGTCCCTTGAGGAATTGGGGTCACCGGAGGAGGTGGGCGATCGCCTGCTGCGGAATATCATTGCCCCCGGTGAAAGCGGGCGCAGTTCTGCTCTAATTTCCGCTAGCTCCCAAAAGGTTGATGATAAGACCTACTATATTCTGGAGTATGCTGTTACCCTGCCGGGAGATAGGGACAATGCTCAGCAGCGGCACAATTTGTCGAGTATTGTGGTGAGCCGCGGTAAGGTCTATACCTTGAGTGTGTCAGCTCCAGAAGAGCGCTGGCCCAAGGTGGAAGACCAATTTAAGACCATTGTGTCCTCGTTTACTGTATATTAAAAGAAGAATTGGGGAGTTAGCTCAGTTGGTAGAGCGTCGCGATCGCACCGCGAAGGTCAGGGATTCGAGTTCCCTACTCTCCATACCTTTACGCCGTTATTGTTTCAATTCATAACTGCTGAAGTCCCCCTTGGCGAGAGGTATTGAGCCAACGAGGAGGGGTGGACTCGTTGCAATGGAGCCACGGGGCAATTTGTGGACGGCTGTGGACAAGCCCTTTCAATCCTTGGCTCCCTGAGGGGGGCAGCACCTATGTCATCTTGGCTAGGGGGTGATGCAAGTCCCCGATGATTTTTTTGATGTTAGCGAAGTCCTGGGGTTGGAAACATTACGGGAATATTGGGATTGACCCAAACTTGACAGGCGAGTTCACTACTGGGTGGGAAAAACGGAATTGGGTTGCCTGCGGCATCGGTGACTTCTGGCAGATATTCAAAGGGTAGGGCATCAAATTGACAGGTGTAGGCGCCATAAATGATCTGTCGGCGATCGCCCCAAGGGCGCGCTACGCGATTGCGCAGGATCAACTGATAGCCAAAGCTACGACTGGCATTGCCCAACTGGTAAATCAAGGCAAACCGCTGTAAATAGGGCAGGCGTCCCCAAGCAGAAGGGGAGACAAAGGCTTCAATTCTACCCCCTGGCGTCCCTCTTGCTGGAAAGGCCTGCCAGCCTTGAACGACCTTGTCACCCAGCTGCTGCACTGCCCACCACAGACTGGGTACCGTTAAGCCCACTGCTGAGGGTTGCTCGCTGACCACAACCTGCTTTTCATTGACCGGCAGCGCGATCGCCGCTGCAACTGCCGGTGGTAACTCTTCTGGGGGAGTATTGGCAGCCGTTTTGAGGGGAGGCAACATCCATAGCGCGATCGCCCCCACCGCACTCAACCATCGGCCACTGAACTTGGGAGGGGATAGCGTTCTCATTTACCTTGAGTGATGAGGGAACTTACACCGTTCTGCAATACCTATGCAAATCTAGCCATTACTCGCTAAGACCCCTACGGGGCTGCTTGCTTCCTGCTTCACCGAGGCCGGTTTCGCTGCTACCGTCTGGTAGCGGCCAGCGCCTTCCTCTCCACAGGCTTCACATCCGGCGGAACTCGCCGTAGAGCGTCCATCAGCCAAGATA
>NZ_CALJEM010000075.1 GCF_938074695.1 uncultured Thermosynechococcus sp.
AAGGCTTCTGTCCACTCGACAACGGCTCCGTAGGTATCCCCGCTGTGCCCCCCCAACTGCCACTGAAACCATGCGGGGATCAAGAGGATCAAGAGCAAGGCAAAAAGCAATTGGCCTAGGGGCACAGGTTGGAGGAAAGCGAGGAACAGCAACAGCAAGCCGCTGGGCCAAAAGTCGCGGGGAAAGTGACAACTGGCTTTGTGGATTTGGCCTGTGCCTTGGGGTTTCAAAGAGGGATAGCGGGCGATCGCCCACACTTGACTCAAGCGCCCGCCAACCAACACCCACAGGAGGACACTGCCCTGCTCTAAACTGCCCAAGGCCGCTACTTTAAGAAGCAGAATCACCATTGCGGCCATAACGCCAAAGGCCCCCGTCCGACTATCTGCCATTACCTCAAGTCGCCGCTGGGGATCCCTAACCGCCAAACCATCGGCAGTATCCATAGCGCCATCCAAGTGCAGTCCGCCAGTCAACACCAGCCAAAGGGCAACCAGCAAGACGCTGGCTACAAGGGGGGGGACTGGCAACAACCTGAAGAGCGCCTGCGCCCCCCAGAGAATCCCCCCCAGGAGCAACCCCACCCAAGGACACCACTTGGCTGCCCCCGCCACTTGAATGGGCCAGCTAGGGGGAAGGGGCAAAGACGTATAGAAGGCGATCGCCCCTAGCCATTCCTGCCAAAGGGTCTTCATGAACGGGTTTGAATTTGCGCCACCGTCCGCTGCTCCGGTTGCAGCAACTGAGCTACCCGTTGAATATCGGCAGGAGTCATTGCCTCAATGGCCTCCAAACGGGCAAAGAGTTGCTGCCAGCCGCCCCCCTTTACCGCATACTCTGCCAAGAGCTTGGCCATGCCCTCATGGGACATTAGGTTTTGCAGCAATTCCATGCGCAGTTGCGTTTTCACCCGATCCAGTTCTGCCGGAGTCACCGGGGTAGTTTGCAGTGCTCTGAGTTCTGCGGCAATGCCGGCGGCAAGGGCAGCCGTCGTTTGACCCGGTGCGGGCACCCCATAGATGAGAAAGCGATTGGGGTATTTGTTGCCGGGAAAGCCCACGTAGGCTTGGATATTGACGGCGAGTTTTTGCTCAAGAACCAGGGAACGGTAGAGACGGGACGTGCGACCGCCGGTGAGGATGCGTGCCAAAATTTCATAGGTGAGGTAGGCGGCATCTTTCAGAGGGGGACAGGGATAGGCTTCCAGATAAAGGGGTTGACTGGCCAATTCAAGGGTAATCTGCCGCGGTGCCGTTTGCGGCGGTTCTGGGGGAATAGCTGTGGTCTGGCCTCGCCCTTTGGGATAGCGACCGAAATAAACCTTGGCTAATTTCCTAACTTCTTGGGGATCCACATCTCCCACCAGTACCATCGTCATTTTGTCGGGAGTGTAATACCGGCGAAAAAAGCGTTCCACATCGGCACGGCGCAGATTTTGAATATCCTCACGGTAGCCAATGACGGGGCGGCGATAGGGATGCTGACGAAAGGTGGTGGCCAAAAAGGCCTCAAAAAGTTGGCCCGTGGGGGAGTTCTCGGTGCGCAGTCGCCGTTCCTCTAGAATCACTTCCTTTTCTTGATAGAAGTCGCGAAAGACCGGCTCCAGAAAGCGTTCCGACTCTAGGGACATCCACAGTTCCAATTTGTTGGCAGGAAAACTGTAGAAGTAACGGGTGGCATCGGCAGAGGTGGTTGCATTCAGCCCCACACCCCCCGCTTGTTGGACAATTTGCCCATAGTGATTGCGAATCACATAGCGATCGGCGGCCTGCTGCACAGCAACAAATTCCCTGAAAAGGGTCTCCCGCTGCTGCTCATCCCTCGTAGCTTGGAGTCGCTCAAAAAGGGCATCCAGTTGGGCGAGTTTCTTTTTTTCGGCAGCATAATTGGTTGTGCCAATGCGACGGGTGCCCTTAAAGGCCAAGTGTTCCAGATAGTGCGCCACCCCCGTTTGGCCTTCGGGTTCATCCACGCCCCCCACATCCACGTAGGTAAGAAATGAAATAATCGGAGCCTGATGCTGCTCCATCACAATAAAATGCATGCCATTGTCAAGGTAAAATTCACTGATTTGATCCATGGCGCGGTCAAGGTAGGGGCGAAGCGTTTGGGCATCGGCGGGCAAACAGAGGGCGATCGCCCCAAGGAAAAAGCAGAGAATCCAGAACCGAAGGTAAGTTTGCCAGACTTGCCAAGGATGTCGTTGCCGCATGAACAAACTCAGTTAGCCTCCAGCCAATTCGCAGCAGCGTAAATCTCCACTACCAGGGGCACACTCAGGGGCACCGCCGTCGTCATCACCTCAGGAATTGTTATTTGCAGTTGCTCCCACGCCTCAGGGGTCATCTCTAACACCAATTCATCGTGGACTTGCAGCAGCAGGCGTGCACGCTCTGGCGAGAGCAAAGGTGCCAGCTTGACCATGGCACACTTGATAATATCGGCACTGGAACCTTGAATGGGAGCATTGGCTGCTGCTCGCAAGAGTCCCCGCTCGTAATTGCTCATCTTTAGTTTACTGGGATCCACCTCGGCTAACGCCTCCAAAGGCTTGCCCCGCAGAGCTTGCAGTTCGCGACTCTCAAATGTAAAGTAGCGCCGCCGCCCCAAAATCGTTTCCACATAGCCTTGGCTGAGGGCCAGTCGCTCCATTTGCCGCAAATAGTCAAAAACGCGCGGGTAGCGCTCGTAAAACCGCTGAATAAAGACTTTGGCATCGGCCACACTCACCCCCGCTTCGCGGGCAAACCGCTGTGCTCCCATTCCGTAGATGACGCCAAAGTTAATAATCTTTCCCAAGCGTCGCTCACTGGGACTAATTTCCGTTTTTTCCAAGAGAAACTGGGCGGTGAGACGATGGACATCTTCCCCTTTTTGATAGGCTTCCAGCAGAGCAGGTTCTTGACTGAGATGGGCGAGGATGCGCAACTCAATTTGCGAATAATCGGCTGCCACCATTAACCAGCCAGCTTCTGGAATAAAGGCGCGGCGAATTTGCCGACTAAACTCGGTGCGAATGGGGATATTTTGCAGATTGGGATTGGAGGAGGAAAGGCGACCTGTGGCTGTAACGGCTTGGTTAAAATCCGTGTGAATGCGACCAGTATCTGGACGCACAAGGGTTGGCAGCACATCCACATAGGTGGATTTAAGCTTGGCAAGGGTGCGATGGTTCAAAATGATCTCAACTACAGGATGCTCTCCCCGCAGTTTTTCGAGGGTAGCGGCGTCGGTGGAATAGCCCAGTTTTGTTTTATGGGTCTTTTTCGCATCCAGCCCCAGCTTACCAAAGAGCAGTTCACTCAGTTGCTTAGGGGAGGCCAAGTTAAAGGGTTGCCCCACCGCTTCCCACGCCTGCTGTTGTAGTTGTGCCAGTTGCCGGTCGAGGTGTTGGGAGAGTTGCCGCAAATAGTCACTGTCAATGCGAATCCCCGTGGCTTCCATTTCCGCCAGAATGGGTTCGAGGGGCAGTTCCACTTCGAGAAGGAGTTGCCGCAGGCGGGGGGTCAAGTCGGCCTCTAATTTTTCCTTGAGAAGATAGGTGGTATGCACATCGAGGCCACAGTATTGTGCCACAGTGGCGGGGGGCAGATCCGCAAGGGTTTGGTCTTTGCCGACCAGACTATGGTAGCTTTGCGCCTGCAGGGGCAAATAGCGCTGGCACAGATCCTTAAGATTATGGCTGGCTTCGGGGTTAATCACATAACTCGCCAGCATTGTGTCAAACACCACACCCCCTAATTGAATCCCCTGAAATCGCAAGACAAGGCGGTCAAACTTGGCATTTTGCAAGACTTTGGGGTAGCGATCGCCCTCCAGAATTGGTCGCAAAGCGGCGAGGGTCTCCTGCAGGGGCAGGTTCTGTCCCTCTTTGTGCCCCAAGGGCAGATAGGCCACCTGGTCAGGCGCTGTGCCCCAACAACAACCTAAGCCCACTAAGGTAGCGTCGCGGGGATTCAAGGCCGTGGTTTCTGTGTCCCACGCCACGGGATGGTTCAGGTCTGTACAGTTTTCTAACTGGGTAATTAGCCATTGCAGTTGCTCTGGCGTCTCAATGAGTTGCACATGCAACGGATCAGGAGTAGCCGTCGGTGGGAAAAACCATGTTTCGTCGGCATCAGTCTCCGCTGCGGCCAAGGTGCCCCCCAGGCGTCGGTGCCAGTCCTGAAGTTGCCTCCGTAGGGCACGAAACTCTAGGTGATCCAGCAGGTCATCCAACGTCGGCCAATCAAAGGGACTTAGATGCAGTTCTTCTAGGGGGAGTTCCAAGGGCACATCCAGGACAATTTGAGCCAGATTGCGGGAGCGGCGGGCCTCGGCCTCTCCATTGAGGAGTTTGGTTCTCAGGCTGGGGGGCGTAATCTCGTGGAGGTGGGCGTAGATGCCCTCTAGGGTGGAGTACTGATTGAGCAATTGTACAGCTGTTTTGGGGCCAATGCCCTTGATGCCGGGAATGCGATCGCTGGCATCGCCACAGAGGGCTTTATAGTCCACAATTTGCTCTGGCCAGACGCCTATCTTTTCTTTGACCTTGAGGGCATCAAAGGCCTCCAGACCCTGTTTGCGCTGGCTAGTAGTATTCCCTAGGTACAAGACCTGTACTTGACCCTCGCGATCAATCAATTGAAAAAGGTCGCGATCGCCACTGACAATCGAAACCCGCCATCCTTGGGAACGCAAGCGATGGCTTACTGTGCCAATCACATCATCTGCTTCATAGCCCGGCTGAGTTAACAGAGGCAGGCGCAGGGCCCGCAGTAACGCCTGTAAATTGGTAACATCGGCAATAAAGTCCTGCGGTGTTTCTGCCCGCCCCGCTTTGTAGTTTTCATCGGCTGTGTGGCGAAAGGTGGGTTCCCCCAAATCAAAGGCGATCGCTACATGGTTTACCTGCTGCTGATCCAAAATTTCCAGCAGGGTCTTAAGAAAGCCAAAACAAACGCTGGTGGGAATCCCTGTGGAGGTGCGCAAGCCCCCCTCTCGCCCTTTACCAAAGGCGTAGTAGGCACGAAAGGCCAAGGAATGGCCATCAATGAGCAGGAGATGGGGGGCAGCCATGGAAGCGTGAACAGGACAGCTTTTCCATTATCAAAAAATTTGCTCCAAAACCCTACCCCTGAAGAGGACAATGTCTTAGCGGCTAAGGTCGCGGCGTTTTTGGCAAAAGGGCAAAGCCACCAGCATTGCCAAGATGAGAATGCTTTGATCTCGCCAATGGCGTTGCACCTCCACGGTAAACATATAACCTTGGTCTCGCTGGAAGCGACTAATGGTGCTCTGTGCCTCATTGATGGCGCGACTGCGCTGACGATTCCACTGGGAGTATTTCACTTCCCACTCATCCATTGCCTTCTGATAGGCTTGTAGCCGCTGGAGATAGTCTTGGAGCGCCGCCGGATCACTGGGGGGATTCCCCGGAGATGCTGGCCGAGGCGGGGCGGGTTCATCCACTGCGGGGACATACTTGGAGCGGATACCGGGGAAGTTGCAGGTCTTGAATAGGCCAGGACCATAGCAAAGACAAAAATCCCGTTGCATCTCCTCGGTCATTTTCTGCCGTTCCTCCTCCGACTCGCGCCAACAGGGGTCATTGGCAATGTCATCCCCCATACCTGTGAGCTTTACCATGGCTTCAAAGGGCCACTTGATCACCGTCAGATGGTTAATAATCTGCCCCGGCAACCCAAAGGAAGAAACAGGCTGAATACCACCGCTAAAGATAATTTGCGGCACTAAAAACATCAGCACGAGGAGGGGCACAATGTTCTGGCTAGGGGCAAAGGCAGACACGAGGAGTCCCATTGCCATACCGCCAAAAATGGCAAGGGCAAGGGTGATGTACATGGCAAACGTAATCCCCCAATCTCCCGGTAAATTGACCGCCAATTTTGTTACCGCAAGGTAGGTGGCCGCCTGATAAAGGGCAAGCCCGAAGGCGATCGCCACCTTGGAGCCAATGTAGGGCAACAGCCGCAGGCCAATCATCCGTTCGCGCCGATAAACCTCCACCTCCTTGACCAATTCCCGCATGGTGGTCATGGCGCCAATCATCACGGCAATCAAACTGGTGACAAACAGCATCGTCAGGGCTTGACCTGCATTCCCCGTTTCGGGATCAAAGAGATGCCGCCGCCAAGAGACAAAATTTAGACTCCCCAGGAGGGGAGCAATTAAGAGAGTCAACAGCAGGTTACTGCGATCTTGGCTAAGAATCGTCAAATTGCGGTGGGTGAGAATAAGAAATTGTTGCCAAGGGGAGATTTTGGACCTAGGTTCGCTGCTGCGACGGGATTTGCCCTGGGTACGCCGTTGGGGTTCATCGGGCATGTGCGCCAGCACCTGCTGTCGCCCGACCACATATTCCTGATAGAGGCGCGATCGCCGGTAGGCTTCTTCTAGTTCTAACGATGTGGGTGCATTGGGGTTTTTCTCTTTATCTAAGGCTCGGTAGATGCCCGAAAAGTCCTCAAGCTTGATGCCACTAAAGCGATCGCCAAACGTAGCGCGAAAATAGGGCAAAAGTTGATCGGGGGGACCAAAATAAGCCACCCGTCCCCCCTCTGCTAAGTAGATCACCAGATCACACTCACGGATATTTTGGATGGCGTGGGTAATGATGAGAATTGTGCGTCCCTGATCTGCCAGCTGCCGCAGCAAGAACATCATGTCGGCTTCGGTGCCCGGATCCAAGCCAGAGGTAGCCTCATCAAGGAAGAAAAGACTGGGCTGCGTGAGCAATTCGGCACCAATACAGACCCGCCGCTGCTGACCGCCACTGAGACGGGAAATAGGCACATCGCGACGATGGTTCAATCCCAATTCCGTTAACACCTCTGTGACCCGCCGTTGGCGTTCTGCTGGGGTTGTATCAGGGGGCATGCGGAGTTTTGCTGCATATTCCAGCGCTTGGGCAATGGTCAGCTCCTCGTGGATGATGTTTTTCTGGGGCACATAGCCCAATTGCGCTTGAAAAGCGTGATAGTTGCGGTAGAAATTTGTGCCATTGACCAGTACCGTACCCGTCGTGGCTGGCCGCAGTCCATTGAGGGCATCAAGGAGCGTTGACTTGCCGCTACCACTGGGACCCAGGATGGCCACAAACTCCTTGGGCAGAATGGATAGGGAAATGTTATGGAGAATTTGCGTTCCCTTGCCTACCACCTTGTTGAGGTTGATGGCATCAAGGCGCAAATGACCCGATTCGGCATATTGGGTCAATGTTTCGTCGACATTGAGAACTAGGCGATCGCTGCCAATGCGAATGCTATCCCCTACCCGCAGCAGCGTCGGTTCCTCCACCTCATGGCCATTGACAAACGTGCCATTCCTAGACCCCAAATCGGTGAGCAGGAAATCTCCATTGCGGCGCTCGATTTTGGCATGGTGGCGCGACACTGTGGGATGCTCAATCACCAGATCATTGTTGGGATCGCGGCCAATCCTGAACGTGTTGTATCCCACCAGCGAAATCGTCTTCACGGGGACGGTGGCTGTGGCATCTGCTTCAGGAATGGCGAGTACGGTTGCCGTGCCGGTCAAACGCAACTCCGTCGCTGGGCTAAAAACCACGGCATGGCGCTCTGTGTCAATGCGATCGGGCAACTCCTGCCCCACATAGGTCAGTGTGACAAATTCCGTCAGGGCATAACTCTCCCCTATCCCCAACTGCACATTCGTTGCAGGTTGCGGGTCACTGAGATCCACCACCTGCAAATGCTGATTCGCAAACCGTAATTTTAAGTGGCAAGGCAAGAGTTCAGGGCTATCCACCACAACCTCACAGGCGGGATGGGTTCCCAGAAGCGCCGTTTGCTGCTGTAGCCCCCACCGTTGTCGCCATGTTTTGGTGCGCACTTCAATCACAGGGACTTCAGTCTCTTTGCTAACCTCGGCGGCACGGGGGTGGTAGTCATGGTACTGCCAGATGAGGCGAAAGCGCACCGCAGAGTTTCCCAACGTAATCAGGTCGCCATCTTCGAGGGGAATGGGAGTATTGGGCACAACTGGCTGGCCATTGAGATGGGTGCCCGCTTTACTGCCGAGATCAACGAGGTGAACTTGCCCTTCTTGCCACTTAAAGAAAGCGTGGTAGCGGGACACAGAAATGTCATTGAGGACAAGGTCATTATCGGGGGCACGGCCAATCTTGAGGCCGCTGGCGGGTAACTGGATGCCCTGCTCACTGACGGATTTGACCAGTTCTAACCACGCTGCTTGAGTCATGGGGTTAGCGCAAAAGGGGCTTGATGCCAGTCAGTTTACTGGATTCTGGCCGATCTGACAAAAGACGCCCGCCGAGGTAACGTCGCTCTGGAGACTGGTCTTTTGACTACTGCGAGGAGGTCAAATAACTCGCTACCTGTGACCATAGAAACTGTGTCTGCTCCCAGAGGCGATGTGGCCCAATCCCGAAAAAGATTTGTAACAGGAAAACTATAAGGGCAATTTTAATTGCAGTACTGACGGTGACCTTGAGAACCTTGATCAGCCAGCGGAGCACAAACCAACTAATGGCGATCGCTCCCACAGTAATGAAAATTTCCGTTCCTGTCATCGCCGCACGAGGATATTTTGGCCGTGGGTGTCGGTACCGCAGGTCTCTAAGAGTTGATGTTCGACGGCCAAGCCATGCACTAAAGCCGTTGCCTCTGGGGTGGATTCCCACGGGTCGGGATTGCCGTAACAGTAGTAGGTTTCAACTCCATCAATTCCCCGTGCCACGGCGGCAGGGATCAATTGTTCAGCGGGCAGACGATAGCGCACTGGGTGTGCCAAAATGGCCAAGCCCCCCGCTGCATGGAGTGCCGCGATCACCCGTTCTGCCTGTGCCAAGTCTCCCTCTGGGGCACTTCCCATGGCATAGGGATGGAGCACCGGCGCATGGGGGTCAAAGCCATAGCCAAGGATGTGTACCTCGGTGCCAAGGAGCTGAGCGGTAATTTCTATGCCGGTGTACACTTGGGGGCGATCGCTCCCCCGATAGGCCTCGACATAGGTGCGTGCTTGGAAGTATCCCTCGAGGGCGTGGTGGTCTGTAATGGCAAACCCCTTGAGACCGTGGATCATTGCCTGTTGGGCAACTTGCTGCGGTGTTAATTGCCCGTCGGACCAAATCGTATGCAAGTGAAAGTTGTAGTGATAGGGACAACTGGTTGCCGTCAACGTCTGAAAGAGACCCCGCAGAGTCTCGGCCTGCGTCACCGTCAGTGCAGCAAGGGTCATAGCCATTACCAACTCTTACGCTCTTACCCCTTTAATATAAACTTTCTTTAAGAAACTAGGGATAAAGATTCCCAATAGGGCAATTTATAGAGTTCGATGCCGTGTGCTAAGATACAAGCTGGCTCGGAATCATGCGATCACAACGCCCAAACCTTGTCAGGTCCGGAAGGAAGCAGCAATACGGGATGCTTGTGATAGGCGTGATCTCCGGGTCACCCTCCTGAGAACTGCCAACAACCTATGTCTGCCCCTGCGCTGAGTCTCCCCCTTGATGCCATTCGCTACGACGAGCGCGGTCTTGTGCCAGCCATTGTCCAAGACTACTTGGATGGAACAGTTCTCATGCTGGCATGGATGAATCGGGAATCGCTGCAAAAAACCCTTGAGACTGGCCGCACATGGTTTTGGAGTCGCTCACGGCAGGCCCTGTGGCCGAAGGGGGAAACCTCCGGTCATGTGCAGCGGGTAAAAAGCATTCGCTACGACTGCGATAGTGATGCCATACTCCTGAGTGTAGAACAGGTGGGAAATGTGGCCTGCCATACGGGGGAGCGCAGTTGTTTTCACCGCCACGGCACGAATGGGGAATGGATTGAGTCCCCGCCCGCCGATACTCTTTCGCAGATCTATGAAGTGGTTTGTCAGCGGCGGCAGAACCCCCAACCTGACTCCTACACCTGTCGTCTCTTTGCCGAGGGGGACAACAAGATTCTCAAAAAACTCGGGGAAGAAACCGCAGAGGTCGTGATGGCTTGCAAAGACGATGACCCAGAGGCGATCGCCCGCGAAGTCGCCGATTTGTTTTACCACACGCTGGTCGCTCTTGCCTACCATGGGGTGTCCCTGCGGCAGGTGTATGAGCAGCTGCAGTCACGGCGGCGCTAGAACGGTACTCACCCTTGTAACAAATTTGTAATACTTCGTTAAAAATTATTACACTGGGGGTAGTTTTACCTCCAAGGGTCTAACCATGACCAAACGTGTTGTCGTCATTGGTGGTGGCATTGGTGGCTTAACCACCGCCGCCTTGCTGGCACGGCGGGGCTATCGTGTGCAGTTGTTTGAACAAGCAGCCCAACTGGGGGGCTGTGCATCAACGTTTCGGCGGCGCGGGTTTACCTTTGATGTTGGCGCAACCCAAGTGGCTGGCCTAGAGCCGGGGGGCATTCACAGGGAGATTTTTGCTGAATTGGAGATGCCGCTGCCGGCAGCGACCCCCTGTGACCCTGCCTGTGCCGTCTATTTGCCGGGGGAAACGACGCCGATTAACGTTTGGCGCGATCGCGATCGCTGGCAACGGGAGCGCCAGCGCCACTTTCCCCACAGTGAGCGATTTTGGCAAGGTCTTGAGCACCTCTTTGCCATTAGCTGGCGATTTCAGCAGCGACAGCCCATTTTGCCTCCCCGCAATGGTTTTGACCTGTGGCAACTGCTCCAAGCCCTGCGACCGGAGACACTCCTGACGGTGCCCTTTAGTCTGATGACGGTGACCGATTGGATGACTCTCTGTGGGGTGGGGGGCGATCGCCGGCTGCGGCAATTTCTCGATTTGCAACTGAAGCTCTACTCCCAAGTGGATGCCAGTGAGACGGCGCTGCTCTATGCCGCCACTGCCCTGTGTCTCTCCCAAGAACCCCACGGCCTCTACCATCTCCACGGCAGCATGCAAGTTCTCAGTGATCTGCTGGCTGCTGCCCTAGGGCGCGATGGGGGACAAATCTACACCCGCCATCTAGTGCGGCGCATTGAGGTCGAGCGGGGGCGAGCTGTTGCCGTGCAGGTGGAAAACCTCAAAACAAAAACCCTTCAGCGCGTTGAAGCGGATCACATTGTGGCCAATGTCCCTGCCCAAAACCTTCCCCAACTCCTAGGCGATGCCCTTCCCACCGGCTATGCCCGCCGCCTGAAAACCCTGCCGCCGGCCTCCGGTGCCTTTGTGATTTACCTTGGCGTTAAGGAGGCCGCCATTCCCGAAGCCTGTCCGCCCCATTTGCAATTTCTCTACGATGCCCAAGGCCCCATTGGTGAAAATAACTCCCTGTTTGTCTCTGTGAGTCAGCCAGAGGATGGGCGCGCTCCCGGCGGCTATCGCACTCTGATTGCCTCTAGCTTTACTGAGCCGAATTTTTGGCGTCAGCCCGACTTAGACTATGCCGCCACCAAGGCGCAATATACCCAAACCGCTCTTGAGCGCCTGGGTCAATTCTTTGATCTGCGGCCTGAGCACATAGTTCACTGTGAAGCGGCCACCCCCCGCACCTTCTGGCGCTATACCGCACGCCTGGATGGCATTGTCGGTGGCATTGGTCAACGCCTGAGTACCTTTGGCCCTTTTGGCCTAGCAACCCGCACCCCGATTCCCCACCTGTGGTTAGTGGGAGATTCCGTACATCCGGGGGAAGGCACGGCCGGTGTCAGTTACGCTGCCCGTGCGCTTGTGCAGCAATTGCAGGCCAGTGATAGCCATTTTGGTAGAAATCACTATAATAGAGAAATCCCATAGAAATTGGAAAAGGAACCTCACACCCTGTGTTTGCGACCCTCGCTGCCCCTCAACCCTCTCTGCCGTTGGATTTAGTTGCCGCCATCCAAGACCTGAAGCGGGAACTGAATGCAGTGATTCTTGCTCACTACTACCAAGACCCCGCCATTCAGGATGTGGCTGACTACATTGGCGATTCCTTGGGGTTGTCCCAGCAGGCGGCGAGTACGAAGGCGGATGTTATTGTCTTTGCCGGCGTGCATTTCATGGCGGAAACGGCCAAGATC
>NZ_CALJEM010000076.1 GCF_938074695.1 uncultured Thermosynechococcus sp.
GAGGACCCTGAGTTTGAGACGTTCTACACGAAGAACCTGCTGTTGAACGAGGGCATCCGTGCTTGGATGGCGCCCCAAGACCAACCCCATGAAAACTTTGTCTTCCCAGAAGAGGTACTCCCCCGTGGTAACGCTCTCTAGTAACTCGATTTTTGCCACCAATCGCGACCAAGATTCCTCCGGTTTCGCGTGGTGGGCCGGTAACGCTCGTCTGATTAATCTTTCCGGTAAACTTTTGGGTGCCCACGTCGCCCACGCCGGCCTGATAGTTTTCTGGGCCGGTGCCATGACCCTGTTTGAGTTGGCTCACTTCATTCCTGAAAAGCCAATGTATGAGCAGGGGCTGATTCTCATCCCCCACATTGCCACCCTTGGCTGGGGGGTTGGCCCTGGCGGTGAAGTCGTGGACACCTTCCCCTTCTTTGTGGTTGGGGTCGTGCACCTAATTTCCTCTGCCGTTTTGGGCTTTGGTGGGGTTTACCATGCCATTCGTGGCCCTGAAACCCTAGAGGAATACTTCCCCTTCTTCGGCTACGACTGGAAGGACAAAAATAAAATGACGACGATTCTGGGGTTCCACCTGATCGTCCTTGGCATTGGTGCCCTCTTATTGGTAGCCAAAGCCATGTTCTTTGGGGGTCTTTACGACACTTGGGCACCCGGTGGTGGGGATGTCCGTGTCATTACCAACCCCACCCTTGACCCCAGGGTGATCTTTGGCTATCTGCTGAAGTCTCCTTTTGGGGGCGAGGGCTGGATTGTCAGCGTCAACAACCTTGAGGACGTGGTCGGTGGCCACATTTGGGTTGGCCTGATCTGCATTGCCGGTGGCATCTGGCACATTCTAACAACGCCCTTTGGCTGGGCACGTCGTGCCTTCATCTGGTCTGGGGAAGCCTATCTTTCCTACAGCCTGGGCGCCCTGTCGATGATGGGCTTCATTGCCACCTGCTTTGTCTGGTTCAACAACACGGTCTATCCCAGTGAATTCTATGGTCCTACGGGTGCAGAAGCCTCTCAAGCTCAGGCAATGACTTTCTTGATCCGTGACCAAAAACTGGGTGCGAACGTGGGTTCGGCTCAAGGTCCCACAGGTCTGGGTAAATACCTGATGCGCTCTCCCACAGGTGAAATCATCTTTGGTGGTGAGACAATGCGCTTCTGGGATTTCCGCGGTCCTTGGTTAGAGCCGTTGCGCGGTCCCAATGGTCTTGACCTCAACAAGATCAAAAATGATATTCAGCCCTGGCAAGAGCGTCGGGCCGCTGAGTACATGACCCATGCACCTTTGGGTTCGTTGAACTCGGTGGGTGGTGTGGCCACTGAAATCAACTCGGTGAACTTTGTGTCGCCCCGTTCTTGGCTGGCCACCTCCCACTTTGTCTTGGCCTTCTTCTTCTTGGTGGGTCACCTGTGGCACGCGGGTCGTGCCCGTGCGGCGGCGGCTGGTTTTGAGAAGGGGATTGACCGCAAATCTGAACCCGTTCTCTCAATGCCTAGCCTTGACTAGGGTCAGTCGCTAATCTCTAATTCATTAGGATTTGACTCCCATCTATATCGATGGGGGTCTTTTTTTGTGAGGACTTAATCACGGAGGGTTTTTAAGAGTTGTGCGGCAATGCGATCGCTGGCGCCAGGTTCGCCCATGCGTTCTTTACCATTGGTAGCAACTCGCGCCAGTAAGGCCGAATCTTCCCAAATCTTGCAGAGGGTGGGGATGGCTGCTTGAGGATCATCGAGTAAGAAAATCGAGTCTCCGAGAAGACGCTTTTGGCGAGTGGCAAAGTCACGGGTAAATTGGGGGCCTGCACCGGCAAACGTGACCACAGGTTTCCCTAAGCCAACGCACTGCTCTGTGGCCGTTCCGGCGAGGGCAATGCCTCCTTCTGCCCAATGTAGAAATTCACGAAAGTGGTGTGAACTTAAAATCAGTTGGTGTTGACCCAACTGCCATGCCTTGGTCTGGGGTAATGGACTGGGGATAGGTTGCCAACCCTCAAGGCGCTGCTCAAGAGGATGTAAGTCAAGGCTTGGACTCACAGCGGCAAGAAGGATCAGCGGCCGATCTTGATAGGGTGTCACTGCCCGCAAAATTTGTTGCCAGTTGCGGTAGGCTTCAGGGGCACGGGAACCGGGCAGCAACACAATTGTTTTCTCAGTAAAGGGAGAAGGGACAGGTGGCGGCATCACCAAATCCATCATGGGATTGCCGCAGTAGTGGACGGCATACCCTAGTCGCTGGAGGTTCTTGGCGGTCAGGGCATCGCGGACAAAAACACCTCGACAGCGGGGCGATCGCCACAACCATCGCTCCCAGGGCAGGTAGTCACTTCCCGCCCAACCCATGCCCCAACGATAAGGATGCCCCATCGCATCATAGAGGTAATAGTCAGACTTAGCAGTGCCGATAAAACTATAGGTTCCCCCCGTACCATAGGCCAGCAATAGAGGCACAATATCACCAACGGCCAAGATATGCCCTGCCGAGAATCGTTGCCAACGCTGGACGGCACAAACCTGTTCCCCCAAAAGTCCCAGCAAGCCTGCGCCGAGATCTCGCCATAGCTGGCGCAGATCCATGTAGATGAAGCCGCCAGAGGGAAGGCTTTTGCCGCGGTGGAGGAGGGGAATTCCCAGCCGCGTATAGGCAGCCCCTAAGCCCACCAAGGGCAATGCCATCAAGTCTAGGTTTGGACACTGGTGCTGCAAGGCCTGCAAAATCGAGCTGGCGATCGCGTCCTCACCGTGACCATTACTCAAGCAAAGCAGTTGTTTCATGCCTGCATTAACTGAAGAGTTGTGGCAAGGCTGCCACTTGTACTTTATCCCAGTACTCTTCCCCTAGGGCGAGAAACGCGGATTCCTACTCAAGAGTTTGAAAACAATATTTGGACATTCAGATCATGCTGAGCTATTGCAGTGTTTTGGCCGTCTCCCGTTTGGACTTTTTGGGATTGGGCGGATCCACTAGGGTGCGCAGATGGGCTTGAATCTGTTGATGCCGTTCGACCCCCTCAAAGGCAAAGGGGGTGTACCCGCGATCGCGCATCAGACCGCGGATATAGCGAATCCGCTCATCGGTCGGCGGGTGCGTGGAAAACCATGGCAGGGGTGGCTCTTGATTGCGGTATTCCTTCTTGAGGGTATGCATTAAATTGAGGAGGCCATCGGCAGCATAACCTGCCCGTGCTAGGATGCGTGTTCCTAAAATATCTGCCTCTCGCTCCATCTCCCGACTATAGCGAGTCACGAGCAACCCTGTCACGTAGCCGCCAGTGGGGAATAACCGCGTCAAGTTGGCAGTGGCTGTGCCCTGCACCATTAGGCGAAAGCCGTGGGAGAGCACCGCGTGCGCCATTTCGTGGGCAAGTAAGCCGGCCAATTCTGCTTCTGTATTGGCTTTTAGAATTGCACCCGTGTTAATAAAGATCTTACCGCCCGGCAGGGCAAAGGCATTGAGATCGTTATCTTTGATAACAAAAAACTCGTACTCAAACTCATGACGACCTGCTACTTTGGCCAGACGCTGTCCGATTTCATTGACATAGGCTTGAACCTTAGCATCTTCAAGCAGCTTGACTTGGCGGCTAATTTGCCGGGCTACTGAACGACCGAGGGCAGATTCCCCCTGCATCATCAAGGCCATCATTTGAATCGAGTCCAAAGACAGGAGGGGATTGCCCGTGACAGCCACACCCACCAATCCAGTAAGGGCACCGACAATCATCCCTTCGCGCAACTGCCCCTGAAGACGGCGACGGAAGCGTTGCATTCGCTCTGCAGCCAATTGCTGAAATTCAGGGGTGGCGGGGTGGTCAGGATTCAACAGGACAAAGCGTTGGGCAGCGAGTGCGGCTTCCAGCCACTGTTGCTGGCGATCGTAGAGTGTGACGAGGGTACGATGAATATCAGGTTGATCGGGATAAAGGCTGGCAACTTGTTCGAGGTGGGCATAGGCCTCTTTGAGGGAACCCTGCTGTACGAGAAACTCGGCAAAGCGCACTTGGCCGGGAATAAACTCTGGAAACTGCTCCACCAAAAGCTGTAGTGGTACGGCTTGGGCACTGTAGAGTTGGGAGCCGCCTTGAACTTCGCGCCAATAGACTTGGGCAGCGGGAGGCAGTTGACTGATTTCCTGTACAGCTGGGGGTGTGACGCGAGGAGGTGGCAAGTTTAGGTCAGGTTTGGCCTTTTGGTAGTAGGTTTGGGCAGTGGTAAAGTCTCCTGATTGCCAGTGGCGATCGCCCTCCCGCAAAAGCGCTAAACGCCCCTCTTGGGCTGCCTGTTCTGCTGTTATTATTTCCCCTGTTGTCGGGGTCTCTAAGGAATTGTCAGCCGTTGTCGGTGGAGGTTCTATGGGGAGGACTGGCGCATCTCCCTTGACCTCAGTGCTCGTCGGTAGAGAGGCAGGAGATTCTATAGCAGGGGCAACTTTTGCCGGTGGCGTTGGTGGCGGCGGCAATAGATCGACAGCCGAGCCTTCAGATTGTGGTAGGCGAGCTTGGGCAAAGGCGTCTTCTTTGCTGAGAGCCATCCACTCCTCCTCTGCCATACTAATTCGGGGGAGTGACATCTCTGCTGCTTTAACCGGTTCAAGACGCACCCCTAAAAGGAGGGCAACACCTAGCGGCCAGTAGCGCAACCCATCTTTCACCATAACGCTGTCCTCAAACCACCTGATGCTTTATAGTCTAACCACAGCTCACAAGTGCAATTGGCCAAGCATTACAATGAAACTATTGGTGATTTGAAATACAATGACCTCTGCTTTAGAAGAAAAATTACGGGCTGCCTTTAGTCCCGAGCAGGCACATCTACTGGCAGAAGTAATTCGTGAGGCCTATGACGATGTCGTCAAGGCCAAAGACTTTAATGAGCTGAAAGCAATTGTTGCCGATCTGGCTCAAGCCCAAAAACGCACCGAAGAACGGGTCGAAGAATTAGCGGCGGCGCAAAAGCGTACCGAAGAGCGAGTTGAAGAGCTAGCTCAAGCCCAAAAACGCACCGAAGAACGGGTTGAAGAATTAGCGGCGGCGCAAAAACGCACCGAAGAGCGGGTGGATCAGCTAGCTGCTGCGGTAGATAGACTTTCTGCAGCTCAAGAACGGACAGAAAGGGCAGTTAGACAACTGGCGCGGCAGGTGGGCGGTCTGAGTGAAGCCCTCGGCGGCTCCTTAGAAGACTTGGCTTTGGAAGTGGTGCCGGAAATTCTTGAGTACCGCTGGGGGATGGAAATTGAATTTTGCGATCGCGACACCCTACCCCTGCGCAATGGGCAATATGAGTTTGATTTAGTGATTCGTGGCCAAGTGCAGGGACAACCAGTACTAGTCTTGGGAGAAGTCAAAAGTAACATCACAGAATCAGAAGTAGAGCGATTTTTGAACCTTGTGGCTCAAGTAGAGGCTTCTGAGGAAATTCGCCCCCTCTTTTTTGGCTACCGTCTAGAACGGGCAGCCAAGGACTTGATTCGGGAACGGGGTGCAGTCATGGTCTCTACACGGGGCAAGTACTTTCCCGAATGAGCCTAGAGCGCTTGAGCAGCAACCTTAGCAGCGATAGGTGACAACCAGCAGCTCACTAATCTTGCCCCGCTTATGCGCATTGGAGTTAATTACACGGCTGGCCTTGAGTTCAATACAGCGCCAAGATTGATATAGTTGCAGCACGGGTTCAACCCATGCATTGCTGACCATGACGTAGCATCCCCGCCGCGCTAGCGTCTCTACCACCTGGGCCAGGGCAATCTGTTCAGCCTCGCCAAAGGGCTGATCGGTGTAACTGGTAAAGTTGGCAGTTTTAGAAAGGGGATAATAGGGGGGATCGAAGTAGATAAAATCCCCCGCCGTTGCCCACGTTAAGACCTCTTGAAAATCCGCCACACTCAAGGTCACGTTTTGCAAGGCAAGACTGGCTTGCCGCAGCGTCTCAGGATCAAAAATCTGGGGATTGGCATAGCGCCCCATGGGAACGTTGAACTGCCCTGCACGATTGACGCGATAGAGACCGTTAAAACAGGTCTTATTGAGATAGATAAACCGAGCTGCCCGCGTCAGGGGATCCAGTTGCTGCTGATTTAAGCTGCGAATGTAGTAATAAAAGGTTTTACTGTGCTGTTGGCGATACTCGGTGAGCTGGCCAATTAAGTCCTCAACGCGATCGCGCACAATTTGGTAGCAATTGATGAGTTCAGCGTTGCGATCGCTCAACCGCGCCTGCCGAAACTGAAACTGCCCTCGCTGCGCTTGGCTAAAGAGATACCAATAGAGCGCCGCACTGCCACAAAATGGCTCGGTATAGCAGCGGCATTCTGGGGGCAAGTAGGGAGCTATCTGGCTCAGCAACTGAGACTTGCCGCCGGCCCACTTGAGAAATGGCTTCGGGTTGAGGGGTGTTGTCGTCTCCACTAGGCCGGTGGAAACAAGAGAAACAACAGTCCCTGCTGTCCCACAAGCAATTCCCGCAGGAGCGTGACAATGCCTAGCCAAATAATGGGGCTAATGTCCACCCCCCCCAAAGGCGGCACAATGCGGCGAGTGGGTGCCAAAACCGGCTCTGAGAGCCAATAGATAATTTTCAATGGTCCTTGCGTGAGGTTAACCTGGGGGTACCACGTGAAGATGATACGCACAAGAAAAATCAACGTCAAAACGGCGAGGATGACTCCTAGTACCCAATTGATCACAATAACAGCAGGCATTGGCATTATTTAGGCTACCCCAAACCATTATCCCAAAAAATGATCAAGGGCAGCCTTGAGTTCTGCTAGCTCCTGATCAATGCGTCCCTCCTGAGCGGCATGAGTCACACATTCATTCAAATGCTCATCGAGAATCAGCCGTGCCACCCGGTTCAACGCTCCCCGCACTGCGGCAATTTGAATCAATACCTCTGGACAAGGACGACTGTCCTGCACCATCGCTTTAATGCCACGCACGTGCCCTTCAATGCGCGACAGCCGATTGACGATCGCCCGCAGCGATTCCTCACTGTGGTGATGGGGGTGAGAATGCAGAGAAGGGGAAGAATGGGAATGGAATTCAGTGCCCACGGCAAATAGTCCTAAACAATCAGTACAACGATGAACAGATCACGCAAGAACGCCACAAACTAAGGTATTGTTACCCCCTTGTTGAAGGTGATTGCATAGATTGAGCAACGCAACGGCAACTAATACTTGCACAGCAATTGTAGCAAACCTGCTAGGCGCGCTTGGTTTTGGGCATAAAAGAACTGTAGCCTGATCTTCTTTGGTGGGCGCTGACCCTAGGCGTGATTCTTTTAACTGTTGCCCTTGGGGAACTCGTGATAGTATCGGGACACATCCCCGCAGGACGCAGTGGACGAACCAACGTGACAGAACCAATTTTTTGGTTGGCAGTGTCACTGGTATTAGTGGCCGTATGCTTGGCAGCCGTTTTGGTTGCCGCAATTCCGGCATTTATAGAGTTAGCACGGGCTGCCCGCAGTGCTGAAAAGCTTTTTGATACGTTGGGGCGCGAGCTACCGCCCACATTGGAAGCCATTCGCTTGACGGGCTTGGAGATTAGCGATCTCACGGATGACATTAGCCAAGGAGTAGAAAGGGCAGGGAATGTGATTAAGCAGGTGGATCAAGGCATTGCAGCGGCAAAACGGCAGGTTCAGGAGGCAAAAGTTACCACCCGTAGTGTCTTTGCTGGGGTAAAGGCGGCATGGCAAACGTGGAACCGTCCTAGTCGTAAGCCCTCTCGGCTTCCCCCCAGTCAGCTCTCGCCGCCGCCAGAGCGATCGCCCCACGAACGTCGTGAACAGGCTAAGGAAAGTTGAATCATTCCCTGGCGCAGGGTGGTCACTGGCTCGGCTCCCAGCTTAAGCTGGTACTCTGTAGTTAAGAGAATCCGCAAACAGGCTTGAAGGGCAGGCAGAGGAACGGCATTGACTTCCTTTTGCAGAATATAGACCCGTTTTGGGTTGCCGACTTCGGCAAGCTTGGCAATGCGCTGATTGTCCCGCTCATGGCTGAGCAACTTGACCCACAACCACGTGCGAAATTGTTTCGTTAGAATCGCTAGGAGGCGCAAAGGCGGTTCGTTTTGTTGCAGCAGGCCTTCTAGTTGGCTGAGGGCTGTGGCAGTGTCCCCGCGCAGGAGGGTACTGGCAAGGATGAGGCTGCTTTGTTGAGTAGCATGAACTAGGGCTGTGATGTCCTTAGCGGTAAGGGGGCGATCGCCCGCAAATAAGGCCAATTTCTCTAATTCATTGTGCAGTTGGCGGCTGTCGTTACCCACGGCTTCTGCAATGAGCTGGACTGCCTCAGGGGAGAGGTGCAGTTGATAGCATTGAGCCGCTTCACGGATCTGCTGTTCAATCTCGGCGGTTTTCCAAGGGGCAATCGGACTAAATTCCTGAATCTGGCCATACTCTTGCAGTAGCTTGACGGCTTTACTGCGGCTGTCGGGTTTTTGAGGACTGGTAAGAAGCAAGTGACAGTTCGGGGGAATTTGCGGCAAGGTGAGTTCTAAATCTGCAAGTAGCTCTGCACTACAGCGTTGACCAAGGGTTGTATTCACCAGCCACACCAAGCGATCGCCCCCGCCAAAGGGTGGCGTCATCACCTGTGCCAAGGCGGCTTGAACGGCTGCAGCGTCCTCCCCGGCAAATTTCTCGAAGTTAAAACTCTCCCATAGGGGATCCACCACTCGTTGCCGCAGGGCCTTAACGGCTTGCTCTAGTCGAAACTCATCTTCCCCCCAGTAGAAATAAACGGGCATTTTGCGGAAATTTTCCCTTATCCACTAGGATAAAGACATTGTGGCGGAGAATAAGGAAATGTTGCAATCTTGTTCCCGATGGCCCTCTCGCCTTTTGGCACTGGGTACAGTGGGAGTAGGGTTGGCAATGGTACCTTTATTTTGGCAAGCGGCAGATTCCCAAGAACCGCCTACCCAAGCACTCACCATCTTGGCGGATGTTCAACAGGCAAACGCAGTGACGGGGGTGATTACAGCGCGGGGCAATGTGCAGTTGCGCTATCCTGCCCGCCAAATTCAGGCCAGTGCGGCACAGGCTCAATACTTTAGCCGCGAGGGTCGCATTGTCCTCAGTGGCAATGTGTACGTTTTGCAACAGGGGAACAGTCTCCGCGCTGAAACTGTCACTTACCTTATCTCAGAGGCCAAATTCGTTGCCCTGCCTGCCCCCAGCCGCCAAGTTGAAGCCATCCTAATGATTCGCGATGACCCTAACCAGCAAATTCTTGGATCTGTGCAGCCCCAATAGACGGTCTGCGTTACCCGCTACGCTGCGTTTAGAGGGTGTATGCAAACGGTATGGCAGTCGTTGGGTCGTCGATCACGTCAGTCTCTCGGTGGCACGGGGGGAAGTGGTCGGTCTGTTGGGACCTAATGGTGCTGGCAAAACGACAACCTTTTACATTGCCACAGGGATTGAACGACCAGATTACGGGCGAGTATGGCTGGATGACGAGGAGATTACCCATGCGCCTCTACATCAGCGAGCACGGCGGGGCATTGGCTACTTGCCCCAAGAACCGAGCATCTTTCGCCACTTGACGGTGGCTGAAAATATTCTTTTGGTTTTAGAAGAGACGGGGGTGCCACGACGCCAATGGCGCGATCGCTTGGATCAACTGCTGACGGAATTTCGCCTCACCCACATTGCCCACACCCTTGGTCGGCAAGTCTCAGGGGGAGAACGGCGGCGCACGGAATTAGCCCGTGCCTTAGCGGCAGGAACCCAAGGGCCTAGCTTTTTGCTCCTTGATGAACCCTTTGCGGGGGTGGATCCGATTGCTGTGCATGATTTACAGGAGATAATTGCTAAACTGCGCGATCGCCAGATAGGCATTCTCATTACCGATCACAACGTGCGGGAAACGCTGCAAATTATTGACCGCGCCTATATTCTGCGGGAAGGGCAGATTTTGGCTGCAGGCAATAGCTGGGAATTAGCACAGAATGCCAAAGTGCGGCAATACTACCTCGGTGAGGATTTTCGTTTCTAGGCATGGTTAGAGCACAGCGGCACTTCTGGATGCCGACCCTCCCCAAGTTAGATCAGTATCTTCTCTCGCTACTGGTGCCGGGGTTTGTTTTGGGGGTGGCTGTCTTTGCAACCCTTGCCCTGACCGTAAGCACGATTTTTGATCTAGTGCGGCAAATTGCCGATGCGCAACTGCCCTTGACGATCTTGTTGCAATTGATTGGCTATCAACTACCTACCGTCTTGGTCTTGGTGTTTCCGATGGCGGTGCTGCTGGCGGTTGTGGGAGCAATGAGTCAGCTCTCGGAGGAGGGGGAGTGGATTGCCCTGTGCAGTGTGGGGATTTGTCTGCGTCGTGTGCTTGTAACGGTGGTGGTTTTTGCCCTGTGTGTGAGCGGCCTAACCCTAGCGCTCAATGAAATTGCAGTGCCGATCGCCAAATTTGAATCCCAAAAACTCATGCGGGAGCTACAGCAGCAGGAGCGTACCCTCGGCTCAGGCACCGATATTTTCTACCCGGAGTACGATCGCGACGGCGATGTGCGGCGACTGTATTACGGGCATCGCTTTGATGGTAGCCGCATTCAGGGGATCACGGTTTTAGACTTTTCGCAACCGCAGGTGACTCAGGTCATTAGTGCTGAAGCCGCTGAGTGGAATGGGCGTGAGCGCCGCTGGTTACTTTCTCAGGGGGTGGCCTATTTAATTAGCCACACAGGGGTCAGCCGCAATCTGTTGAAATTTGACCAACAGGAGATCCGTTTGCCTCGGCCTGCCCAATCGCAACAACTGCAACCCACCGATGTAGAGGAACTCTCTATTACCCAAGCACGCCGTGCGCTGCAACGTCTCGATCCCAATCGAGAGCCAGAACTGGTGCGTGCCTTGGAGGTTCATTTGGCTCAATCCCAGGCTCAGCCCTTTTTGGCTGTAGTCTTTGCCCTTTTAGGGGTGGGGTTCGGCCTCAGTCCTTCCCAACGACGGGGACGACAGGGATTTGGCATTAGCGTGGCAGTGGTCTTTGGTCAGTACGTGCTCACATTTTTTCTCGGTGCCCTGGGCAAGATGGGGATACTTTCCCCCCTGGTGGCAGCGTGGTTGCCCCACGGCATTGGTTTGGCAGTGGCAATTCCCCTCCTGTGGCGTGCGAACCGCAGTTAGAGAGTTATCATGAAAAAAGTGCTGATTGCTACTCCATGCCGCAAACGTTTGACCTGCACGTTGTTGAGACGCGACCTTTGCTGACGCCTGCTGCGCTGCTGGCGGATCTGCCGCTGACGGAAGCCCAAGCTACCCTTGTGGCCACGACCCGCGATCGCATTCGTGACATTTTCCAGGGGCGCGATCGCCGACTCCTGGTGATTGTGGGACCCTGTTCGATTCACGATGTCAAAGCTGCCCTAGAATACGGCGAAAAACTAGCTCAGGTGCGCGATCGCCTGCAAGACAGTCTGGAAATTGTCATGCGGGTCTATTTCGAGAAACCGCGAACTTCGGTGGGCTGGAAGGGATTGATTAACGATCCGCACCTCGACGGCAGCTATGACATCAATACCGGCCTCCGCTTGGCGCGCAAGCTATTGCTGGATTTGGCCAACTTAGGGATGCCCGCCGCAACAGAATTACTCGACCCGATTATTCCCCAGTACATTGCCGACGTTGTCAGTTGGACCGCCATTGGGGCACGCACCACTGAAAGCCAAACCCACCGTCAAATGGCCTCAGGTCTCTCGATGCCCGTGGGCTTCAAAAATGGCACCGATGGTCACTTGGACTCAGCCATTAATGCCATGATTGCCGCCCGTCAATCCCACCACTTTCTGGGCATTAACGCCGAAGGCCGGGCCAGTATTGTGGCCACCACCGGGAATCCCGATACCCATCTGGTGCTGCGGGGCGGCAAAGACGGCCCCAATTATTCTGCTGCCCACATCGAGATGGCTGCTGCACTCCTAGAGCGTAAAGGGCTGACCCCTCGGCTGATGGTGGACTGTAGCCATGGCAATGCCGCCAAAGATGCCCAGCGTCAAGTAGTTGTCTGTGAGAACCTCGCCCAGCAGGTGCAGCAAGGCTCCCGTTATCTGGCGGGAGTAATGATCGAAAGCCATCTCAAGGCAGGGAATCAACCAATTCCCCAGGATCTCTCACAATTAGTCTATGGCCAAAGCATTACAGATCCCTGCGTGGACTTTGCCACAACGGTTACGATGCTCGAACAACTGGCCAGTGCTGTAGGCTCACAACTGGTCGCCAGATAACCGTATCCCCTGAGCCAGAATTTTCTCCGCCGACAGATCCATTGAAGTGGCGCAAACTTTGAATCTTGCGTTGAATCCCTCGGAGTCTGTCTGGGAGTGGGTTTGAGCATTTTTAGTCATGTCGTAGAAAATAATTTACCCCTCCCTTGCAAGGGATCCCTCGGAACAGGGGGTTGCAATCCGCTCAGGGAGAGGCTATATCAAGGACGCTCTTGCTTCTCTTCGGGGAAGCTGACTAAATGGAAATTAAAGGGTGGAAACAATTTGAAAGACCTTATCCATGCTTGTCAGCTCAAGGAGCATCATCATTTGCTTAGGAACATTGCGTAGGTAAAGTTGC
>NZ_CALJEM010000077.1 GCF_938074695.1 uncultured Thermosynechococcus sp.
CAATCTCCAGAAAATGCACGGGTGGGTAGTCCTTCACCGGCTCTGGGATGAAGACTTCCTCGCCCAAATCCGAAAACAGGGGCAGTTCGCGCAAAGAAGCCTGCTGCACCATCTCGTGAAAGGCAAAATCGCGCCGTTTGAGCAGGCTGCCGTTGACGAGCGACCACTCGGCAAAGATAATCGGTTGCGGATCTTCGCCGACGGTCTGGAGCGTAAGCGCGTCGCCATGCACAATGTTGCAGCTCAGGATATAACGCACCGCTGCGCGGCAGGCAGGTTTGACCCTGTTGCCAAAGAGGGCGGTGTAGGCTTCATCAAACACCGCGTAAAGCCGCCGGCGGCATTCCTCGGCATTGTCTGCCAGAATGTCAATACCATACAGTGAAGACACAGCCAGCACGGCATAGCGCTCATAGTCCAGTTGGCTTTTGGCGTAGCGTTTTTCTACGACCTTGAGCTTGCGCCGCAAAACTTCGGTGAGAAAATTCCCCGTGCCGCAGGCGGGTTCCAGAAACCGCGAATCAATCCGCTCGGTTTCCTGTTGAACTAAATCGAGCATTGCCGTCACGATGTGGGGGGGAGTCAGCACCTCCCCATAGTCGGCAACGCGCTGTTTGGATTTGATGTGGGGGTCTAGGGGCATTGTTGGGTGTCTCTTGTGGGCTTGAGGGAGAGTTTTGCAAAACTCATTATCCCCTTGCCGACGGGTCTTGTCTCGTTTGTTCGCCGTTGTCCGCCGTGGGCGGTAAGTGCTGGCTTATTCTTCTGTGTCCTATTGTCGTTACTGCACTGACTGTGTTCATGCTACAAAAGCAATTGTCGGACTCTTGGTGAACAAAAGTCTCCGGGGAGAGAGGGGCAAGAGGGAGCAGCTAGGTTGGCGTGGTATCATAAAAGCCTCAAGCTGAACCACAAAATTGTCAAATTTATTCATTGGTTAAGGCCAGTCCATGAGCTTTGCTGCTGCGTCTTCTCGGATCATTCCCACGGAGCTGCGGGAGGAGATTTCGCGCTCATACCTTGAATATGCCATGAGCGTGATTGTCGGGCGCGCCCTTCCCGATGCCCGCGATGGTCTCAAACCGGTGCATCGGCGGATTCTTTATGCCATGCACGAGTTGGGGCTGACCAGCGATCGCCCCTTCCGCAAATGCGCCCGCGTGGTGGGCGAAGTCCTAGGAAAATACCACCCCCACGGCGATGCGGCGGTCTATGATGCCCTCGTGCGCATGGCACAGGACTTTTCTATGCGGCACCCCCTCATTGAGGGTCATGGCAATTTTGGCTCCATTGACAATGATCCGCCGGCGGCAATGCGTTACACCGAGTGCCGACTGCAAGCGTTGGCCACAGAGGCGCTGTTGCAGGATATTGATCAGGAAACGGTGGATTTTGTGGATAATTTTGACGGCTCACAGCAAGAGCCGCTGGTTTTGCCGGCACGGATTCCCCAGTTGCTCCTCAATGGCACCTCCGGCATTGCCGTGGGCATGGCCACGAATATCCCGCCCCACAACTTGGGGGAACTGGTGGACGGGTTGGTGGCCTTAATCCATAATCCCCAGATCAGCGATCGCGAGCTAATGCGCTACATTCCCGGACCCGATTTCCCCACAGGCGGACATATTTTGGCGCAGGGGGGCATTGAAGAGGCCTACACCACGGGACGGGGTTCGATGACGCTGCGGGCGGTGGCTACGATTGAAACCCTGGAAGCGGCCGGTCGCCAGCCCCGCGAGGCCATTGTGATTACGGAGTTGCCCTACCAAACCAACAAGGCGGCGTTGATGGAAAAAATTGCCGAGTTGGTCAACGAGAAAAAAATTGAGGGGATTGCCGACCTGCGGGATGAAAGCGATCGCGAGGGGATTCGGGTGGTCATTGAACTGAAGCGGGATGCCTACCCGCGGGTGGTGCTCAACAACCTCTACAAGCACACCCCCCTCCAGGTAAATTTTGGGGCCAACATGCTGGCGATCGTCAACGGCGAGCCGCAACTGCTGACCCTCAAGCGCAGTTTAGAAGTCTTCCTCAGTTTTCGCGAAGAAGCGATCGCCCGCCGTACCCGCTATGCCCTGCGCAAAGCTGAAGAACGGGATCACCTGCTGCAAGGGTTACTGGTGGCGTTAGCCAATCTCGATGCCGTGATTCAACTCATTCGCAGCGCCGGTGACACGACCCTCGCCCGCCAGCAATTGATGCAGACCTATGGCCTCAGTGAAGCCCAAGCCGATGCCATTTTGCAGATGCAACTGCGGCGCCTCACCGCCCTAGAGGCGGAAAAAATTGAGCGCGAGCACGCCGAGCTACAGCGGCAAATTGCCGATTATCGCGACATTCTAGCCAATCGGCAGCGGATCCTGGAGATGATTGAAAAGGAAGTCACAGAACTCAAGGCCAAGTTTGCCACCCCTCGGCGATCGCGCATTGTGCAGGCGGAAGGGGAAATCAGCGACACCGATCTAATTGCCAATAACAAATCCGTTATTCTCGTCACGCAGCAGGGCTACATCAAGCGGATGCCCGTAGATACCTTTGAAGCCCAAAGTCGCGATGGGCGGGGGCGTAAAGGGGCAGAGATTAAAGAAGATGATGCCGTTGAGCACTTCTTTAGCTGTAGGGATCACGATTGCATCCTCTTTTTTAGCGATCGCGGGTTAGTCTATGCCTTGCCCGCCTACCAAATCCCCAGTGGCTCGCGCCAAGCACGGGGCACCCCCATTGTTCAACTCCTGCCCATTCCCCCCGAGGAAAAAATTACCTCCGTCATTGCCGTTCAAGAATTTAGTGAAGATGAGTATCTGGTGATGCTCACCCGCAAGGGCTTCATCAAGAAAACCGCCCTGTCGGCCTTCAGTCATATCCGCGCCAACGGCTTGATTGCCATTTCCCTTGAAGAGGGAGATCAACTGCGCTGGGTGCGGCGTACCCGTGAAGAGGACACCATTATCCTTGGCTCGCGGCAGGGCATGGCGATTCATTTTCGCGCCAGTCACGATCAACTGCGCCCCCTTGGACGGGCAACCCGCGGCGTTAAGGCCATGAGTCTGCGGCCGGGAGATGAACTAGTGGGCATGGATATTCTGCCGGGGGCGATCGCCAACCGTTTTGCCTCTCTCTCCGAAGAGGATGACACTGAGGAAACAGTCACCCAAAGTGAAGGCCCTTGGGTACTGGTGATCACCACCAATGGTTACGGCAAGCGGGTGCCCGTGCAACAGTTTCGGCTGCAAAACCGCGCCGGCATGGGCATTACCGCTACCAAATTCAAAGCCAAAGGCAATTCGGATCAACTGGCCACCCTGCGGATTGTCAATGCTGAGGACGAACTCATGATTGTAACCAGTCGCGGTATTGTTATTCGTCAAAAAGTCATGGATATTTCCTCCCGGTCGCGATCGGCCACGGGCGTCCGTCTGCAACGCCTCGACGAAGAGGATGTGATTGTCACGGCAGCCGTCTTGCCCCCCGGTAGCATGGAGGCAGAGGAGGATTGAGCACCACGGTCTTTCTCACGGGAGCCAGTGGCTTTGTCGGTACCCATGTGGCTCAAGTGCTGGCAGAAAGGGGGTATCGCGTCCGTGCCCTTGTGCGGCAACCGCAGCGGGCAGCCCATCTCAGGGCATGGGATGTGGAATTGGTGCAAGGGGATCTGCGCACCGGTGACCTCGTTTCCCTGATGCAGGGGTGTCAAGTGCTATTTCACGTGGCGGCTCATTATAGTCTCTGGCGGCGCGATCGCCCCCTCCTCTATGCCGTCAATGTGGAGGGAACGCGGCGAATCTTGGCTGCGGCCCGTGAGGCGGGCATTGAGCGCACCGTTTACACCAGTTCCGTAGCCGCCATTGGCGTAGACCCTAGGGGTCAACCCACAACGGAAGCCTACCAAAGCCCCCCTGAAAAGCTGATTAGCGAGTACAAACGCTCCAAGTACTGGGCAGAGCAGGTGGCGCAGGAGGCAGTCCGCCAAGGGCAAGATATTGTGATTGTGAATCCCAGTACCCCCATCGGCGCTTGGGATGCCAAACCCACCCCCACCGGAGAAATCATTCTGCGCTTTTTGCGACGTCAGATGCCCGTTTATGTGAATACGGGGCTGAATCTCATCCATGTGCGGGATGTGGCAATGGGTCATCTCTTGGCCTTGGAAAAAGGCAGAACCGGTGAACGCTATATCCTCGGCCACCAAAACCTCACCCTTGCGGACATTCTGGAGCGCCTAGCCACCATTACGGGGTTGCCCCGTCCCTTGGGCGAGATTCCCATTGTCATTCCCTTAGTGATAGCGTGGTTCGATGAGGTGGTTCTGGGGGCTTTGGGTAAGCGCCCCGCCATTCCCCTCGATGGGGTGCGCATGGCACAGCAAAAAATGTTTTACGATGCCCGCAAGGCCGTCACCGAATTGGGGCTGCCCCAGACGCCGATTGAGGAAGCCCTCCGCGACGCCGTGACTTGGTACCGCGAACGGGGCTACTGCTCTTAGGCTTTGCGGTATAGTGAGGATTGGAGATTATGAAGTTTAGTTAAGAGCTATGGTGGTTGCGCCCTTTGCCGCTCAGTTGCCCTTCCTGGAAGAGACGCTTCACAGTGGCTATCAAGCCCTGCAATGGGGCAAGAATCTGTTTGCGATCGCCCACAAAACCTTGAGTGCACGTCTGTTAAACACCCTCTTTCCCACCGAAGAGCGGACGCAACCCCTTAGCCCTGAGTTGCAGGCATGGATCAAGGAGCGCTACGCAGCCCTGCTCCAGCAGGATTGGCAGGATGCGGCGGCTGGCCTCTATCCCCCCGCACTGCTTTTTGATGCCCCTTGGGAAGAGTTTTTGCGCTTTTATCCCCTGCTGTGCCTCGATTTACCGCAGATGTGGCAGCGGGCGCGATCGCGCCGCTTTCAGGACTTTCCCAAGAACGTGCGCCTTGAGGACTATCCGCAGTACTATCGCCAAAACTTCCACTACCAAACCGACGGCTACCTCAGTGAAACCTCCGCCAACCTCTACGATGTCCAAGTGGAACTCCTCTTTGGCGGTACGGCAGATGCAATGCGGCGGCGCGTGATTTCCCCCATTGCCCAGCATTTTGCCGCCCATCCTCCCACGCCCCCCGTGCGCATTCTGGATGTTGCCTGTGGTACGGGTCGCACCCTGAAGCAACTGCGCTATGGCTTCCCAGAGGCGGCGCTCTTTGGCATTGATCTGTCGCCCACCTATTTGCGCAAAGCCAATTCTCTACTAGCCACCCAGACCGGAGATCTGCCGCAACTGATTCAAGGGAATGCCGAGAGCCTTCCCTACGTGGACAATTACTTTAGTGCCATCACCTGCGTCTTTCTCTTCCATGAACTGCCCGCCCCAGTGCGCCAAAACGTGATTAATGAATGCGCCCGTGTTCTCCAACCGGGCGGCATCTTTGTGATCTGTGACTCGATTCAAGCCCTAGATTCCCCAGCACAGCGGCCGATGATGGAAAACTTTGCCAATCTTTTCCATGAGCCTTTTTACCGCAACTACATCGAAGATGATCTGAACCTCCGCTTAGACAAGGCGGGTCTGGTGGTTCAGGAGATTCAGCACCACTTTATGAGTAAGTATTGGGTGGCCGTTAAACCTTCTTAGCCCAAAAGCGCCAGTCGGCTACGCTTTGTAATAGTACCTACCCCCTGCAATGGGGGGCTGCTAGGCTGAAGGCAGTATATCAAAACATCCTTTCCCTGTGGCAGTTTGGAGGGTTAACTGATGGATGGACTGGCATGGCAGGCGGAGTTTGTCTCTGGCTGGGCGGAAATCGATCAGGAGCATCGGGCACTGTTGGAAATGCTACGGCAGTTACGCTTGGCAATCCTTGAAGGGGCAACATTTTCCCAAGTCAAGCCACAGTTACTTGCCTGTGCCACGGAAACGGAGCGCCACTTTCAGCATGAAGAAACCCTCATGGCTGCTGCCAACCATCCCCTCTATCTATCGCATCGCGCCGCCCACCAAAATCTGCTGCGGGATTTGAGTTTAATACTTGAGGATGGGCAAAGGCATCCCGAAAACCTGACGCCAGAGACTATTGAGACGATGGGTGCCTTGGTGGTGCGCCATATTCGCGAAGAGGATCTGCCGATGCTCTCCCTCCTCGCCCATCCCAAGGAGCTAGCGCAGCAACAGGCGGCTGAATTGACCGCTGAGAATGTGTTCTAAATCTCAGGGCTAACTGCCGGTTTTGCGATGCTGGATTGCCGTTAGGCCACTGGTTTGCAGCAACTCCCCACTCTCAACTACGGCATAGATGAGCCGGTGGTTGCCACAGTTCATGCGGGACTCCACCGTGCACTCCAAATAGGCAAGGGCATCGAGCAAAATCGGGGCACCGCACTCAGCGCTTTTGAGGCCAAGGGTGGCTAACTGTTGCTCCCCAAGGCGTTGTGCCTGCTGGAATTGGCGAACAAGGGGACTGCCTTCCTTGAGGATATTTAAGACAAAGCGATCGCCCACCAAGCAGAGGCTTTCTGCCCATTCCTGTGGCAAGGACACGGTAATTCCCGGCGGATTAAACGAGGCTTGGGACACCGACGACACCAAAATAGCTGCTGCTTGCGTCAGGTGAAAACACCCTTCGGGCAGGGTTGTCAGGACACACAGCGAACCCACGACTCGGTTCACCGCTTGCTCAGTGCGATCCACCTGTGCTTCCACAAGACTGGGGGGGCGGACGGTGCGGCTCTTGCGCAATTTTTTCAGGGCTTGGGCAAACTCGTGGGCGGCAATTTGGCATTTTTCGAGATCGCTTGCCGTGGGGGTAAACTTCACCCGCAGTGTTTCAAAGCCAAGGGTATAACCCGCATCGAGGAGTTTTTGTTCAATCTCATCAATGGCCTCGCCGCTCCAGCCATAGGAGCCAAAAACTCCCGCCAGTTTGGTTTTGCTGCCCTCGGCCAAGATGAACCCCAAAGCGGTCTGCACTTGGGTTGGCATGTGCCCTCCTAGGGTGGGGGAGCCAATGATAAAACCGTCGCTACTGTGGATCAGGGCCTGCATTTCCGCTGGGGGCGTCGTTTCACAGTTCACGGTTTCCACTTGAACGCCGGCTGCTATCAGCCCTTGGGCGATCGCGTTGGCCAGAATTGCCGTATTGCCATAGGCAGAGGCATAGAAAAGCGCCACCTTGGTCTCCTGTTCCGTTTGGGCTTGGCACCAGTCGCGATAATCCTGAAAAAGGCGGCTACGGCTAAACTTGACCATCGGGCCGTGGGCGGGGGCATAGAGGCGCGGGGGCGGGGTCAGTTCTGCCAAGCGCTCCAAAATACTCTCCACTTGACGGGTTTGGGCGGCATGGAGGCATTCAAAATAATAGGCGCGATCCTCATCGAGTTTTTTCCACTGCTCATCGTAGAGGCTATCGCCACAGACATGGGCGCCAAAGAGCTTATCTGTAAACACAATTTGATTCTGGGGATCCACGGTGATGAGGCCATCGGGCCAGCGGGGGGTAGCAGCGGCAATAAATTCCAGACGGCGATCGCCCCCCAACTCCAAGGGTGTTTCCCCGCGGGGAATCCAGAGATTCAACTGCTCGCCAAGGGTAGAGCGCAAGGTCACTGCCCCGGCTTTGGAGCACACCAGCGTCACTTGGGGGGCTTTTTCGAGCAGGACTTTGACGGTGGCCAGACGATTGGAGTTGACATGACTGAGGATCAGGTACCGCAGTTGACTCAGATCAATGTGTTGCTGGAGTGCTTGCAGATAAATCTGCGTAAAGGATTCCCCCGGCGGATCCAGCAGGGCGGGTTGGGGGGCTTGGATGAGGTAGGAATTGGAGGTGGTTCCCTGTTGACGGCCATACTCCACTTCAAACTTCAGCCGTTCCCACGTGCGCGATCGCAAGACCAAAACCCCCGGTGCAATTTCGGCCACTTGAACATCACGGGGGCGGGTTTCCGTGGGCATGGGACACCTCCTGAATAGTTCTCTAGGACTGCGGCATTGCTGTCGAAATGCTTGAAAGAGTACTGCCACTATAACGTAATTTTTATAGTCTAGGGAATAGTGGCTATAAGCTTTTACTTTGGCCGTTATTGTTTGTTCGCTGATTATTTCAGCAGTATAATTATTGTCACATGAGAACTCTAGAACGATTTCCTCAATCCGGCCTTTTTCACAAACAAAAAAGGGAATACGGCAAAGGCTAGGGAGCGGAAAAGCAAGGTACTCTCTAATCCTATCAAATGCAAAAATTCGGCGTTATTATTTTTTCTATTTGCTTTATAAGCAGAATCAATCAGTCATTCGAGGAGTTGAGAAACTGAGGGAAGTAGCTATCCTGAGCCTGCAAGTAGAGACTCTTTTCTAGGGATTGCATACGTTCAAAGCCGTGAAGAACTGCATCCTCTAGCTGTGCCCCAATTTGAGGAGAAAGTTTTCATCAAGTTTTTATCCTAAGCGATCGCAGGTCTGTAATTGCGCCAGTAGCAAAACAATTCGATCTAGTCCTGAGCGCAATTGCGGCGGAGTCATCCCTGCTTGGTTGAGGACAATGCTAAAAACCAACGGGCGATCTTGGACTGGTTCTACATACCCCGCCAAGGCTGCCACTCCCCGCAAGGTGCCGGTTTTAGCCCAGACGCGATCTTGAGCCGGGGTATTGCGCAACCGCCGACGCAGCGTCCCCGATCGCCCGGCAAGGGGGAGCGATCGCCACCATAGCGAGGCATGAGCTGTTCGTGCCATCTGCTGCAACAGGGTGACTAAGTCGTTGGGCGTCAGCCAGTTTTGCCGCGAGAGTCCCGAACCATCCACCAAGACGGCTCCTTGGATGCCAATTTGTGCCAAGTAGCGTTGGCGATAGCCGGGTTGGGCGGCTTCTAGGGCAGCAAGGAGCATTTCTGCATAGAAATTGTCACTCTCTCGGAGGATGGGCAACATCAACTCCCTTAAGGGGCGTGAGGTATGGCGTACCAATACCTCGGGTAACGGCTCTGCCGTCTCCACCGGGCGAATCTGCTGCACTTGAATCCCCGCCTGGGCAAAGGCACGCTGCACCTGTTGCCGGAGATAGGGAATCGGCTCCCGCAGGGGAATGCGTATTTCAGCGGGTTCACTGCCCACATGGAGTTGACCGCGCACGATAATCTCTTGGCTGCGCACTTCACTTTCGAGAAATTCCACTTCAGAGGTGGCTACCGTACGGGTTTCATTCACTACTCGCCATGGAAGACCGCTCTCCTGTTGCCGTAGCGCCAAGGGTTGACCCAACTGCTGGGGCACCACCTCTAGGTTGAGGGCGTTTTGATTGACACTAAAGCGCGTGACGACGGCAGCAAATCCCATCGTCAGGTCTTCGATCGCCCAGGTGGGTTCCAGCATGACAGGTGTTAGGCCGCCAATTTCTAGAACTTGAATTCGGCGGATTCCCTGTTGGGCAAGGTGGTTGGCCATGCGTTGCAGATCTTGGCTGCGGAAACTGGGGTCAAAACCGCCCTGAAGGCGGAGGGTTGTTCGGTCGGGCGATCGCCCACTGAGGGTGGTCACAAATGTATGATTTGCTCCCCAATAGGTAAGGGCGGCTGCCACAGTGGTGAGCTTCACCGTCGAGGCCACCAGAAAGAGCTTTTCCCCCTGATGGTTGTAGAGTACCTCCCCAGTGGTTAAATCCCGGATGACAATCCCCCACTGCCCCCGTTGCCATTGGGGATCGTGTATCTCCTGTTCAATAGTTCGTGTCAAATCTTGGCGACAGAGGCCAAAGGCGGCGGGTGAAACTAGAAGGAGCAGCGCACTAGCAGGGAACAGAAGCCATCGAAGTCGCGCCATAGGGCACCAAGTCCTTGACATAGACGCGATCGCAGCGCTGGGTTTCCACCCCCGTGGCCGGTTGATAGCCCGACTTTTCATACAAGTGCACCGCTGCCGTCATAATTGAGGCCGTTTCAATCCAGATTTTGCGGTAGCCTGCCGCTGCAATTGCGGCCTCCAAATGGTGGAGAAGAAATGTCCCCAGCCCTTGACCGCGCACCCTAGGATGGAGATACATCTTGCGAATTTCCACGGCGGCCTCGCCCCGCTGAATGGGGTAGAAGGCGATTGTGCCCACCACCTCCGCAGCCTGCTCCACCACCCAAAACTGCCCGCCGCGGCGATGGTAATAGTCCTCCACATGCACCACATCGGCATCGGCCCCTTCAGGTTGCCAAGCAAGGCCAAACTCATTGAGGACATTGGCAATCAGGTGCATCACCGCTGCGCGATCGCGATCGCGCCAATGGCGCACCCCACAATCCCCATAGTGAAGAAAAAATGCACTCAAGGACGGCTGCCTCCAGCAGGGTATTGTCCCTTTCACCGGGGTAGAACACATTCAAAACCATCAAAAAATTGGCTGCTGAACCTGTCTCCCCTATCTCTCAAAAAAGGACTGTACTGCCACTCTAACGATTCAACGGGAGGCTCGCAAGAGCATCCGGCTACTGTTTTGTCTTTGCTTAACCTTTGCTGTGGCCACCACTCTCCTAACCACCGACCTAGTATAGGAAAAGATGCTAGACGAATGGACAATGCAAGACTTTGCCGTTGTAATTGTCGGCAGTGGCCTAGCAGGCTGTCCTGCTGCTTTGGAAATTTGCCCCCTTGCCCCGCCGCCAACGCTATTGGAATACAGAGCTAATAGGAGCCTTTGAACTGGCTAACTTACTTGTGGTTGGCGAGCTGATTTTAGCCAGTGCCCTGGCTCGCCAAGGGAGCTAACTACTTGCCCGTCACCCACACCCTGTTTCTACCCCAAGAGCGCAAATATTAAATCCATGCAACGGCTACCTGCGACCCCTGCCCTCAAGCGGTTTATCATTGGCATCACCCTTTTTATCCTGCTCACATTAGTGGCGGTGGTGGGCTACACCAGCTTTGGCTGGAACTGGCTCGATGCCCTTTATATGTATGTCATCACCGTCTTTGGCATTGGCTACAGTGAAGTGCGTCCACTGCTGACCCCAGGGCAGCGCTTCTTTAACATGCTGATTATTGTGGCCGGCAATGCGGCAACGGTTTATACGATCGGTGCGGTGGTGCAACTGTTTACGGAAGGTGAAATCAAACGCCTATTGCATCTTCAACGAGCAAGCCGCGACATCAACAAACTGAACCGCCATGTCATTGTCTGTGGCTTTGGCCGCATTGGTCAAGTGATGGCTCAAGAGCTGACCGCCACCAAGACTCCCTTTGTCATTTTGGATGTTGATGAACAGCGCATTGATCTGGCAATGCAGTTGGGCTATCTCGCCTATTGGGGAAGTGCAGCCGAGGAGGAAACACTGCGAGTCGTGGGCATTGATCGGGCGATCGCCCTGGCCACAGTGCTGCCCAATGATACAACTAATGTTTTTATTACGCTGACAGCACGATCCATGAATCCAAATCTTTTAATCGTAGCGCGAGCCAATCTAGCCAGCACAGAATCAAAGCTGCGCATGGCAGGGGCGGATCACATCGTTTTACCGACAAAAATTGGTGCCAGCCAAATGACCAACCTCATTCGGCGACCGCGCATTGATTTCCTCGAACAAACGGGCGATC
>NZ_CALJEM010000078.1 GCF_938074695.1 uncultured Thermosynechococcus sp.
GGTAGGACAACGCCTGCGGCTACCTGATCTTTTTAACGGTTGGGGCATTCGCACCCTCAGCAGTACCTCCCCCGCCTACAATCCCATTGGCTATCACTTGGGGTCGGTCTGGCCCCACGATACGGCCCTCATTGCGCTGGGATTGCGGGCAATCGGCGAGAGTGACTTTGCCCTGACCTTGGTGGAGACACTCTTTGACATGGTGTGTCGCCAGCCGGATCTGCGCCCTCCGGAACTGTTCTGTGGCTTTGATCGTCAACATTATCCCCAACCGGTGCAGTACCCAGTGGCCTGTTCCCCCCAAGCTTGGGCCACGGGAAGTTTGTTTCAATTTATCCAAATCATGATCTGGCCCTTAGTGGATGCGCCCCAGGGCAAGTTTTTGTTGCAGCAGCCCCTGTTGCCCGCCAGTATCGAGGAACTCCACCTCCGCAATCTGCGAGTCGGCAACAGTCGTCTGCATCTGCGGCTCTGGCGCACGGGAGCCAGGGGCTGTGACTGGGAAGTGCACACTGGGTAACAAAGAGTAACTGAGACTAAGCGCCCTCGCTAAACTAGGGTTGGCGTCTTGTCAACGTCACTGTAATGAGGGCAACAGGATGACTCGAACCACGGCCTACGACATCTGGCGCGCCGGCCATCAGCCCCTGCGGCCTCTTTTTGCCCCCAAAAGTGTTGCCGTCATTGGTGCTACCGAAAAAGAAGGGAGTGTGGGGCGTACCCTGCTGTGGAATTTAATTCAAACCCCCTTTGGCGGAACGGTTTTCCCGGTTAACCCCCGCCGCAGTTCTGTGTTGGGCATTAAGGCCTATGGCAGTGTGACGGCTGTCCCCGAAGCGGTTGATCTCGCCGTGATTGCAACCCCAGCGGCCACGGTTCCCCAAGTCATCGCCGACTGTGCAGCAGCGGGGGTCAAGGGGGCAATTATTGTCTCGGCCGGGTTTCGGGAAGTGGGGGCAGCGGGTCTGGCGCTGGAGCAGGAGATTTTGAGGATTGCCCGCCAGGCGCGGATGCGCATTATTGGCCCCAATTGTCTGGGGGTCATGTGTCCACCCACGGGCTTAAATGCCACCTTTGCCGCCACAATGGCGCGATCGGGCCATGTGGGTTTTCTGAGCCAGAGTGGTGCCCTCTGTACTTCCATTTTGGATTGGAGCCTGCAGGAGAATGTCGGCTTTAGTGCCTTTGTGTCCATTGGCACCATGCTGGATGTGGGCTGGGGAGATCTCATTTACTACCTTGGCGATGACCCCCAAACCCGCTGCATTGTCATTTACATGGAATCTCTGGGGGATGCGCGATCTTTCCTCTCAGCGGCGCGGGAAGTGGCCTACGTCAAGCCCATTATCGTCATCAAAGCGGGACGAACTGCCGCTGCCGCTCAGGCCGCCGCTTCCCATACGGGGGCATTGATGGGATCCGATGCAGTGGTGGATGCGGCACTGGAACGCTGTGGTGTGCTGCGGGTGGAAACGATTGAAGATTTATTTGACATGGCCGAGGTGTTGGACAAGCAATCGCGCCCCAAAGGCCCCCATCTGACAATTCTCACCAATGCCGGTGGCCCCGGCGTTTTGGCCACCGATGCCCTGATTCGCGCCGGCGGCAAACTGAGTGCCCTCTCGCCGGCGACCCTCCAGGCTCTAGATCAGGTGCTCCCCGCCGCCTGGAGCCACGGCAACCCCGTGGATATTTTGGGGGATGCCACGGCCGATCGCTACCTCAAGGCACTACAACACTGTGAAACCGATGCCAATAGCGATGGTCTGCTGGTGGTGCTCACTCCCCAGGCCATGACCGATCCACTGGCGATCGCCCAAGATCTTGCCACCTACGCTAAAAGCCGCCCCAGTGGCGCCAAGCCTATTCTGGCCAGTTGGATGGGGGGCACCAGTGTCAAGGGAGGAGAAGCAATCCTCAATCAGGCGGGCATTCCCACCTATGCCTATGCCGATACCGCCGCCCGCATCTTTAGCTACATGTGGCGCTATAGCGACCACTTGCAGGCCCTCTATGAAACCCCCTCCCTTCCCCTCACCACCACCCCCCCAGATCGGGATTCGGTGAGTCAGCTTTTTGCCCAAGTGCGCGGTGAGGGGCGCAGCCTGTTGACCGAGTGGGAAGCCAAGGCAGTGCTGGCCGCCTACGGCCTGCCGGTGGTGGAAACCTGTATTGCCCGCAGTGAAACAGAGGCAGTGGCTGCCGCCGATCGCCTGGGATATCCTGTGGTGCTAAAGCTCTACTCGCCCACCATTACCCACAAAAGCGATGTGGGCGGTGTGGCGCTGAATCTCCCCGATGCCGCTGCGGTGATTGCCGCCTACCGACAGATTGAAAAAAATGTGACGATGGCCGCGGGAGCAGGTCACTTTGCCGGCGTCACAGTGCAGCCCATGATCCTTTGGCGGGGGTTTGAGCTAATTTTGGGCAGTTCCACAGACCCGCAATTTGGGCCGGTGATTCTTTTTGGCACAGGGGGCCAGTTGGTGGAAGTCCTGGAAGACACGGCGATCGCCCTCCCTCCCCTAAACACCACCTTGGCGCGCCGCCTCATTCAGCAAACCAAAATCTCCCGCGCCTTTAGGGGCGTCCGCGGCTGGCCGCCTCTGAATCTCAGCCTCCTTGAGGATTTACTGGTGCGCTTCAGCTTGCTGGTGGTGGAGCAGCCGTGGATTAAGGAAATTGACATCAACCCCCTTTTGGTGGCACCCCCCAACCGCCTGATGGCCTTGGATGCCCGCCTAGTGCTCCACAGGGACGAAAGTACGTTTGTCAAGCCGGCCATTCGCCCCTATCCCACCCAATACGTGAGTCCATGGCAGTTGCGCGACGGCACGCCGGTGCTGATTCGCCCAATTCGGCCAGAGGATGAACCCCTAATGCGCCAGTACCACGCTACCCTCTCAGAGCAGAGTGTCTATCTGCGCTATTTTCACCTCATGAAACTCTCCCAGCGGATTGCCCACGAGCGCTTGGTGCGCATCTGTTTTGTGGACTACGACCGCGAAATGGCGCTGGTGGTGGAGCGTCAAAGGGACGGTCAGCCGGAAATTATTGGCGCCGCTCGCCTCAGTAAGGATCACTTTAGCAATACCGCCGAGTTCTCCATGCTAATTAGCGATCGCTGGCAGCGCCAAGGCCTTGGCACCGAATTACTGCGCCGTTTAATCCAAATTGGCCGCGACGAAGGTCTCAGTGCCCTCCACGCCTACGTGCTTAAAGACAACGAGGGCATGGTTCGCATTTGCCGTAAATTGAACTTTGAGTTTACTGCCGGCGATGATCCCAGTCTTTGGTTAGTGCAGCTTGCCCTTGAGGAAACCCAAGGAGCATTGATATAGGACAATAGGTTCCGTTGAGTCTAATGCAGGCAGCGTGAACAAGGTAACCAAGATTGGGGTGATCGGCGGCGGTCAGTTGGCTTGGATGCTGGGACTGGCGGCCAAGGAAATGGGGCTGAGCCTTTGGGTACAAACACCGGCGGCCACCGATCCGGCCGTGGCGGTTGCGGACGGCGTCTGCTATGGGGCAATCGCCGATGGGGCAACAACTGCACAACTGGCAGCGCAGGTGGATGTAATAACTTTTGAAAATGAGTTTGTGGATCTAGAGGAACTGCAGTCCCTTGAACAGCAGGGGGTTTGCTTTTCTCCCCGTCTTGCCTCCCTCGCCCCCCTGTTGGACAAGTACCAGCAGCGCCACTTTTTGCAGAAGCTGGGGCTTCCTGTACCGCCCTTTGCCTATCTTGGCGATCGCCCCCCGACGTTTCCCTGTGTGGTTAAGGCCTGTCGCCACGGCTATGACGGCCAAGGCACATTTATCCTCCCCGATGAGCAGGCGTGGCAGCAGTTTCACCAGCGCTGGCCGGAGAGGCCGCCTCAAGGGTTTTTGGTGGAGGCCTTTGTCCCCTACGTTAAGGAATTGGCAATCATGGCAGCGCGATCGCCCCAAGGGGAAATTGCCCTTTACCCAGTTGTGGAAACCCGGCAGGTGGATGCCATCTGTCGGCACGTGATTGCCCCTGCCTTCGTTGACCCCCCAGTGAGGGAACAAATTGAGGCCATGGCTCGCCAAATTCTGACTGCCCTTGAGGCCGTGGGCGTTTTTGGCATCGAATGTTTCCTGACCGCCAGCGGTGAGGTACTGGTGAATGAAATTGCTCCCCGTGTCCACAATTCTGGCCACTACACCATTGATGCCTGTGTCACCAGTCAGTTTCAGCAGCACTTGCGTGCCATTAGTGGCCAACCCTTGGGCAGTCCCGCTATGCAGGTACCGGCGGCGGTGATGGTGAATTTGTTGGGCCTAGCGGCACCGCAGGTGGACTATGGAGCAAAACGCGAGGCTTTGGCTGCTCTCCCCCAGGCGCACCTGCACTGGTATGGTAAATGTCAAGCCTACGCGGGTCGCAAACTGGGTCATGTCACTGTCCTGTTGCCAGAACCGCAGGCAGCGCTACCCATGATCCAGCACATTGAAGCCCTCTGGTATGGTGCTCCTGTTGCTGTGTAAACATTTCTGCTGATGTCTCCTCACCCCTTTCCGCAGCCCCTCGACCGGGCTGCCTTAGGCGTATTCTTTACGGCGGTTGTCTTGACCCTTTTGCTGTTGGGGGCAGGGGATCGCACCCAAGCCCAGGTGCGCGATTTCAGCTGGCAAAACCGCGATGTGGGGGCCGAGGATCGCGCCTTTATCCTCTCCTTTAACCGGCTGATGGATTGGTCGTCCGTAGTGGAACATCTCAAGATTGAGCCACCCCTTGAGGGCAAGGCCAGTTGGTCGGGGCGCCGCTTTGCCTATACCCTGAAGCAGCCAATTCCCTATGGTCAAACCTTCAAAGTCTCCCTAGAAGGCGCGGTTTCGGTGCCCCAGGGCAAACCCATGAAACCCTTCCAGGGGCAGTTTCGCAGTCGCGATCGCGTGCTGGTGTATCTTGGTTCGGGGGTGGAAGAGGGGCGATTAATCCTCTACAACCTGACGTTGCAGCAAAAAACTTTTCTGACGCCCCCCAATCTGCGAGTCTTTGACTTTCAGCCCTATCCGGCGGGCGATCGCATTCTCTTTAGTGCGGGCGAACGGGGCGAGCAAATGGGCTTTGACCCCCAACTGTACACCGTCACCACTGGGCTATCCTTTAACGCCCCCGATGCCCCCCGCCGCCAACCGCGACCTGCAGGTGAAATTTCCCTGATCCTCGACAACAGCGAGTACCAGAATTTGCGCTTCCAGTTGGCCAATGATGGCAGCAAAATTGTTGTGCAGCGGGTAAATCGTCTGCAGCCGGCAGACAGTTCCCTCTGGCTCCTTGATGAACATTTTCAACCCCGTCGGCTCAATCAAGCGGCCGCTGGCGATTTTCGCATTGCGCCCGACAACCAACATTTAATTATTGCCCAAGGGCAGGGGCTGGCGATTGTCCCCCTAGACCCTGGCAATAGCAAGAGTGACTTTGACTTTTTGCCCCAGTACGGCATGGTGCTGGACTTTAGCCGCGATGGACGCCAAGTGGCAGTGGTGAAGTTTAACCCCAATTTCTCGCGATCGCTCTATGTGGTGGATCTCTTTGGGGAACACCGGGAGCTGCTGACCATCCATGGCTCCATCATTGCCGGTCAATTTGACCCCAAGGGGGAATTTCTCTATCTCCTCCTCACCCACCTTGAAGGGGAAGGCAACAGCCGCGAAATCCCCTACCTTGCCCTTTTGGATTTGAAAACCAAGGCCCTGTTCAAGCTCAAGGATTTTGACCCGCAACAGGAACTGTACCTCAGCTTGTCGCCCGATGGTCGTATGCTGGCTGTGGACTCTGTGGAGGGGCGCACAATGCCGGAGGAAGTGAATAATAGTGATTTGTACAGCGACACTGCACCGCCTAACCCCAACCCCAATGCTTTGGCAGAGCTGCCCGGTAACCCCCAAGCGTCACCGCCGCCAGTCCATCAACTGCCCCCTCAACAGCATCAAATTTGGCTTTTTCCCCTAAAATCAGATCCAGACAAAGTTGTCGTGGGGATGCCAGAGCCTTTGGCACCCGGCTTGCAAGCACGGTGGTTACCTTAACAATGGCAGTAGCAACTGGTCGGGTTGTTCTCAATCACTCTACCCATATTGAAGGTCTCATTCCCGTTCTAGAAAAGTTGGCCAAGGTGGCGGGGATTACGACACTGACCCCCGGTGTCATTGCCCCTGTCAAGGGTAAATCCCCCCATCTCCACCTGCGGGTCTCGGTGCCCATCAAGGGGGGGTTTAAGCTGATTGCGCGGCGCGGCAAAACCGTGCAGGAAGTCTTTGTGGTCACCCGGCTCAGTGAAGCCGAGTTGAAAGCAGCCATTGATGCCGTGCTGGCCTCTAAGTAAGCCATGCTCAAATCCATTGGCCAATGCCTAGGGAATGACACCAGCCGTTTAATTTTGCGACGCTTAGGGGAAGCCCTCATCACATTGCTTTTGGCCTCTGCATTGAGTTTTGCCATCATGCAGTTAGCGCCAGGGAACTATCTGGACAATCTTAAGGCGGATCCACAGATTTCCCTGGAACGCTTGCAGGAATTGGAGCGACAATTTGGTCTTGATAAGTCCCCCGTAGAGCAATACTTTCGCTGGCTGTGGCAGATCATTCGCCATGGCAACTTCGGCACCAGTTTTGTCTATCAGCGATCGGTGGCATCGCTATTGTGGGAGCGGGTACCCGCTACCCTACTGCTCTCTTTTAGCTCTATTCTCCTGACATGGGGATTCGCCATTCCCCTGGGAATTTGGGCAGCGGTGACCCAAGATCGCTGGAGCGATCGCCTGCTGCGGGTCATCAGCTACATTGGCCAAGGGTTTCCCAGTTTTATTACCGCCTTACTGCTGTTGTTTTTAGCTCAGAGTACCCCCTTGTTTCCCGTCGGTGGCATGACCAGCCTCTTTTACGACGACTTACCGTGGTGGGGCAAGGTACTCGACATTGGCTGGCATTTGATTTTGCCGACGGTTGCCCTCACCCTCACCAGTTTTGCGGGGTTACAACGGCTGATGCGCGGCAATTTACTGGATGTCCTGCGACAAAACTACATTCAAACGGCACGCGCTAAGGGACTCCCCGAATCACGGGTGATCTATGTCCATGCCCTGCGCAATGCCGTAAACCCCTTGATTACGCTCTTGGGCTTTGAATTTGCCAGCCTCCTCAGCGGCGCCTTTATTGCCGAGTTTTTCTTTAACTGGCCGGGTCTGGGGCGGCTGATTTTACAGGCAGTTACTGCCCAAGATATTTACGTGGTGATGGCGAGTCTGATGATGGGGGCAGTGATGTTGATTGTCGGCAACCTCCTGGCAGATTTGCTCCTGAAGTGGGCTGATCCCCGCATTCGGCATTGATGGAAATAAAAGTTTACATAAACCTAGAGGTGAATCCTAACTTTTTGGGTGGCCTAGGGCCTTCGTACACGAATACTTTTGCAAAAGCTAGGTGCCATAGGGATACAAGTTCCCCTCGGCAGGCAAGCCGGAGGTAAAACTAGAAAGCTTGACTATTCCAGTTACAATTGTAATTTCTACAGTGCCCGTTACTGGATTTGCTGGGTTGTTAGGCTGGGGGACAACTGCTACAACTGTTATTGCTATGCCGGCTCGGTATAGCAGCAGCTTCCTTTTTTGGATTAAACCGGCCACGCAGGAGAAACCTCGAATGAAACGTCGATCTTTACAAAGCTCTTCACAAAGCCGAATTCTGGGATAATGGATAGAAAAACAATCTGAGGCAGTCAGCCATGGGCTTGAACGTGGTTCATCTAGTGGGCCGTGTCGGCACCGATCCGGAGGTGCGCTATTTTGAGTCGGGAAGTGTGAAGTGCCGGCTAACGTTGGCAGTGAATCGCCTGAGCAAGGAGGATCAACCCGATTGGTTTAACTTAGAAATTTGGGGCAAAACAGCTCAGGTGGCTGCTGATTATGTGCGCAAAGGAACCCTGTTGGGCATCAAGGGCAGTCTGAAGTTCGATCGCTGGCAAGACCGCACCACGGGAGCCGAGCGCTCCTCGCCGGTGATTTTGGTTGAGCGCATGGATATTCTCAGTTCAAAGCGGGAGACGGATCCCGGTGCCGTTCCAGCGGGCTATGTGCCAGAAATGTAGGGATACAATCAGGGTACGAGTGCCTTCAATAACGTTATCCCTATAGCTGCTGCCATGCCCAATCCTGCCCGAGATTTTTGGCAGTCCATGACTCAGACCGTCACCCAAGCGGTGCAAACGGTACAGTCTCGATTTGATTGGCAACAGGTCTCCCTGCGGGAAAATGCCCGCACCCCCGAACTCTGGGTAGAGTTCAAAGGTCAACGCCAAGTCTTTCCCCTGGTGGGCGATCGCTACATTATTGGCCGTAGTCAGAGTCGTGCCGATATTATTATTGACGCAGAGATTGTCAGTGGCACCCATGCCCGCCTAAAACGGCTCACCCCCACAGGGGTCTTTCAGATCCAAGACTTAGATTCCACCAATGGCATCTATCGCCAACGGCAGCGTTTCCAAACCGCTGAGCTTCACCACGGCGATGTCATTACCCTTGGCCCCCCAGAGGTCAAAGGCGCCGTTACCCTCCGCTTCCACAATTCACCCCCCCCTTTGGTTCACGGTCTCATCTACAGCATTTGGGGGGTGATCGGCATCAGTGTCCTAGGGATAGGCTTGCTGACTGTGGAAGCCAACAAAGTGGCGGTACGTCCCCTGCCTCCAATGGAGCAAGGGCCAATTATTCTCCTCGATCGCCAAGGGGAACTGATCAATCCAGTGGACGATCGCCCCCACCGCGAACTGCAGCGTCTCAATGACTTTTCCCCTTACCTGGTGCATGGGGTTTTGGCCTCTGAGGATGCTCGTTACTACTGGCACTTCGGCGTCGATCCCTTGGGCATGGTGCGAGCCGCCCTCACCAACCTATTCACCCGCCAAACACGGGAAGGGGCAAGTACCCTATCGCAACAATTGGCACGCACACTCTTTCGTTCCCATGTGGGGATGGATGAAAGCCTCGGCCGCAAGTGGCGGGAAATGGCAGTTGCCCTCAAGCTGGAATTTTTCTACAGCAAGGAGGAGCTGCTTTTGGCCTACCTCAACCGTGTCTATTTGGGCATGGGAAATCGCGGCTTTGAGGATGCGGCTCAATTCTACTTTGATAAACCCGCCAAAGACCTAACCCTCAACGAAGCCGCCACACTGGTGGGGATTCTGCCTGCGCCCAACCGTTTTAATCCTGTGCGCGACTACGATGCGGCGGTGGAGTATCGCAATCGGGTCATTTTGCGCATGGTGCAACAGGGCTACATCAGCAAAGAAGAGGGCGATCGCGCCCGCCGCTCCCGCATTGAAATTAGTCCCAAGGCGCGGGAATTGCTCACCTCTCAGCGCTTTCCTTACTATACGGATCATGTCTATCAGGAACTTGCCCAACTCCTCGGTGAAACCCTTGCCCAGGAGGGCAACCTGATTGTGGAGACAGGTCTAGACCCCCGCTGGCAAACCCTTGCCGAATCGAGTCTGCGCAATTTCGTAACCACCACTGCCAGCAGCTATGGCGTCAGTCAAGGGGCATTAATTACTCTTCAGCCCAGCAGTGGTTTGATTCTGGCCCTTGTGGGGGGGGTGGACTACCAAAAAAGCCAATTTAACCGCGCTACCCTTGCCCTGCGCCAGCCGGGTTCTACCTTCAAGGTGTTCGTTTATACCCAGGCCCTCTTAAAAGGCCACACGGCCGGTGAAACCTTTTCCTGCGCCCCAGTGTTCTGGGAAGGGCAACAGTTTGAAGGCTGCCGTGGCGGAGGTGGTGCAATGGATTTGGCCACGGGTCTAGCCCTTTCTGAAAACCCCATTGCCTTACGCCTCGCCCAAACCGTTGGCTTAGAAGCCATCATTCAATTGGCAAGGGCGATGGGAATTGTGAGTCCGCTGCAAGCGGTGCCCGGCCTTGTTCTCGGCCAAAGTGAGGTCACTCTCTTGGAAATCAGTGGTGCCTTTGCTGTGCTCGCCAATGGGGGACAGCGCATTCCCCCCCATACCATTCTGGCGGTGCGCGATGGCGGTGATTGTAAAAATGCAGATGACTGGCAGACCTGTCGCCTTATCTATGCCGCAAGGGATGCATTACCTCAACGGGTTCTCGACCCCGCGATCGCCAATGAAATGACCCATCTCCTCACTGCTGTGGTGAGCCGGGGAACGGGTCGTGCTGCTGCCATTAGTCGTGCAGTCGCCGGTAAAACCGGCACCACCAATGATGGTCGTGATCTTTGGTTTATTGGCTACGTCCCCAGCGCCGATCTTCTCACGGGCATTTGGCTGGGCAATGATGACAATAGTCCGACCCAAGGCAGTAGTGGTCTGGCTGCCGCCCTTTGGGGTGAGTATATGGGGCGCGCCTTAGATTAGTTTTCTTTTGGGAAAAAGCGCACTGCTGCCGCTGCAACTTTTACCGCAGTACCAATGGGAATATCCACAGCAAGGGGCTGGCGGGCATGGAGTTCTTTGCCACAGGGCAGTTGAATGCAGTAGCGATACTCGCGACCAAGAAACTGGCGATCGCGAACCACAAGGCAACTGGTGGCCTCTAGATCGGGCTGCAACTGGAGATCTTCTTCCCGAATCATCACTTCCCCTTCTCCCCTAGGCAGCGCTTCTAAAAGGGGAAATGTCCCCACCTCCGTGTGCACCTGAGACCCTTCCACAGAGGCGGGCAAAAAATTAGCTTGGGTAATGAAACTGGCCACAAACCGTGAAGCCGGCCGGCAATAGATCTCTTCAGGGGAACCCACTTGCTCAATCTTGCCTTGGCGCATGACCGCCAGGCGATCCGACAGACTCAGGGCTTCCTCCTGATCGTGGGTAACAAAAATTGCCGTTGTTCCTGTGCCCTTGAGAATCGTGCGCAATTCTTCCCGCAGGTGCAGGCGCCCTTGGGCATCGAGATTGCTGAGGGGTTCATCGAGAAGAATCACCGCCGGTTGAGGGGCGATCGCCCGTGCCAAGGCCACTCGTTGCTGCTGCCCACCCGACAGCTCGTGGGGGTAACGTTTTTCCATCCCCTCCAGATGCACTAAAGCCAAAACCGCCGCCACTCGCTCCTGAATTTGCCTTTTGCTGAGGCGTTGTTGTTGCAAACCAAAGGCAATGTTCTCGGCCACCGTCAAATGGGGAAAGAGGGCAAAGTCCTGAAAGACCATGCCCAAGGACCGTTGCTCAGGGGGCACAAAGACATTTGCCGCTGCCACACAGCGATCGCCCACCCTAATTTCGCCGGCATCTGGCCTGTCCAGACCCGCAATTAAGCGCAGTAGCGTTGTCTTGCCGCAACCGGAAGGTCCCAACAGCCCCAGAATTTCCCCCTCATGAACCCAGAGGCTAACATCGCGAATCGCCGTAAAGCGGCCAAAGGATTTATATAAGTGCTCAACGCGGACGGCTGTTTGAAGCCTTGGCATCAAGGAAAGTGTGGTCATAATCGCCCAGAACGTCAGTCTTTGCAATCAAGCAAGCGAGGAAGCACCCACTGCATCAGGAATGATTTGCAGTAAAACTCCTGTCTGAAGTAGGGGGTAGGTGAAGGCATGAAAACGCCACACCACACTTGCTTTTGCAGTGTTAAGCCCATTCCGTCCCCCTGAGAAGGACTGGGGGCAGTGCTCCCCCTATTCTGGCACAAAAGCTCTCGCTTGTTGCAGAGATTTTGCAATTGCTACAACGACTTTCTAGGTTGCCGCCCCAGCTAGCTGGCATTGAGAATTCGCTGCACAATTTGCAGACCCGTCACCGCCTGCCAGCCAAAGAGGATGACCAGAAACAGATTCAAGGTCATGTGCA
>NZ_CALJEM010000079.1 GCF_938074695.1 uncultured Thermosynechococcus sp.
CAAAAAGAAACACCATCCACCACGAATGTTGCAGCAGATGATGTCTCCGTTGGGGGGTAGGCGACCCGCAGTTCCCTGAGTTCTAAAAGAGTCGCCATGGGTGTGTTGATCCTAGGCAGGTTCGATACGGGCGTAAAAGACCCCTTGAATTTTCACTTCGTGGGGTTCGTGCGCTCCCATATCATCATCGGAGAGTTGCTTACTTTCAAAGGTACCGGCAATTTCCCCCGTGCGACCATCCACCTTCGCCACATTCAGAGCAATTTCACCCTTGGTAAGCGAGAAGCGTTTCACATTGGCGCGCGCCAGTTGTTCCTCTTTGCCCTGGGGAAGGGCGATCGCTGAATCATAACCAGAGGCCAAGCCTCGACCTTTAGGATCCAAGAAGTTGGCAGTGCGGTAGGAGGGAACGTTAAATTCCCCTTGGAAGTCGGTTGACGTAGTGATACTCGTCATGTTGGGCTGAGTGGTTGCCACTAAGTTTTTCACCGTAAACAGCAGTGGGACGCGCTCGCCACCGGGCACTTGTACGGTCACGGGCTGGAAATCAATCCCATCCTCTTCCACAAACGTGAGGCTGCCATCGCTGTTGACCTTGAGTTCCCCTTGAATTTGATCCAAGGTTGTGGTTTCGCGGGTCACCAACTTTGTGGGAACAAATTCGGCCTCTTGGCGTTTGTTCTTCGGCTCTTCCTTGACTAAAAATGTCGTGGGCTGTAAGCAGAGTCGGGCAATGCGATAGGTTTGGGAGCTATCTATCGGATAGGCACCCCGCGCCGTATCATCAAGGGTGGGGCACTTGTTGGCCAGGCCCGTACCGACAATATCGTCATAGGTTAAAGTCTGTTTTGCGGCAAAGGCGGGGGTGCTCAAGGAAAGCATCCCTAAACATACCGCCAGCAGAGTCGCCACTAAAATGCGATATTTCATGGTTAACCTCAGAAGTCAAAACATCTCAAAGCAGTCAAAGTGCGGGACATATTCGCTGTATAAGAGTCCGGTGAAGGCAGCCATGCAACTACCTTATCAATCCATGATTATACGGAGGTTTGCGATCGCCTCAGAAAGCAAATTTTCGCAGATGTTTTAATTTCGCAACAGAAAAAACAACGGCCAATCTCTACTCAGGTTGTGCGGCAAAGTAAACTAGTGAAAGAGCAGGAGCAAGAGTGGATTCATGGATGACAGCGAGTTGTTTGCTGTTTTTGTTGCCGATCTCGAACAACGCAATGCCTGCCTGTTTGCGACCTCGCCAGCCGATTTTCCCCTGAGGCAACTATGTCAGATCCGTCCCGTGATACCAATATTGGCCAAGTTCTCATGAATCGGTATCAGCTCACAGAGCTGATTGGCAAAGGCTCGATGGGACGGGTTTATCGGGCGGAAGATATTCTCCTAGGGGGGGTTCCTGTTGCCGTTAAATTTCTCTCACAAACCCTGCTCAACGACCGCATGAAAACCCGCTTTGCCCAAGAAGCGCGCGCCGGTGCTCTCCTCGGCCAGAAGAGCATGCATGTGGTACGGGTACTGGACTACGGCATGAACAACGAGGAAATTCCCTTCTATGTCATGGAATTTTTGCAAGGGGAAAACCTCAGCGACTTGCTCTTAGAAGAACCCCTCCCTCTGAGCCGATTTCTGCGAATTGCACGGCATATCTGTCTTGGTCTTCAGGTTGCCCACGAAGGGATTGTCATCGAAGGTCAAAAATGTCCCATTATTCACCGTGACATTAAGCCCAGCAATGTCCTTGTGATTCAGGACAATACCCTGGGGGAACTCGCCAAGGTATTGGATTTCGGAATTGCCAAATTTTTGGGGGATGTCCCTGAAAAGGGTCAAACCTCTTCATTTATGGGCACCTTAGCCTACTGTTCGCCAGAGCAAATTGAAGGGCGGGAATTGGATCACCGCTCGGATATCTACAGTCTTGGCATCACAATGTATGAGCTACTCACAGGCAAGATGCCCATTCAGGCGGAAACCCACTCCATTGGCAGTTGGTTTAAGGCGCACCACTTCCAAAAGCCCGTCCCCTTTAGTGTTGCGAGCCCGGAGTTACGTCTTCCCCCTGCCCTTGAAGAACTGATTATGGCCTGTATGGCCAAATCCCCCGCCGATCGCCCTCAGAGCATGGCAGAAATTATTCAAGTGCTCACCGCCCTTGAAGAGCAGTTTGGCAGTGGTCGAGTAACCCAGCCAGGAATTGACCCAATTGGCACAATGACTTCCCAACTCCCCGCACACCCATCTCAACCCCCTGTTGCCCTGGCTACAGTTGAAGAGGTCTGCTGGCAGAGTGTCTGGCCTGCGGATAAACCAGTGGCCGAAATTGTCTTTCCAATGCCGCTGTATGCTCAACGGGAATCGGCAGCGTCACTGTGGGTGATGTTGCCGCGGGCAGAAATTGATCGGCGGATGCTCAATATTCGCTACAACCAGTTTCTCTTTACCACCAGTCCTCACCCAATGATCCTCTGGATTACGGCTATCTATGATCCCAAGCAAGGTCCGCGTTGGTTGCCCTGCTATCTCGATATGAAATTGCCGCGCAATCAAGAACTTTGTACTTTGTTGGCAGACACTGGCTACTATCCCCTGCTCTTTTTCCCGCTGGAGGATCCCCAACACTGCACCAATGTCCGCACGTTTGCGATCGCCCCCTTCCAACGGCAACTGCTACGGGATTGGTTGCAAACTAGCAAAAGCTTGCCCAGTTCTGCCCCAGCAACCGTTAGCCGCAACCTCCTCAAAGCAGAGTTTGAAAAATACAAGCCGCAAATCCTTGCCAAGTTAGAGAACGTGAAGATGGCCACAGTGATTGATTAGGGATACCGCGATCGCCCTCTAGGGCAGCGATAGAGAAAAATATATTAAGAGTTGTTGCGAAATTAGTAAAGAATTGTTACAGTGGGGATACAGGGTTCGATCAGGAGTCAAAACCATGGAAGATACAAAAACTATTAAAGCTGAAGATCGCAATGCATGGGTGTTTGGATTCACCCCCCAAGCTGAAATCTGGAACGGTCGCCTTGCCATGATTGGCTTTGTGGCAGCGCTACTCACGGAACTGATCACCAAACAAGGCGTGCTTCACTTCTGGGGTCTCCTCTAGACCTTAACTCTCTCCCAATTTTCAGCGGTCAAAGTGTCATTTTGAGGTCAGCGATGGCCTCTTTTTTTTGGCCAATTGACGGCTAGCAGAGGAGAAACCCGGCTCTTGTTGCAAGGAGAGAAGACCCTTAACAAGCATCAAAACCCCTATAGGAGAGGATTGCACTCCCTTTGGGTAAGAACAGGACTGGGTTGAATTATCTGCAATTGAGGAGAAGTGAATCTAGGAGTGATTGACACGGGGAATTCCAAGACTGTAGTTGCGCACGCGGCTGTTGAGGTTGTAGCCAATTTCCCCTTGCATCAGTAACGAACGAATAAAGTGCTCCAAATCCGAACCAATTCGCCGCAGATTGTATTCCGTCAAGTCCTCACCTGCGGCATTGGCCACTAATTCCTGAAACTTTGCTTCCACTTTCGCGAGGGCAGCTTCATTCCACTCCAACTCGTTATCGGGATCCACATTGAGCGTCAGCGTTTCCGTATCAGGATGAACTGCACCATCAACCACATGGCCGGCATAAATGTGAACATGGCGTGTTGTGGACTTCAGTAGCATAGCTGACCCAATGATGAGTGGACTATAGTTTGTTAACGCTTCTACTATACCAAGAATCTTTTCGCGGAAAGTTTAGAAAAACTCATGGCTTATCCTAGGAATCAGTAATGCAACTGAGCTGGCTTCTAGGCTGCCTCTGGGTAGGGATGACTGAAAATAAAATTGATTTGATGAACCCAACGCGACCCCGCATCCACCATCACTGAGCCAGTCCCATCATCAAAAATCAACTCATTAGCATTGTCTTCGGTAATATAGAATGGGCATTCCCAAGGCTGGGGCGATCGCCCATGTAAAAACTATGATAACCATGTTGAAATGCCATTACAGTTAGACAACAAAGAACAGGCTTGGGTTCAGCGTAAATTCAAGGTTGAGCAGAAGGGGAAGGCGTGGTTAACTTAGTTAAAGAGTTTGTAAGATTTGCCCCTATGCCTTTGATAACGTCACTTTTTCAACCTTTTCTTGCCGATGTTGCAGCAGAATCAGTGAACTCGGCGGAAGCGGGTCCATTGATCTTGGCGGCTGTTCTGCTGAGTCTGGTGGTAATTTACTTTGCCAGCAAAGTGGGCGGTGAAATTTGTGCCCGCATTAACTTTCCACCAGTGTTAGGCGAACTGGTAGGGGGTGTCGTTGTTGGTATTTCTGTCTTGCACTTGTTGGTGTTTTCTGAAGGGGGGGCAACTGAAACCTCCGCACTGACCACATTTATCCAGCAGACCGCCGGCATGGATGACACGCTGGCTACGGTGGTTGCGAATACCGCCAGTGAAGTGATTTCCGTCCTCTCGGAAATCGGTGTGATGATCCTGCTGTTTGAGATTGGCTTAGAGTCGGATTTAGAGGGCCTACTCAAGGTGGGATTCCAAGCTGCGCTGGTGGCAGTAGTGGGGGTGGCTGCTCCTTTTTTAGCAGGAACCCTTGGTCTGGTGATGCTGTTCCACGTGGACTTGGTGCCGGCAATTTTTGCAGGGGCAGCACTCACGGCAACCAGTATCGGCATCACTGCTAAAGTTCTTGCCGAGATTCAACGCCTGACTTCGCCGGAGGGGCAAATCATCATCGGCGCCGCAGTTCTCGATGATATTCTCGGCATTATTGTGCTGGCGGTGGTGGCGAGTCTAGCGAAAACCGGCACCGTCGAGATCAGGAATGTTATTTACCTAATCATTAGCTCTGTGGTCTTTTTGGTAGGGGCTGTGGTGGTGGGACGGTTGTTGAGTCCCTTCTTTTTGGGGATGGTAGATCGCCTGACGACGCGCGGTAACTTGCTGATTCCCTCCTTGATTTTTGCTTTTGTTCTGGGATACGTGGCAGTGATTCTGCAACTGGAAGCGATTCTCGGTGCTTTTACCGCCGGCTTAGTTTTAGGGGAAACAGAGAAGCGACGCGAGCTAGAGGAGCAGATTTTGCCCATTGCCGATATGTTGGTGCCGGTGTTCTTTGTCTGTGTTGGTGCACGCACGGATATTAGCGTTCTCAATCCTTTGGAACCGGCGAATCATGCGGGTCTGATTATTGCTTCGTTCCTTGTAGTTGTGGCCATTGTTGGTAAGGTGGTAACAGGGGCAACGGTCTTTGGTCAACCGGGCATTAACCGTTGGGCAATTGGCCTTGGTATGGTGCCTCGGGGTGAAGTAGGGTTGATTTTTGCGGCTGTGGGGTCTGCTAGCGGCGTGCTCTCGAAGGCTCTCGATGCCGGCATTATCGTCATGGTGATTGTGACCACGTTCGTTGCCCCGCCCCTGTTGCGTTTAGTCTTTAAGTCAGAGGCAGAGGCCGCAGAGGCGTTACCGACGTCAGATGTTGCAGTGGAGTCTCCTCGAGAAGGATAGGGATGGAGCCGATTACGGTCATTGGCGGTGGTTTAGCGGGTACAGAGGCAGCATGGCAAATTGCCCGTGCGGGTCTGCCGGTTATTTTGTATGAAATGCGTCCTCACCGACCCAGTCCAGCTCACCATACGGCGGAGTTGGCGGAGTTGGTGTGCAGTAATTCCTTTGGGGCCAAGGCAAGCGATCGCGCCACGGGGTTATTGCACCATGAATTGCGTGCCCTCAGCTCCTTAATTATTGCCACTGCCGATCGCCATCAAGTGCCCGCCGGGGGTGCCTTAGCGGTGGATCGCACCCAGTTTAGCCGTGAGCTGACCGAAACTCTCGAGCGCCATCCCCTTGTGACATTGCGGCGCGAAGAACTGCCCCGCCTTCCAGAAACTGGGGTTGTGGTGTTGGCCACTGGACCATTGACCAGTGAGGCTTTAAGTGCCGATCTCCAACGTTTTACAGGACTGGACTACCTGAGTTTTTTTGATGCCGCCAGCCCAATTGTGGTTGGGGAATCCATTAACCGCGAGGTGGCCTTTCTGGCCTCCCGTTACGACCGCGGGGAAGCGGCCTATCTCAACTGTCCCTTCACTGCCGAGGAATATCAGCGGTTTTGGCAGGCTCTCTGTGACGCCGAACAGACTCCTTTGAAAGACTTTGAGCGCAAGAGTGCCCAATTTTTTGAAGCCTGTTTACCCATTGAGGAGTTGGCACGGCGGGGAGTAGATACACTGCGCTTTGGCCCTTTGAAACCGGTGGGTCTGCGGGATCCGCGCACCGGTGAACGTCCCTATGCAGTGGCACAACTGCGCCAAGAGGATCGCCACGGTCAACTGTGGAATTTGGTGGGGTTTCAAACCAATCTGCGCTGGGGCGAACAGCAGCGGGTCTTTCGGATGATTCCGGGGCTAGAGCGGGCAGAGTTTGTGCGTATGGGAGTGATGCACCGCAATACATTCTTAAATGCGCCGAAGCTGTTGAATGCCACACTCCAGTTTCGCGATCGCCCCACCCTCTTGGCCGCGGGTCAAATTACGGGTACGGAGGGATACAGCGCTGCGGTGGCCGGCGGCTGGTTAGCGGGCACCAATGCCGCTCGCTTAGCGCGGGGACTGGCACCTTTGGTCTTGCCCCCAACCACGATGGCCGGCGCGTTGTTTCACTACATTAGTACGGCGGAGAGTAGCACCTTCCAGCCCATGCCCCCCAACTTTGGAATTTTACCCCCCCTGGAGCAAAAGGTTCGCCAAAAGGCCTTGCGCTATGCCGCCTATCGCGATCGCGCCCTTAGGGATTTAAGCACTTGGGCAACAGCGATGTCGCTGCCCCTACAGCCTCTAAAGTTAGATGAGTGCGCTCCTGCTGTCGTTGAAGCTGGAGCTTAAGATAGTCGCGGGGGAAGCTGGGCAGGCGATCGGGCCACTCGATAGCAACAATCCCTAGATCAACTTCTTCCCCCAGCCAGTAGCGTTCTGGCGCCAGCTCCGCCACCTCCCTAGGGGTAAGGCGATAGAGGTCTAGGTGATAGAGGGGGACGCGCCCTTCGGGATATTCCTGAATCAGCGTAAACGTGGGGCTTTGGATGACCTCAGTAATTCCCAGTCCTTCCCCTAAAGCCTGTACAAACGTCGTTTTTCCTGCCCCTAGCTCCCCCCACAGCAACAGAACTGTGCCCGCAGGTAACCATGTTCCCCACTGCCGCCCCAGGGCTTGCAGTTCCGCCAAGCTCAGATTGAGATTCGTCATTTAGGCTCGCACTGCTTCGAGGAGTCGCGAAAAGTAAAAGCGGGTTTTTGTCATCGCATTCCGCTCAATCCGCCAGCCCAAATCCTGCAAGATACCGCGAATCAATTCCTCACTGTGGAGATAGGCACGGGTGGTCTTGCTGGCACCGGGGAAGAATTCGCCAATCTTCTTCAGGAGCGTATATTTTGGTGTTTTGGGCGCAAAGCTGACAATCAGCCGCTCCATTGCTAGAGAACTCAAATGGGTTAGCATGCGCGCCATTTGGCTGTCGGGGTAGTGAATGAGCACATCGAGGCAGATGACAATGTGGTACTGCCCCCGCAGGGCTTCCAGATCGCTGACACTCAGGATCAGTTCATGGTGGCCATTCAGTTGAGCGGCGGCGCGATCGCGAGCTTCGGCCACCATTTTCTCGGAAATGTCACTGGCATAGACCCGTGCCCCCAGCTCGGCAAGGGGAATACTCAAGCTGCCAACCCCACAGCCGGCATCACAGATGAGTTTCCCCTTAAGGGAGCCATCGGCTTTCAGCCATGCCAAGACGGTATCAATCGTTTGTTGGTGTCCTAGGCGAATATCCGCCTGCACCTTGCTGACCGGATCTGTGCCATAGATGCGCCGCCAGCGATCGAACCCCGTGGTGTTGAAGTAGTTTTGAACAATTGCCTTTTCGTCAGCCGTAGATTGTGTCATAAGTTCTCGATGAATCGTGATTGCCCCAATTATTTTGGCATAGGGACTGTGGTTTGCAGTGCCAAGCGAGTACTCACTAACCCCAAAATCACGCCAATGACGATTAGGAAGAACCCCAAGCCCGCTGACCATTCAAGGGAGGCATTGCCGGCAAGGGCGCGAAAGCTGGTCTGTTGGGCTAACCACTGCTGAAGTTGTTGACCGCTTACCCAACCAACTATCCACGCCAGCAAACCGCCACCTCCCCCTAGACTAGCCGCTTGAAGGAAGAGGGGGGTGTAAATCCAAGTTTGGGTGGCGCCCACGAGGGTCATAATCTCAATTTCCGGTTGGCGCACAAGGATAATCAACCGCAAAATAGCGCTCACCAGAGCAACCACCGTTAAACTTAGTAGCAGCACCAACATCAACGTGACTCCCCGCACCACTCGCTGCACACTTTGCAGACCTGTGAGGGCGCGCTCAAGGTACTGCACCGACTCAATGCCTTCTTTTTGGGCAATTTGGTTAGCCAAGGGAGCCACCTGTTCGAGGCTTTGGGCACGAATTTTCACTTCGTCGCTAAGGGGATTGGTCTCAAAAAGGTCTAATTCCCCCTGCTTGCTTTTAAGGCCAAGATTGGCTTGCAATTCTGCCCAGGCGCGATCGCGATCAATCCAAGTGAAGTCTGCTACTCCTGGTAGGGCTGCCAGCTCCTCCCTCAGCTTTGCCACCTTAGCGGTGGGAAGATCGGGCGATACATAGGCGGTAATTTCCAGCCGATTGCCGAGGGACTCGACACTGGCGCTTAAAAGCTGTGAGACTTGCCAGCCCCAACCAAAAATGAAGAGCGTCACGGCCACAGCAATGACGGCTGCGCCATTGAGCCAACCACCGCGCCAGAGACTGCGGCGCACTTCCGGAATCAGAAAATCAAGGGTGGGGAAGGGACTCAAGTTTGCCATGGTGCAAATGGAGAATCCGATGTGAGACTAAGCGGGTCAAGGCCAAGTCATGGGTGGTAAAGAGAACCGTTAGCCCACGTTGGTGCAGGCGATGCAGTAGGGCGAGAATTTGTTGACTCGTTTGGGGGTCGAGGTTACCTGTGGGTTCATCCGCCAGTAATAGCTCAGGACCACCGACAAGGGCGCGGGCAATGCTCACTCGCTGTTGCTCTCCCCCCGATAGGGATTGGGGATAGGCACCAGCCTTGTGACTGAGACCCACCAGTTTGAGGGCGGTTTGCACCCGCTGTTGAATTTCTGCTTTTGGCAGACCGCGCACCAGCAGTGCAAAGGCAACATTTTCGGCAACTGAGCGATCGCCCAAGAGCTTAAAGTCCTGAAAAATCACCCCCATGCGCCGCCGCAACTGTGCCATCCGTCGCTCGTGCCGGGGATTGACTGCCTCACCAAACAGGCGAACTGTGCCTTGATCTGGTTGCAGTTGACCACAGAGCAGTTTTAAGAGGGTGGATTTACCCGATCCCGAAGACCCAGTGAGAAAGTAAAACTCTCCCCGTCGCAGTTGCAAACTAACGCGATGTAAGCAGGGCAACGGCCCACCAAAGGACTTTGTGACTTGGCACAGTTCCGCAATGATTACCCCCTCGGAGGTCGGTTCACCGGGGGTTACCACTGGAGTCACGGCTGTCATCGGGATGAGAAACGCTGTCGCCCGTACAAACGACTCAGGAGCGCCTTCCATGCAAATTGGGGCAAAGCCAGCATCCGTCGCCACCGCCAAGGTTCTTGATACAGACGATAGAGCCACTCCAGATGCAGCTTTTGCAGTAACTTAGGTGCGCGTTTTTTTACCCCTGCCCAAACGTCAAAACTCCCGCCAACGCCCACCCAAATCGCCTGCGGGCAAATGTGACGATGGCGATCAATCCAGTATTCCTGCCGCGGTACCCCCAAGGCCACAAGAACAATGTCGGGTTGCTGCTCCTTTAGGGTTTCAAGAAGGGCGGCTTCCGTTGCTAGGTCATGATAGCCTGACTGCACGCCAACAATTTTCAGGTTGGGACATTCTCTGTGCCAGCGCTCAGCCACTTTTTCTGCCACCCCCGGTGCTGCCCCATAGAAAAAGACCCGCTTAGGCTGGGAAGCTTCATTGGCAAGTCGCAGAAGGGCTTCGGCAAATTCAATTCCCGGCAGACGACGCGCGGCCAAGCCATGCAACTTGAGGTAGAGAATCACCCCCGATCCATCGGGAATGACCAAATCAGCGCGGTGTATAACATCGGCAAATTCTGGTGTTCGCTCCGCCAGCATCACCATTTCTGAATTGAGCGTGACCACGTGCTGACCATGACCATCCCGCTGTTGCATGAGCAGCCACTCAGGAGCATTCTCCACCAAATGGAGGGGAAGTCCAAAAACTGAGACTTTTACGGGAATGGTGGGCATCAGAAGGGGGTGACCCATAGGCAAGTTAAGCACAAGAAACACCGAGTATCTTACAGCCCTTTTCACAGCAAGTGAACACTCCGAGGAAAACAGCGCGATCATGCATGTAGGACAACGCTGCAGTGGTGAATCCCTCGCGTCTGGAAATGGGCTATATCAGATATACAAGGTCATCCTAGGGGATATGCCTTGTTGAAATCCCCAAAACGCCTTTGCTAGATTAGAGTCGCTATTAAGATTCGTAAACTTAGCTCTCATGATCCCATTGAGCGACCTCACGAATCTGCCCTTATCACTTCCTTAATCGGAGTTGAGTTTTATGACTTAATCGGAGTTGAGTTTTATGACGATTGCGATTGGACGAGCGCCAGCGGAGCGGGGATGGTTCGACATCCTCGACGACTGGCTCAAACGTGACAGATTTGTCTTTGTCGGCTGGTCAGGCATTCTCCTGTTTCCCTGCGCCTACCTTGCCCTCGGCGGCTGGTTGACC
>NZ_CALJEM010000080.1 GCF_938074695.1 uncultured Thermosynechococcus sp.
CACAGGTTCAGAAGTCTCCCTCTGTGTCAAAGCCGCCGAAGTACTGACTGCCAACGGCAAGAAAGTGCGAGTGGTGTCCATGCCTTCTTGGGAACTTTTTGAGGAGCAGTCCCCTGAATACAAAGCCAGTGTGCTGCCGACAGGGGTTAAGCGGCTTGCGGTGGAAGCGGCCACCAGTTTTGGTTGGTGTCGCTATGCCGATGCCACTGTGTCAATTGACCGTTTTGGCGCCTCGGCGCCGGGCAATGTCCTCATGGAGAAATTTGGTTTCACTGTGGAGAATGTGGTGGCCAAGGCCAATGCCCTTCTGGGCTAACTTGCTCAGGGTACCTCTTTAGGCACAGAATATAACTAGATGAGCAGGGCAGGGGGTACAACTTTCTGCCCTATTTTGTTTTTTGGGGAATGCCCTATGTCCCGTCGTCGGAAACGATTTCCCTGCGGTCATCAAGGCTATGGTCAGACATGTCATCGCTGCGCTCAGGAGCTGCAGGCAAAGACGCCAGAAGTAACGGTTCGCGAGCAAGCGCGCGCAGCGCGACAGGAATGGGCAGCCTCCTTTGCCCAAGATGTGATTGATTTGGAGGGATTACCCAAGTCAATTGTGCTTAAGGCACGCCAAGTGATTGCCGAGATTCTTACGGGCGCTGATTATCGCCGGTTCAAGGGCAAGCGCCTCAATCACGATCGCCGTGTCATTAGTATTCCCCTCAACTATCACTACCGTCTCATTTGCTACGACACTGGCGATCGCATTGAACCCCGCAGCGTCCTGTCCCACGAAGCCTACAATGTGAAGAAACCAAAGGCCTAACCCCATGACTGCCAACACTGACCACCCTTGGTATGCAGCGGCGCAACTGATGCAACCGGCGCTGATTCGCCTTTTAGATCATCTGCGGCGATCGCTGGAAACCTCTCCTTGGCAGGGTAGCTATGAAACCGTTGAGATTGCCTGCGGGGACGCAGAACCCCAAATTCTCTACTGGTTGCATTTACGGCAGGGCGATCGCCAACAGCGGGTAAACCTGTGGGAGCTGTGCTACCAAATTTGTTTTCAGCAGTACACTCCCCAACTCGACTACAGCGGCATCCATGACTTTCAGGTGGGGGAGGTGGAAGCGGATCTCAGCCTCTTTGATGCTGCTGGGGAAGTGGACTGGCACAAGTTGGATCAGAAGGCAGCACAGGTAGTGGCAGCACTATTTGCCGCTTTGGAGACCCCCTAATTTTAGGTTTTTGGAGAAAAATCAGCCAAAGCTGCCCCAAGGAATGCCCCACGATGACCCGCTGCATGGTATGCTCCAATGCCATAGGGAATCTTTCCCAAGTAGTTTTTCCTGAAGCAGCATGGGTTCAAACTATCAAAACCAGCAAAATAGTAATGAGCAGCCCTGGGAGGACGAAGACTTTGAAGAAGAGATGGAGCAGCTTCGCCTCTACGATGAGGCAGGTCGCTTCTTAGACTGCTACATCGAGTTCCGCCTGAATGTCCAAGGGGAAACCTATGCGCTGTTGCGTCCGGTAGACTATCCCGTCGAAATTTTTACGGTTGTGGCGGAAAACGACGAAGAAGAAACCCTGATGCCCCTAGAGGAGCATGAAATTGATGCGGTCTTTGATACAGCCCGTGCCATCCTTGAAGAACAAAACCTCACCCTCAAGCGCACAGCGTTGACCTTAACCGTGTCCGGTGACCTCCCTGATCTCGATGAAGAGGACGTTCTCAGGGTGGAGGTGGAAGCCGACGAAGACATTGAGGAGTATCAACCCCTCGGCAGTAGCTTCTTTTGTGGGACACGGGAATACAGCGTTTATACGCCCCTGAGTCCCACCCTTTACGTTGCTCGGCTAGTGCCTGGCCAAGAACCGGAACTTCTCTCCCCTCAAGACTTTCAGCACCTGCAACCCCTCTTGGAGCAGCACCTGGTGAGCCATTTACTGGAAGAGGAGGACTGGGAAGATTAGACTTTGCAGACCCTCAGGGTTTGTAGGGTGGGATCGGCAGCCCCTACCATCTCTGCACCAAGCTCCTTGAGGTATTGCAAGTTTTCAATAACTGACTCCGTGATTTCCTCGCCCGCAATCACAGTGGGAATTCCCGGCGGGTAGGGAGAGATGGTCTCGGCACTGATCTGATGCAAAGCCGACTTGAGGGGAACCGAGACCTGAGGACAAAAGTAGGCGTCCCGTGGTGAGCAGGGGCTTTCTTGAAGGCTGGAACTCGGCGGCAGAGACAGGGGCGCCAGAGGCGCATGGTGGCGGTATTCGGTGTAAATGGTGTTCAGGCGATCGGCCAAAGTTGCAAGCATGGCCTGTGTGGTGCCAAGCCCCAGACAAAAGGTGAGCGATCGCCCAGCGGGGAACTCAGCCATAATCTGGGGTTGCAACAACTCATCTAGTTCAAAGCCCGTCAGACCAATTGGCCAAGTCCCTAGGGTCAATCGCAGCGGATCCTGAGGGATGCCTGTGGGCTGCCAACGGGGCAGGCACCATTCATAGCGGTTGACCCACTGGAGAAGCCTTTCGTAAATTTCCCGTCCCTGCTGAGCCATCTGATAGCCCGCCCGCTCAAGCGCCGCCAGAAACCAATAGCTGGGGCTGGTGGTTTGTACCAAGTTTAGGGCTTGACTTAGGCGCTCAGGGGCAATCCGCTCCCCCTTCAGATGGAGGACAGCCGTTTGGGTTAGGGTTCCCAGAGTTTTGTGCCACGATTGCACAACCACATCGGCTCCCGCCGCCAACGCGGCAACGGGAAATGCCGGATGATAACGAAAATGGCTGCCGTGGGCCTCATCCACAATCAGAGGCAGGCCGTGCTCATGGACGCACTGGGCAATCTCTCGCAAGGGTGAGCACAGCCCTTCATAGGTGGGACTGACAAGCACAACCGCCTTAGCGTCGGGATAGGCGGCCAAACCGGCGGCAACCACCTCCCTAGTCACCGGCAATGGCAGCCCCCACTGCGGATCAACCCTCACCCCCAAATAGACGGGCTTGGCCCCCGTTAACACCAGTCCTGCAATCACCGAGCGGTGCACATTGCGACCCACAAGAACGCGATCGCCGGGATGCAGTGTCGCTAACAGTGCCGCCAAAAGACCACCCGTGGCTCCATTCACCAAAAACCAAGCGCGATCGCTCCCCGCCGTAGCCGCCACCGCCGCCTGTGCCTCCCGCAGCACGCCCGTGGGCTGAGCCAAGTTGTCGAGAGCAGGCAATTCACTCAAGTCTTGGGCTAAGGCCGTTCCCCAAAGGGCGCGCAGTAGCGACTCCATGCCTCGACCCCGTTGATGGCCGGGCACGTGGAAGGGAATTGTGTGGTTTTGGGCTAAAAGAGCAGCAAGGAGAGAAGTTGTCAACTACAATTAATAGAGGGGTCTAAGTAATTATACGGATTCAGGGATGTCTATACCGCAAGACGATCGACTGGAGTATTCACTGCTGTCGGAGCGTGAGCTACAGGTTTTAGAACTGGTGGCAGCGGGACTAACCAACCAGGATATTGCCGCCAAACTAGACATCAGTAAGCGCACGGTAGATAACCACATCAGTAATATTCTGATGAAAACAAAATCGGAGAATCGCGTGGCACTCGTGCGTTGGGCTTTAGCATGGGGTAAAGTTTGCTTGAATGATGTCAATTGTTGTGCGTTGCCCACCCCCCCTAAGCAACCCCATGAGTGAACAGGTGTACTATAACCCGCGGATGCCCTTAGCCGTCTATCGCGAATTGGCGGCTCACCTGCAGCTCTTGGAGGGGGTGTCTGTGCGGCTGCTACCCCAAACCTGTTCCCACTTTGACTATGATCTGAGTCAAATTGAAGGGATTGCCGTGACCGTGTCCCCCACTTCTTCGCCACAGACGCAAACACGACTTGAGGAAATTTTGCACTATTACGCTCTCCAGCATGGTGGCTGGCAATGTTAATCATAGGCGTTTCTGGAATAACAGCGTTGCTCCCTACTTGAGATTGACATGGACGCTGAAGAGTTGCTCGCTCGCTATGCCAAGGGCGAAACCGATTTTCAAACGGTAAATCTGGCGGGCGTTCGTCTTGTAGGTGTTGATTTGATTGGCATTGATTTACGAGGCGCCAGTTTGCAGGGGGTACATTTCCAATTTTGTCACTTTGGCCGTGCGGACTTTAGCTATGCCCTGTTGACCGGCGCACGGCTGGAGGGGTGTAACTTTACCCAAGCAACTTTTCAGGACAGTCATTTTCATGAGGCCCAATGTCATGGCTGCGTGTTTGATCGCGCCGATTTACAGGGAGCGGATCTCACGTTAGCAGTTTTTCGAGATTGCAACTTCCTCGGCAGTGACTTGCGACAAGCGAATTTAAGTCATATCGTTTTGGCCGGCTCTTGTTTGCGCAGCGCGAATTTTCGCAAAGAGAACTACCAGGAAGCGGCAAATTTGGCGGGTGCCGACCTACGCCAAGCGGATCTGCAGGGAACGAACTTGGCGGGAGCCAATTTATCGCGGGCTAACCTCAAGGGGGCGAATCTCAAGGAGGCCAACCTCAACAGCGTCAGCCTTGCCCAAGGGAATCTAGAAAATACCAATCTTCAGGGAGCCATTCTCACACGTGCCATTCTCTATCAAGCGAATCTGGTGGGCAGTAATTTACGGCAGTCACGGCTGGCTCAAGTGGATCTGCGGGGAGCAATTCTCAATCAAGCGGATTTAAGTCAAGCTATTCTCTCAGAGGCACGGCTTGATGATGCTCAGGCCCAAGGGGTAACCCTGCGGGAAGCAGTGCTGAATAAGGCGGATTTGCGGCGTGCGGATTTAACAGGGGCTGATCTACAGGAGGCTCGCCTCATTGATGCCTACCTTGCCCGCACGAATCTCAAGGGCGCCAATTTGCGCCAAGCCAACCTAATGCGCGCCGATCTCAGTAGTGCGCTGTTGCTGGGGGCGTGCTTGGAGGAGGCTGTTATGCCCGATGGCAGTGTCTTTCTATAAAGGGCTTGCTATAGTACAACAGAGGCGCGGTTTCCCTGAGAACCATGGCAGAATTTGCAGCGACACTGGCACCAGAGCTAACGATTCAGTGGGTAAATGCGATCGCCAGCGTGCCCCAACAGCAGTGGGATGCCCTGGCTCTACCTCTAGAAACCCCCTTCTTTGAATGGGAATGGCTGCATCAAATTGAGGCTTCCGGCAGCGCTACACCGCAAACGGGGTGGCTCCCCCATCATCTGTTGGTTTGGCGCGATCGCCAAGGACAGCGGGAACTGGTAGCCGCTGCTCCCCTCTATATCAAAGGCCACAGTCAGGGGGAATTTGTCTACGATCACCAGTGGGCGGATCTGGCTCTGCGGCTAGGCATTCGCTACTACCCCAAACTCTTAGGGATGGCGCCCTTTACGCCGGCGGTCGGCTATCGCTTTCTCATGGCAGAGGATGTGGACGCAGACCTGATCACAAGGGTGATGCTGCATGAAATTGATCGCCTTTGCCAGCGTCACCACCTTTCCGGTTGCCACTTTCTCTACGTTGATCCCCAATGGCAGCCTGCTGTGGAAGCCTATGGCTATCGGGCGTGGTTACACCACAGCTACATTTGGCGCAATCGTAACTATCGAACCTTTGACGATTATCTTGCGGATTTCAATGCTAACCAACGCCGCAACATCAAGCGGGAACGCAAGGCCGTTGCCCAAGCGGATCTGACGTTTCGGGTGCATCAGGGAGAGGAGGTGAGCCGCAGCCTCCTGCGACAGATGTACGATTTCTATGCCGATACCTGCGACAAATTTGGCTGGTGGGGGAGCAAGTATCTGACACGGCAGTTTTTTGAGGCTCTCGCCGATCGCTATCGCCATCGAGTGGTGCTCTTTGCTGCCTATCCCAACGGCGGTGCTCAGCACCCCATTGCCATGTCCTTTTGTATTACCAAGGGGACTAATCTTTACGGTCGCTATTGGGGCAGTGCCCGTGAAATTGATTGCCTTCACTTTAATGCCTGCTACTACGAACCCATTGAGTGGGCGATCGCCCAGGGGATTCAGTGCTTTGACCCCGGCGCAGGAGGACGACATAAAAAACGGCGAGGCTTCCCCGCTACCCCCAACTATAGCCTGCACCGCTTTTATGAACCGCGCCTAGCCCAAATTTTTGATCATTACATTGGCGAAATCAATAACGAAGAACAACGCCTCATTGAGACCATCAATGCCGATTTACCCATGAAGTCTCTCTAGGAGCGGGAGGCCGTCACCAACTCTGGAGAGGGGGGTGTCTGTTGCAGATGAGCTAATTCGGCAACAAAATCACTAATCCCTTGGAACTGGCGATAAACAGAGGCAAAACGGACATAGGCCACCTCGCTGAGATGGCGCAGCCGCTGGAGTGCTGCCTCCCCGATTTCTGCGCTCGTGACCTCGCGGCGCGATCGCAACTGTAAATCTGCTTCAATATCATCCACCAGAGCTTCAATTTTTTGCTGGGGAATGTTTGTTTTGCCACAGGCAGTTATAATCCCCCGCAACAATTTCGAGCGATCAAAGGACTCGCGATCGCCATTGCGCTTAATGACCGTGATGGGTACAAACTCAATCCGCTCGTAGGTGGTAAAGCGACGGCCACACTTAAGGCATTCCCGACGCCGTCGAATACTTTGACCCCCCTCTGCCGATCGAGACTCCAGAACGCGACTATCCGTATGGCAACAATAGGGACACTGCATAGGGATCCCCACTCATTTAGGCACCTGACAGTATCATAGCGGATTCTTGCGAGTGATTGACATTTGCAAGGGCTGCTTAACATTTGCCAAGACTGCGACAGCGTTTGTTAGGGTAGGGGTATCCCTTGGGTATCCTGCGATGACTGATCTTGACCCCCAAAAAAAGAACAATCAACCCATGATCATCAATGTCGAGCCAGAAAATTTACTGCTGATTGTGGCGCTGAGTCTTTTTATTCCGCTGCTAATTGTGGGCTTTTTTGTACACTAGTGTGCCCTGCCAAAATTTAACGTAAATGGCTATGGATACAGCAGAGAGCCAGAAAGCTTTTCTCTTCTGGCCACCAATTGAAAGCTAAAGTGAGCTAGATTGCTCGGCAGACTTTGCCGCTAGGTCTCAGCCAAATTTAAGACCTCTCCTTGGCGGTGGAATATTCGCGGAAGGAAGATAGTTAAGGATCCTAGGAAGCTTAAATAATTCTGAATTATTTAACCGCTCACTTATCTCAGTTATTAATTAAAAAAACAAGAATGGCTGTGCAGTGTTGAAGAATGAGTGATCAAAGTTCTAGGATAATTTAGAAACAATCCCAAAGTTGAAGTGCTCTTTTGGCCAGCTTTGGATTGATAAATTTTCTGTCGAGATTAAATTTATGCTTTAGCGAGGGGAGTAATAAATGATCATTAATCTCAAGGTGAGACTCAAACATCTCAAAATTAATTATTTAGATCATTTAATGGATATTTTTCGGATCAATTGATGAATATCAATTAAGTTATCTATAGAATATTAATTAAATCTTAGGCTTTCTAAAAGTAGAGTTTCTTGGTATTCCCTAACACAAATAATTGACAGAACTATAGGAAATTCCTAGACTATTGTCGTTGAACAATTATCGAGGTTAGTCTAAAAATGGCTTCCCTGAGTTCAAGGTTAGGCTGTGAGTCAGTTGATAGTATGGGGAAAATTGTAGCCTAGGTAACAACTATCGGCGTAGATGCAAGATTTAATTATTGTAATTATTGCTGACTCAAGGATTAGTCAGTAATTTTCCTGTTCCCTAACTCAGAACTAAGGAGATTGGTTCAGTGGCAATTCCCGGCTTATCAATTTCAATGATCTATTACCTGCGGCGATTGTTGCGGCAATACGAGCCACTTCTCAAACCTGTCATTTATGAGGGTGCGGGGCTAGTGGCAAATGCAGAAGCAGATTTATACGCTGTACTGGAGAGTCTTTACCCTGACCCACAGGAGTTGGCCACCGTCACTGAACAATTGAGTCGGCTGATTCTTTTACATCAGAAAAAAGATTTGATTTCCATTGAACAATATGAAGCAATTACCCAGCAAATTTTCTGGATTTTAGGTCTAAAATACACTTCATCGCACGCCCAGCA
>NZ_CALJEM010000081.1 GCF_938074695.1 uncultured Thermosynechococcus sp.
GTGCTGGTGTAGCTCAGTTGGTAGAGCAACTGACTTGTAATCAGTAGGTCGTCGGTTCGAGTCCGACCATCAGCTTCGATCACTTTAGGCTCAAGAATGTCCAAAGATGTAGTGTTCCTTCGGTTTAGTCGTGTCTGCTATGACAGCACTATGATGATCAAGGAAACGATCGCGCCACCCCTGCCATGCTTGTCTATTGCACCCGTCCCCACTGTAATCGTCCCCAAAACGATATTCCAGAGTTAGACAACCCCAACAAACGCTATAGCCGTGTAGCACAGCGCTTTTGTACAGCCTGTGGGATGCCCTTGATTCTGCGGGGGCGATACGTGGCAGAGCGGCTTTTAGGGCGGGGGGGCTTTGGAGCGGCCTATCTAGCAAGGGATTTGGATACCCCTGGTCGGCGCGAGTGCGTGATTAAACAGTTTATGCCGCTGATGTCCGATCCCCAAAGTCGGCAAAAGGCACTGGAACTTTTTGAGCGGGAGGGACAAGTTCTAGATCAACTGGGGCAGCACGCCCAGATTCCAGATTTGCTGGCATTTTTTGCCGAAGAAGTTCCCACTGCTGATGGGGAAGGAGTAGAGCAGTATTTCTACTTAGTACAGGAATATATTGATGGTGAAACCTTAGAGGATGAACTGGTTCAACAGGGATGCTTTAGCGAAGAACAGGTGCGGCAGGTGCTGCGGGAACTCCTACCCGTGTTGCAGTACGTCCATGACCACGGCTCGATCCACCGTGATATTAAACTCTCGAATATCATGCGCCAGCACCCCAGCAAGACAAAGTTTCCCGGCCAGGGGCGCCTCTACCTGCTGGATTTTGGTGCGGTGAAGCAGATTTCCCAAGGAGGCGGACAACAGGGACACTTTACAGGTATTTATACTCAATACTATGCGCCACCGGAACAAGCGCGGGGAGAGCGGGTCTATCCCAGTTCAGATCTCTATGCCTTAGCCGTGACCTGTATTGTGCTCCTGACGGGCAAAGACCCTGGTGAATTATTTGATGCCTACAACAACCGCTGGGATTGGCATTCCTATGCCCAGGTCAGTCCCCAACTGCAAGCCATTCTAGATCGTATGCTGCAACCTGCGCCTAGCGATCGCTACCAATCGGCAGCAGAGGTTTTAGCAGCCCTCAATGGTGCCCCCAACCCAACGCCAGCACCGCCACCCCCGCCACCGCCACCCCCTGCTCCTGTGACGCCGCCACCTTCGCCCTCTCCTGTTCCCGTCGTGTCGCAACTAACACCTTCGCCGCCCCGAACACCCCTGACTCCTCCCACGGTTACACCTCGTCCTAAGGCGAAACCGCCACGGCAGCCTGCGCCCCCCTTACCCGCATTGAAAATTCTCATTGGTGCTGGCTTTACAGGCTTTGAAATGACAGCCTTAGGCCTGATGATTTTTAGTTTGATGACGACTTGGCAGTTGCCTGTGGGTGTGAGCGCAGGGCTAATTGGCGCTCTATTTGCCTTCTTGGTGTTTATGCAGTACAAACGCTGGATCGAACACTGGGAGCAGTTGATCATTGCGGTCATTTCAGGAGCAGTTCTCTTTTCTGTGCCCCTCTTGCAAGCGGGATTAGGGGGTATCACGGCGCTGCTCATTTGTGGTTTAGTGGGGTTGGGTTGTGTGGTTATAGGCAACATCTTTTTGCTGATTTACAACCTCTTGGCGCGGTTCCTGTAGGAGCAGGGCAATGCAGTTGACATGGCTAGAGAGCAATACCTGGTTGTGGGAGCTGGGGAATACACGGATTTTGGTAGATCCTTGGTTTGTGGGGCCACTGACCTTTGGCAATACGCCGTGGCTCTTTCAGGCGGAGCGATCGCGCCCCTGTGAAATTCCCACAGACATTGATGCCATTTTGCTCTCCCAAGGGCTACCGGATCACTGTCATGAACCTACCCTCCGTGCCTGCGATCGCGCCCTACCGGTCATTGCCTCCCCCAGTGCTGCCAAAGTTGCCCAGAGCCTTGGCTTTGAAACCGTTGTTGCCCTGACCCCGCGCCAAACCTATACGTATCGCGATCTCACGATCCAAGCCACGAAGGGGGCGCGTCTTGGCCCCACTCAACAGGAAAATGGTTACATTCTGCGCTGTGGCGCTCAGAGTCTCTACTATGAACCCCACGGCTGTCATGATCCGTGGCTGCGCACCTACGGCAAGGTGGATGTGGTGATTACGCCGCTATTGGATGTCTGTTTACCCGTGGTGGGGGCGATTCTCAAGGGGGGCAAAACCGCTTTGGAATTGGGGCAATGGCTTCAGCCTAAGGTGATGATCACCACCGCCGGCAATGGCACTCTCCGCCTGCAGGGATGGCTGCCGCAACTGCTGTCGGTCAAAGGCACCCTTGAAGCCCTGCAAGCAGCATTTCAGCAGCGCAACTTAGACACCCGTTTGGTGGAACCAGTGGCCTACACTCCCCTTGTTCTTTCGGCTGAGGTCTAGGAATGCGACGCCGGCTGCGACCTTTGATTCTCTTTTGGCGGGGGGTCATTCTTCTAGTTCAGGACAATCAGCGATTTTTGCACTTTCTCGGTCAAATTGAAGGGTTGGCCACGCGGCTGCTGGCGATCGGGATGTTGATTGTGGTCATTGTCGCGATCGTTGATTTGGGACGGATTTTGGCCACAGAGTTATTCTCGCCACCGCTGGGTCAATTTAGCCTTGAGCTGGTGAAGATTTTTGGTCTATTTCTCAATGTCCTTGTTGCCCTAGAGATTCTGGAAAATATCACCGCCTACCTGAAAACCCATGTCTCCTCGCAAATTGTCGAGCTGGTGATTGTGACGTCCCTAATTGCCATTGCCCGTAAACTCATCATTCTGGATATTAGTCAACCGGATACTGTGGCCAAGCTCTTGGGGCTGGCGATCGCCATCTTGGCACTGTCTGCCAGTTACTGGATTGTGCGTCGTCTAAACTACCGGCGACGTCTCTGAAGGATACACTTGCTCGCGGTAGGCTTGAGCCTGTTCTAAGGTGGTTTGCAGCCGCTCCCAGTCCTCCTGCTCCACTTGGCGAATGAGATCATCAAGGGTGGCACGGTAGTGGCTCAGACAGTGGCGCAGGGCTGTGCGGTTATATTCCGCCATCATCCGTCCCAACTCTGGATTGCCTCCCCCAACACGGCTTGTATCGCGAAAGCCGGAGCTGGCCAACTGCTGCGCAAGCCTCCGAATCGGCTCATTGGCTTCCTGGGCATTAGCAAGAAGCAGTGCCGCACTGACAAGAACGGGGAGGTGGGAAATCCAAGCCACGGCGCGATCGTGATCCGCAGGGGTGGCATAGAGGAGCTTTGCCCCCAGCGCATTGACCACCCCAGCAACACAGTCAAGGGCATCACTATCGGTGGAGAGGGTTGGGGTGAGCACATAGGGAGCATTCGCAAACAGATGGGCTTGCGCTGCCTCAATGCCCGACGCTGCCGTACCGGCCATGGGGTGCCCACCCACATAGCGGGGCCAGAGTTTTTCAAGGGCGGGGACAATTTCTCCTTTGACGGATGCCACGTCTGTCAGTACCGTTTCTCGACTCAGATAGGGGGTAATCTGGAGGGCTACCCTGAGAACGCTGCCAATGGGGGGACAAAGAAACACAAGATCAAGGGCACGCAAGATTTCTGGCTCCGTACTGCCCCGGTCAATGGCACCCTTGGCGATCGCCCGCTCACAGGTTTGGGATCGCCGACTTAAGCCCACCACATAGTAACCCTTTGCCCGTAGATCAATTCCTAGGGATCCTCCAATTAGCCCTAATCCTACAATGCCAATCCGCAGCATACTGCTCCTAAACTTGAATACCTTGACAATTGGGACACTGACGACTGTTCTCAATTCTGCAGAGAGGGATGCAGATTCTATGCCGATAGACCACCTTTACCATCTCCGGCGGTATGAAACCAATCCAAATCGGCTAGGCATGGGCAACGCCGTGGAGTTCGATACAATCGGAATTGAATTCTGTTGCGCTCTAGGCCATCCATCATGAAACGCCTTGCCCATTTACTTCAGCAGACCCTCACATTCTGTCTTGGCCTTGCCCTTGTCTGGTGCCTGAATAGCGGTACACCGGTATGGGCAGCAGTGGCTCACCATAGTTTTGTGGCAGCGGCAGTGGAGCGGGTTGGCGATGCGGTTGTTCGTATTGATACCGAACGCACAATAGTGCGCACGCCAGATCCCCTGCTCAGCGATCCGTTCTTCCGCCAGTTTTTCCCCGGCTTAGCCTTGCCCCCCCAAGAGGATCGGCTGCGGGGTCAAGGGTCGGGGTTCATCATTGATCCCAGTGGCATTGTCATGACCAATGCCCATGTGGTCAGCCAGGCGGATACGGTAACGGTGCGCCTCAAGGATGGCCGAGTCTTTGAGGGAGAAGTGCGCGGCGTGGATGAAGTTTCGGATTTGGCGATTGTCAAACTGAAGGGGGTAACAGAACCCTTGCCAACGGCGCCCCTAGGGGACTCCAGTCAGGTAAAAGTGGGAGATTGGGCGATCGCCGTCGGTAATCCCCTTGGCCTCGACAACACCGTGACATTGGGGATTGTGAGCACGCTCCACCGCTCCAGCGCTCAAGTGGGCATCCCCGATAAGCGCCTTGATTTTATTCAAACGGATGCGGCCATCAACCCCGGCAATTCTGGGGGGCCTTTGCTCAATGAAGAGGGGGAAGTTATTGGCATTAACACCGCCATTCGTGCCGATGCAATGGGGATTGGCTTTGCCATTCCCATCAATAAGGCCAAAGCCCTGCAAGCCCGCCTAATTCGCGGTGAAAAAATTCAACACGCCTACATTGGCATTCAAATGACCACCTTCACGCCGGCAATGGCCAAGGAAAACAATGCTAACCCCAACTCCCCGGTAATTTTGCCGGAAGTCAATGGCGTCCTCGTCCTGCAAGTTCTGCCGAATACACCCGCAGCAAAAGCGGGTCTGCGCTGGGGAGATGTGATTACAGCAGTGGATGGGGAACCGATTACCAGTGCGGATCAATTACAGAACATTGTGGATAGTGCCGCTGTGGGGCAAGTGCTCAACTTGACGGTTCAACGGGGCGATCGCAGCCAGCGCATTGCTGTGCGCACCGCGGAGCTACAGGGAGCCGCCTAATGCCCTTGGGGCTACTGCTGCTGTGGCTCTTTGCCCTTGGAACCCGCTTCTGGGGGCTGAGCCGCTTTCCAACCCTAGTTTTCGATGAAGTCTATTTTGCCCGCTTTGGCCGCAACTATCTTGCGGGAGTTCCCTTCTTTGATGCCCATCCCCCTTTGGGAAAATACCTGATTGCCCTAGGCATTTGGCTGGGGGGTGGCTTTCACCCTTGGGGCTATCGCTGGATGGACGCCCTATTGGGGTCGCTGATTCCTGTGGCAGTGGCTGTTTTGGCCTATCTCCTGACGGGGCGATCGCGCGTTGCCCTCTTGGCGGGATGCTTCGTTGCTCTCGATGGCCTCTTTTTGGTGGAGTCTCGCTATGCCCTCATCAATGTGCCGCTGGTGCTCTTTGGCGTAGTGAGCCAAATTCTCTGGCTATGGGGGTTGCGCTACAGAGGTAGGGGGCGATCGCTCTGGCTGATTGCTGCTGGTATGGCCTTTGGCGCCTGCGTAGCCGTGAAGTGGAGTGGCTTGGGCTTTCTGTTGGGAGTTGGTTTGTTCTGGCTCCTCCAGCGGCAGTTACCCCTGCTTGCTGAGGGGAAAACGACATATCAAACGACATATGAGTGGTGGCAGATGTGTCTGCTCCTCCCGCTTGTCACGTTTGTTGTCTATACGCTCCTCTGGTGGCCTCATCTGCAATTTCATCCCCACCAGAGCCTCCTGGAGCTGCATCGGCAAATGTTTGACTTTCATCGCAGCGTTGCCAGTACAGCCCATCCCTACTGTTCCCCTTGGTGGTCTTGGCCGCTTCTGCTGCGGCCGATGAGTTACTTTTTTCAAAAGGTGCAAACCCTCAGTGAAGCGGTGCCGGTCATTGGCCCGCCCCTACCCATGGAAGCTACCCGCTGGGTTTACGCCGTCTATGCCCTTTTTAACCCACCATTGCTGTGGTTGAGTACCTTGGCCACATTGGCACTTTTTCCCCTTCGCCTGAACTCCCTTGCCGGCCGCTTTGTGCTCTTGAACTATGCTGCCAATCTCTTGCCCTGGGCACTGGTGAGTCGCTGTGTTTTTATCTACCACTACCTCCCCGCTGCTCTCTATGGCTTTATGGCTTTGGCTTTGGTGTGGGAAGCCAGCCACGCTTGGGGAGTTTGGGCACGTTGGGCACGCCTTGCTGTTCTTACAGGAGTCATGGGCGGCTTTGCCTACTGGCTTCCCCTCTATTTGGGGCTGCCGCTGACCCCCCAAGCCTTTTTTACACGGATGTGGTTACGTTCTTGGATTTAAGGCTATCCCAGCAGTTGCTTGACGGTGGCCACCAGTTCGGCGGGATCAAAAGGCTTGGTAATATAAGCATCTACCCCCTGTTTTTTGCCCCAGTGAATATCAAATTCTTCCCCTTTGGTCGTACACATGATCACGGGCACGTTTTGGGAAGCGGCTTCACCTTTAATCCAGCGGCACAGTTCGTAGCCATTCATGCGCGGCATCACCACGTCCAGAATTACCAAGTCTGGGCATTGAGCTTTGATCTTTTCTTGGGCTTCAATCCCATCCTCCGCCTCCACAACGTCATAGCCTTGCTCTTTCATCAGCTCAATAATCATTGCCCGCAGGGTAGGGCTGTCATCAACAATCATAATTGTGGCCATATAAAGTTTTCCCCGATGCCGCGATGGGTTAGTTAAACAATAGGATTGTTGTCTTGGGCACTTCTCTAAACTACCCACCCCTTAGAATACCCACTTTTGAGCATTTTTCTACCTGTTAATGCGCTCTTAATCGAGGGTCGGTGGAACTTGGAGGCCTTTTTGCCAGATTTGGGCAAGGGCTGTGGCCGTTCGGGGCAAGGTCTGGTTCCGTCGCCAACTGGGGGGAAGTTGTTGCCACAGGCGCAAGAGGGTGGGGGTGCCCAGTTCAGGAGCAAGGGTAGGCCATTGTTCAAAGACGTGGGAAGCGCGATCGCTCACGGTAACTTGACCATTGACGAGCACCATGATCCAGTCTGCCCAGCCATAGGCAAAATCAAGGTCATGGGTGGCAATGACAATTGTGGTTCCCCGCCGGTGAATGTTCTCTAGGGTTTGCACCAGTTGCTGCCGCTGCTGGTAGTCAAGATAGGTGGTGGGTTCATCGAGCAGTAATAGCGTCGGTGCTAAAGCCATGACTCCAGCCAAGGCCACCCGCCGTTTTTGCCCCAAGCTGAGGTGATGCAGGGGGCGATCGGCGAGATGCAATAAATCAAAGTCTTGCAATGTTTGGTATAGGCGGGCTTCAATTTCTGCTGGGGGCAAGTCTAAATTGCACAGCCCATAGGAGATGTCCTCCGCCACTGTTGCTGCCACCAGTTGTTGTTCGGGGTCTTGGAAGGCCAAGCCAATCCGTTGACGCCACTGCCGCAGTTTGTCAGGTTGATAGATGAGCCGTTGCCCTTGCCAGTAAATTTCACCGCGATCGCGCCGATAGAGGGCAGCCGCCAGATAAAACAGCGTGGATTTGCCTGAGCCGTTGAGACCCAAAAGGGCAATTTTCTGTCCCGCCTCTAGGGTAAAGGAGCAGTCCTGCAGCACCGGAGTAGTTGTATTGGGATAGCGAAAGCCAACCTGACGAAATTCAAGTAGAGGGGGAGACATCCTAAGCCACAATCCTATTCAACAGGAGCAGGGCACTGCCACCCACGACCATTTCAAGGCTATACCGCTGGGAATAGGCATAGGACTGGAGGCGGAATACGCGAAACTGCCCCTGAAAGCCACGACTCAGTAGCGCAAGGTTGGTTTGGTGATAGCGACGCAAAGACCGGCGGAAAAGTTGGGCGGCCAACAGGCTCACACTAAAAAGCCAGCGCGATCGCCGCTGATAGCCTCCCCGCGCCCGCTGCGCCAATTGCAGGGTTAGGGCAGTTTCCAGCAGAGTAAACAAATAGCGGTACATCAACATCAAAACATCCAAAACAAAGTTCGGCATCCCCCACCGGGCTGCTAGAGCCAAGAGGGAGGGAAAGGGAGTGGTGAGCACAAGAAACAGCAAAGCCGTGCTGCAAACGGTAGTTCTCAGCCCTGTTATAAAAGCTTGCTTCAGACTTTCTAAGCTCACCGCCAACGACCAACCGCCAAAGGAGAGTTGCGCTAAAGGGGCTGACGCCGAGAGCTCGAGACCCCTGTTGGGCACAATTTGCACAACCAACGCCGGCAGACTAAGGAGCCAGAAGGCCATTACCGTCCCCACCAGCAACCCATAAACCCGCCAAGGGATACGGGCATAGCCCAGAATCCAGAGGACTAACCAAAGCCACAGTAGCCCTTGAACCAGAGGGTGGGCAAAAAATGCAAACCCAAGGGTGCCAAGACTGAAGAGCACCTTCTGTCTCGGATCCAGCGATCGCAGGCGATTGGTGTAGGCATACAGATCAAGATGGTGATGCATGCCAAGAGCTGATGATGCCTCCCTCGGTTATGGCAGTGGCTCCTTGCTGGTGGTGGAAGTGGAGGTTTGGCGCTGTTGGCGTCGCCGTTCGTGGTACCCCCCGAAAATAAAGCCAATCGTCCCTGCCCCCAGGGCGGCTTGGAGGGCAAACAGGAGGGATTCAATTTCACTGCTGGCCGGTTCAAAAACAGGCTCTGCCCACGGCGTATAGTCAGGGGAGAGTTCTTTGACGAGTTCACCAGCTTGGGCATCAGCTCCTTCAAAGTCACCTTTTACAAAAAGCAGCGGCCAGGCCACCAAGAGAGCAACCCCCCCTAGGAGTAGCCAATTTGTTTTTTGTCCTTTACTCATGGCTTGTGTGTCCTCCCCTCCACTGGAGCACTTCAAGTTCCTCTAGGCAGTAGGTCAGCAGCCAATTCCCCATCAGTACTGTGAGGAGTCCCTCACTAATGGCCAAGGGGATTTGAGTAATGGCAAAAAGAGCAGCAAACTTGGCAAAAGAAAGAACCACTCCGCCGTCGCTATGGGGAAAGGCCAAGGCCAGTTGGAATGCCGTAAGACTGTAGGCAACTAGATTGCTGAGCACTGCTGCGGCAAAAAGAGCAATCCCCTGCCGCTGCGTTAGCTTTTTCAGCCCTTGATATGTTCCCCACGCCACCCAGGGTGCAACAACTGCCATGGCAAAACCATTTGCTCCCAATGTCGTGAGGCCGCCATGGGCAATTAGCAGAGCCTGAAAGAGCAAAACAAATGTGCCCAGCACCGTCATGACCAGTGGGCCAAACAGCGTAGCGCCTAAGGCAATTCCCATGGGATGGGAACAACTGCCGGTCACGGAAGGAATTTTCAAAGAGGAGAGGACAAAGGCAAAGGCTCCCGCCAGTGCCAAGAGAACGCGCGACTCAGGATGCCTTTTTAGTTGCCGTTGTAAGGCCCACAGACCACCTCCTAGAAAAGGAAGGAAGACCAGCCACCACCCCAAAGCCCACCCTAAGGGTAAAAACCCTTCACTAATGTGCATTGCGAATGCAGGGTTAGGACTTGCTACCACTAGATACATGGTCAACAGCGCGATCGCCCCCAGGGAGCCATACCGCTTCGCGTGGCTACTTTTGATCATTGAGATGTTCCTAAACCTAAGTGCGCCTATTCTAGGGCGCAACGGGTTCCTTGCCTATGCCCAGTAGGGGGTAACGGCCATCCCTGTGGCGGAAAAAGGCTGCAATTTGCATCAATTTGCATAAATTTCGGTGTAGTCGGTATAACAGAATAAAGTTTAATGTCATGATTAAGGATTAAGTAAATGAATTAAGTAAATGATTAATAAGTACTGTTGTGATGTTCCCGAGGGGGGTTGTCATGGCTGAACTGACTGCCTTTGGTCATTCTTTGAGTAGTGGCTATGAAGTCGTGGTAATCAAGCCGCAGTCCCTCAGTGATACAACTCTGATCGTTCAAGCACTGCGGGCGGACAAAGCGGTGATTCTAAATTTAGAACACCTCGATGTGACCGAGGCACAGCGCATTTCTGATTTTGCTGCCGGCAGTACCTACGCCATCAATGGCCATCAGTCCCGCCTTGGGGATGGTGTGTTTCTCTTTACCCCCAGCATTATCAATATCCAAGAAGCTACGCCAACCCCCACGCCGGCTGGATTGATCTAGGCTGCCGATGAACCCTAGGGATCTACTTACAGTCAGGGAGTGTCAAGAGATTGATCAACTCTTCTTGCCGGCGGCAGATCGCTTTGCGATTCGAGTGGCGGTGTATGCCCAGCGCTATCTGCAAGCCCAGACTACAGCGACTCCCCTTGAAGCTTTAAGCGAAACCCAAATCTATGAACTGGTGGCAGCAGATCCCCAATTGCAGGCAGAGGAAGCGCGCCAAGGGGGGTTTATGGCTTGGTATGGCCAAATTCTCATCAGTGCCCTCAAGCAACTGCGCCAGATTGCCGAAAATGAGGGGGTACCCATTGCCGAGTTAACGGTTCCCCAAATTAGTCGCTGGTTTGAGCAGCGGTGTCAGGAACGCTTGCGATCCTCCCCGCCGTCACCCTAAGAATTTGAGCCTGCTGTCGCCAAGGGGCTGCAAAGGGGGCAAGGTGGGTGGTGGTAATTAGGGTTTGGTAGCGATCGCCCATCACCTCCAGTAGAATCCTCTGTCGCTGCAAATCGAGTTCTGCCAGCACATCGTCCAATAGCAGTAAGGGCGTATCGCCAACGACACTTTCTAGCAGTTCGAGTTCGGCGAGTTTCAGGGCTAAGACAAGGGTGCGCTGCTGACCTTGGGAGGCAAATTGACGGGCACTTTGATCATTTAGGCAGAAAATAACATCGTCACGGTGCGGCCCCACAAGACTGGTTTTTTGCAGCAGTTCAATCGATCGGCGAGCCGCTAAGGCCTCACTAAAGGCCGCTCTGATACATTCAGAACTTCCATCCCCTAGGGGCACATGGCTTTCATAGGTCAACGTCAGAGTCTCGCGATCGCCACTCAAAACCCGATGCCAATATGCTGCCAAGGGGGTCAAGCGTTCAATGAGGCGCTGGCGCCGCCGAATAATGCGGGTACCGTTGACCACCAATTGCTGATTCCATGCCTGCCAGAGGGCTTCATCCCAGCCTTGGCCGGTTGCCTGTTTCAGGAGGGCATTCCGCTGGCGCAGCGCTTTTTGGTAGGTTTGCAGGAGTTGGCTATAGAGGGGTTCCAACTGAAGCAACATGCGATCCAACCAGTTGCGGCGCAGGGCCGGCGTGCCCCGCACCAGTTCTAAATCCAAGCAGGAAAACTCTACGGCGTTGAGTTGACCGAGAAATTCAGCGGTACGCCTGACGGGGCAGCCATTGATCCGCAAAACCCGGCCGGCGGTAGGTCGTAAACTTGCTGCCAGCTCAAGGCAAACCCCTTGGCGCTCAAGGGTAGCTTCAATTTGGGCACTCTCTTGTCCTTGCTGAATCAGGTCGCGATCGCGATGGGTACGATGGGACTGTAACGTGGCTAGCCACTCCACCGCCTCTAGTAAATTGGACTTGCCTTGGGCATTGTCGCCGACGAGAATGGCTTTCGGGGCAGCAAACGTCACCGCCTGCTCCCTATAGTTGCGAAAGTGGCGCAGATAGAGTGATTTGAGAAACACTTACCAGCCCCAAGTTTCTGGTGCCCCCTTAAAAGGTCCCACAATGTCCGGCGTAATCCAGCCGCCGTAGAAGCCCCCCGGTTGCGGCAGCGCCACTACGCCATCCACCGTGCATTCATCCATTAAACCAGCATAGAAGGCAATGTAGTTGCGAAGGGTCGCAAAGGCAGGGGTCGGTTCAGGATAGTACCAAGCGGCATGATTGGCTTGGCGATCGCCCACCCTGACATGGTAGTAGGCACCCTGTCCTTTCCATTCGCAGAAAGTTCGCCGCGGCGAGGGCACAAGATACTGGGATTGCACATCCTCTGGCGGAAAGTAATACACCGGTGGGTGACTGGTTTCTAGCACACGCTGTCCCCGCCGGGTCTCAGCAATGACCACACCATTAAAGACCACGCGCAGGTGTTTTGCCGTAGGTTCTAGGCGAGGCGGACGGGGGTAGTCCCAAACCGATTCTTGACCGGGGGCAGGGGGAATTCGTTGCATGGGGTCTCGATTCCTCAGTGGTTTTCTTAACCGTAATAGCAACCCTTATGTTTGGGAACTGGTTTGTTGCGTCACCAACCCCTGTTCAATTGCCAGCCGCACCAGTTCAGCACGGTTATGAACCGCAGTTTTCTGAAAAAGACTGCTGACATGCTTTTCAATGGTGCGGGCACTCAGGTGCAGGCGATCGCCAATTTGAGCATTCGAGAGTCCTACCACCAGTAAAGCCAACACTTCTTTTTCCCGTTGGGTCAGATCAACGGTAATGCGTTGGGTTTTCGGCGGCAAGAAGGGCCGCTGTCGCTGTTGCCACTCCATTTGCACCAGTTGCGCCCGATCCAAAAGATTGCGCACCACGGCCGCCAATTCATTCAAGTCAAAAGGTTTAGAGAGATAGACATCTCCCCCGCTGCGATAGGCGCGAATCCGCTCCTCCACTTCGGTGCGGGCTGTGAGGTAAATCACGGGTAGGAGGCGGAGCGAGGGATGCTGACGCACCTGCCGCACCAATTCATAGCCGTTCATATTTGGCATGGCAATGTCGGTGATCAACAGGTGGGGCTGATAGCGATGGATCATCTCAAGGGCTTGGGCGCCGTCTGCTGCTGTCAGGCAACAGTAGCCTTCCGCTTCTAAAAAGCGGCTGACCGACACGCGAATGCCGGGATCATCGTCGGCAATAAGGAGCGTGAGGGACATGGGGAATTAGGTCTCCACTAGACCACAGTATTTCTCGACACAGCGGACAAACAACTCAACCCCAATACTTAAGACTGTTTCGTCAAAGTCAAAGCGGGGGTGGTGGTGGGGGAAATCTAACCCTAGGGTGCCATTGGCTGACCCCAAAAAGAAGTAGCAGCCCGGAACCGCCTTGAGAAAGAAAGACATATCTTCTGCTGCCATGGTTTGACAATGAGGGGTAACCCCTGCGGGTACCTCCACAACCGATTCGGCCACCGATCGCACCAACTCCGCCATCTTGGCATCGTTGATGGTGGGCGGGTACATCCGTTGATAGTCAAACTGGTAGGTGGCGCCATGGCTCTGGCAAATGCCGGCAATGACTTGTTCAATCCGCTCGGGTAACCAGTCGCCTAGCTCTGGCTTAAAGTAGCGGACTGTGCCGCAAAATGTGGCTCTCTCGGCAATTACGTTCTTTGCTGTTCCCGCCTGGACTGCCCCAACAGAAATCACTGCGCTCTCTAGGGGATCAATGTTGCGGGAGACAATTGTGTGCAGCGCCGTAATAATCTGGGCAACCACCAGAACGGTATCCACCGTAAACTGGGGCAAAGCTGCATGCCCCCCCTTGCCTTGGACTTGACACTCAAAAAACTCCGCTGCCGCCATTAAAGGGCCAGCCCGCACGCCTACGGTGCCAACGGGCAGAAAATTCCACAGGTGCAGACCGATAATGGCATCCACTTTTGGCGCATCAAGCGCGCCTGCCTCAATCATTGGCTGCGCTCCACCGGGACCTTCCTCTGCAGGTTGAAAGATGATTTTGACTGTCCCGGCAAAATCGCGGTGCTCGGCCAGATACTTTGCCGTCCCAAGGGCGATCGCCGTATGACCATCGTGCCCGCAGGCGTGCATCTTTCCCTCATAGAGAGAGCGATAGGGCTTATCGTTTTCCTCCTGTAGGGGCAGCGCATCCATATCTGCGCGAATCGCCAGCACCGGCCCCGGCCGCACTCCCGGAATGACGGCTACAATCCCTGTTTGCGCAATGCCCGTGCGATGCTGAATGCCCCACTGTCGCAGTTTTTCACTGACAAAGGCGGCCGTCCCGTACTCCTGAAAACCCAATTCAGGACGTTGATGCAAATAGCGGCGCCACTGCACCAGTTCGGCCTGGAGGGCAGCCACCTCTGGACGCACTTGGCAGCTCACTTGGGGGAGATGGAAGGCCATTGAGGCAGCAGGGCAATGGAGCTAGGAACTGATCTCTAGCATAAACGATGTCTCCCCGTTGCGTTTCTTTCCCTTGATTCGGCTACATTCGGCTGCGAAAGACTCCCAGCACTCCCCTCGTAAGGAAGGTTTGGGCTTTTGACAGGCGGCGGTTTTCTCTTGACCTCCTCCCCGCCCTGTTAGCTTGCGCCCGCGCAGCGGCCTCGACAACTGGTGGCCAAAGGGGGGTGAGTCGGCAGCAGCCCATGGATACCCTCTGCCTGTACTCTTGCCCTAGGAGTTGGGTGCTTGAGAATCCTGCTGTAGGTCTTGGCGAATCGCACGCAGGGTGTCGAGAAGCGTTTGAAGATCGGCGGCCAACACAGCACTCTCAGAATTGGCGGGTGCAGGGGGTGAAGCGGGTTGCCGCTGCTGGGTAATCAAGGTCTGAATGAGTTCCCGCGCCTGTGCTTCGGTGAGGCGACCTTTCTCAGCCCACACAGTGGCCAGTTGACGAGCATCCGTGCGCAGTTGGGTGAGATATTCTTGGCGTTTGGCCTCATCTTGGAGGGATTCAAGGGCAGCCGCAGCAGCTCCAATGCCGGTGTAATAGAGTTGCTGTGCCAGTTCGAGGGGGTTGCGATCCATAGGAATGTGTCCAGCGTGAACTATCCTCTGCTACTGTACGGGAAATTCTCTCTTCCCATCAAGAGTGAGGGCAGCGGCTGCGGTACAAATGGACGATTTTACTTACCACCTCCTCGATCTCCAGATGATCAGTACAGATTTCTATGGCATCGGCAGCTTTGCGAAAGGGGGCGTAGGTGCGTTGCTGATCCGCCGTATCGCGAGCGGTCATCTGAGCCAGCAATTCCTCATAGGAGAGGTCGCATTGCCCCTGCTGTTGTAATTCTTGCCAGCGGCGCTGGGCACGCTCTTGGGGCGAGGCAGTGAGGAAAATTTTCAAACCCGCTTCCGGAAAGACATGGGTACCAATATCACGTCCTTCAGCAGCAATCCCGCCATTGGCGCCGATCGCCCGCTGTTGTTGCACCATCAGCCGCCGTACTCCTCGTAGGGCTGCCACTTGGGATACCCGCTGGGTCACCGCCAGAGAACGAATGGCTTGGCTAACCTCGCGATCGTTGATCCACACTCGCGGGGGTTGAGTGGGATCCCCGCTTTCTAGACGCAATTGGCACTGGGCGATCGCCTCTACCACTGTTGGCTCATCCTTGAGATCAATGTTGTTTTCCAAGCACCACCAAGTTACTGCTCGATACATCGCACCGGTGTCAAGGTACTGTAACCCAAGGGCTTGGGCAGCCAGTCGCGTCACGGTGGATTTCCCTGCCCCCGCAGGGCCATCTACGGCCAGAATCGGCAAGCGGCGATCCAATAGGCAATTGTCAATCAGGCGCGTTTGACCCACCCAGCCGGCGATCGCCAGCAGCCCAACGGTCTCAATGCGTTCCAAAGGTACAAGGGTTTGGGGATGCACCAATTCTACATAGTCGAGGCGCAACCGGGGAAACTGGCGCAGATGGTTGTGAACCTGCCCAAGGAGCTCCTTTGCAGCAAAACAGCCCCGCCGAAAGGCGGCAGTAGCAATCTCCAGGCTCTGGCTTAGGGCTAAGGCCGTGGGGCGATCGCCCTCACTGAGATATTGATTGCGGGAACTCAAGGCAAGCCCATCGGCATCGCGGACAATGGGACAGGCAATAATTTCCACGTCCAAATTCAAGTCGGCCACACAGCGGCGAATAATTGCTAACTGCTGAGCATCCTTTTGACCGAAATAGGCGCGATGCGGCCGCACCAGATGTAACAGCTTGAGCACAATGGTGGCTACCCCGCGAAAATGGCCGGGGCGCGATCGCCCACAGAGGCGCTCCGTGAGTTCCTTGGGCGGCTCCACCACTGTGAGGGTCTCCATCCCTGCTGGATAAAGCTCTGCCACACCGGGCACAAAGAGCAGATCCACCCCCAATTGCCGGCAGAGCGCCGTATCGGCCTCAAGGGCGCGGGGGTAGCGCTCCAAATCCTCTTGGGGGCCAAACTGGAGGGGGTTGACAAAAATACTGACTACCACAACATCACACTCTTGCCGTGCCCGCCGGATCAAGGCAGCATGACCCCCGTGGAGTGCCCCCATCGTCGGCACAAAACCGAGGGTGGATGCAGGAGATAAGGTGCCAAGGGCAGCCTGTAAACCCGCCGTGGTGGTCAAACGGTAAAACGTACCCATAGAGTGCTTCAGGGGCGATCGGTGGAGTTTTGATACAATCTGTCATATTACAATGCCCGTGCCTGCTTTTTTTGACCAAAGTTTGTACATTTGTTGCAAAGACTTTAATCTTAGGGGCAGGTTTTCTAAAATTCAGGTACTTTCATTTCCCTGTATCTGCAAACACTGTACCGCAAGCTTAAGTTTCCCCTAATCCTTAAAAAGCTTGTTTTTGCACTGGAACCATTCAGCATACGCCGCGAGGATAGCCCCTATGGCCAATGAACTACAAAACGGCTTACAAAAATACCGTTTCGTCTGCACCCTCACCTTCGGGGATATTTATGGCCAAGTGATTGTCTGGCTAATTGTTATCTTTATTGGTTTGGCCGCGTCCCTTACCCTCTACAACAATCCTGTGCAAGCGTTTTTAGTCGGGGGGCTAATTTTGGTCTTAACGTTGCCCTTTTTACTTTTTGCCTTTGTTACCACACTGCTCAATCATATTGAAATGCGGCCTGTAACGGTGACAGAAAAGAAAAAGCGTAAGGATGCCGCAGTGGCCTCGACAACCGAAGTGGCTCCGGCCAATTAAAGAACCCTTAAAAATAGCCGGCGATCGCCCCCAAGCTGCCACACTAGGATTACCACTGAGGGGCAATCGGATGCTTTACTGGCTCACCTTTTTGCAGGCATTACCCACCGCGGAACTGCCGGCGTCACCTCGAACCGACACCAAAGCTGCGGTACTAGCGGAGTCTCCCCCCCTTGTCATGGGTAATTTAGGCGGGCTGCTCTTCTTTCCGGGGGTAATTGCTGGCATTGTGATTTTGCTGCTCCTGAGCATTTGGGCCTACACACGCGTCTATGTGATTACCCCCAACAACGAAGCCTTTGTACGCACGGGGGGTATTTTTGTTAAGAAAAAAACAGTGATCCTCAATGGTGGCTGCATTGTCCTACCAGGATTTCATGAATTAACCCGCGTACCCCTGCGGGAGATCTCCATTGACGTGGAACGAACGGGTAAATTGGCGGTGCGCACCCAAGATTACCTGCGCGCCGATATGCGGGTTACGTTCTATGTCTGCATCAACGCCACCGAAGAGGATGTCCTCACCGCCGCTGCTCGCCTCTCGCAAAATAACCGCATTACCCCCGAAGACATCAAGAACGCCCTTGAAAAGCGGGCAGATGACGCCATCCGCGCCGCCGCAAAACACAAGTCCCTTGCCGAAATTGACTCGGATAAGCTGGGGTTTGCCCAAGAGGTGCTCAACTTGATGCAGCAGGATCTGCAAAAAGTCGGCCTCACCCTCAACAACATTGCCATCTCAGAGGTTCAAGAGAGCGACACCTACGACGAAAACAACTTCTTTGATGCTCAGGGGGTGCGCCTGCGCACGGAAACAATTCAACGCTCGATCCAACAAAAACGAGAGGTGGAACTCTCAACACGGGTGGCCATCGAGCAGAAGGAACTGGATGCCCAAAAACGCTCCCTGCAAATTGAAGAGGAAAAAGAAGCCGCCCTGTTGAGCCAACGTCTGAAGGTGGAAGCCCTAAAAGCACAGCGGGAGCGGGAAATTGAGGAGGCTAAGGCCGCAGAGGCAGCCGCAATTCAGCGGGCAAAATTGCTCCAAGCCCAAGCAGTAGAGGAAGAAGAAATCCGCAAAAAACTTGCCATTCAGCAAAAGGAAATTGAGGCCCGTATTGAGCTGGAGGAAAAAAATAAACGCCTGAAGGTGACGCAAGCCCAGCAACAGCAGGAGGCAGAAATCGCCGAGATCAGTCGCCAGCAGCAGGTGCAGGCCAACCGTTTGCAAGCGCAGGTGGCCATTGCGGAGTCTGAGCGTCAAGCACGCCTTGCCCAAGAGGATGTGGCGATCGCCGTTGCCGCCAAGAAGAAAGAAAGTCTGATTGCCGAAGCAGAGCGGGCACGAGCAGAGTCTGCGGTCACCACCGCCATCGAGGTGGAAAAAGCCGATCGCCAGAAACACCTGGCGATTATTGCAGCGGAGCGGGAAGCAGCGGAAAAACGGGTTCTTGAGCAAAATGTTGTTGAAATTGAGGCCTTCCGGCGGCGGCGCCAGGCGGAGATTGCCCAACAGGCAGCGGAACTGGAAGCGGAGGCAATTCGTATCCTCGCTGCAGCGAACCGCGATAAAGCTCTTGCTGAAGCCGAAGGAATCAAGGCAATCTTGGCAGCCAAGAATGTGATTAGCAATGCCAACTTAATTGCCCAAGTGATTACGGCGCTTTGGCCAGAACTGGCACCGCAACTGCCGCAAGTTCTCCAAGCCCTTGCCCCTCAACCGGGGGTAATTGGCGATGCCAAGATTTACACCTTTGCCGATGGGGGTGCCACCCCTAATCTCAATAAACTCCTCCTCTCCAGCAGTGGACTTGCTCTAATCAATGCCCTATTTGAGGAGGGGAAACTTGGCCAGTTATTAGCGCAAATTAAATCTCTCCTCCAAGAGGGGACATCTAATTCCTAAGACGCGACTGCATACTCCGGTCAACAACCATGGATAACTCTTCAGCAGGGCTGAAGGGCGTGAAGCAGCAATTGACTTATTTCATCTGTATTCTCAAAATCCATAGAGCCTTACCAATGGGGCAAATATAAAAAAAAGATTAAGAACCGCCAAAGGTCAGTGTGAGTATTCCAACGAACAGATTTAGAAATGTTAAGATTCTTAATATATGTAACAAGTCCACGAAAACGCTGTTAAAGCACCGTTGGCTTGGCCGCGATCTTTAGCAGGGGCGATCGCCCATCCTATAGCGAAAACGATATTCCTAGGCCTTGGACGAATCACTGCTGTCAACCTTGAGAACGAGCGATAGGGACTATGGATACCTCAAAAGATTTAGTGCGCACTTACCTACGGGAGATTGGCCGGGTGCCATTGCTCACCCATGAACAGGAAGTGATCTACGGCAAACAGGTGCAGCAGCTTACCGCCATGAACGAGATTCGCGAAAAGCTTGCGGCAGAACTTAACCGTGAACCCAGCCGTGCCGAATGGGCCGCTGCCGCCAACATTAGTGAGGAGGAGTTGGAGACGATTATTGAAAATGGCGAGCGCGCCAAACGGAAAATGGTGGAGGCCAACCTGCGCCTTGTGGTGTCAGTGGCCAAAAAGTACATCAAGCGCAATGTGGATCTGCTTGACCTTATCCAAGAAGGGACAATTGGTATGCAGCGAGGGGTAGAAAAATTCGACCCCACCAAGGGCTATCGTTTTTCCACCTATGCCTACTGGTGGATTCGTCAAGCCATCACGCGGGCGATCGCCGAGAAAGGACGCACCATTCGCCTACCCATCCACATTACCGAGAAGCTGAACAAGATCAAAAAGGTACAGCGACAACTGTCCCAGCGGCTGGGGCGTGCGCCCACCATTAATGAACTGGCGGCTGAACTGGAGCTAACCCCTGCGCAAGTCCGCGACTACCTCGAACGGGCGCGTCAGCCCCTCTCCTTGGATGTCCGTGTTGGCGATAATCAGGATACAGAGTTGGGAGAACTCCTAGAGGATTCCTCCATTTCCCCAGAGGAGTTTGCAGCTCAGTCCTCCTTGCGCAGTGACCTTGAGCGGCTAATGGCAGACCTTACTCCCCAACAACGTCATGTCCTTTCCCTGCGCTTTGGCCTCGAGAATGGTCAGCCCCTCACCCTGGCCAAAGTGGGAGAACTGCTTAATATCAGTCGCGAGCGGGTGCGGCAAATTGAGCGGGAAGCCCTCAGTAAACTGCGCAAACGCCGAGGCGATATTCACGAGTACCTTGCCAGTTAGCCCATGCTGAGTGACGAACAGTACCGTCAAAAGATGCAGCGGCGCAAAGCCCTACAGGCACAACGCCTAGCGGAGCGCACCCGTGAAAAGGGGTTGATCATTGTCCACACAGGCAACGGCAAGGGCAAAACCACCGCTGCCCTGGGAATGGTTCTGCGTTCCTTGGGGCATGGTTATCGGGTGGCTATTATTCAGTTCATTAAAGGGGCGTGGGAGCCGGCGGAAAAAGCTGTGCTTAGCCAGTGGTCAGAGCAACTGGCTTTCCATGCCATGGGGGAGGGGTTTACCTGGGAAACCCAAGACCGGCAACGGGATATGGCCTGTGCTCAGGCTGCCTGGGAACTGGCGCTAAGCTACCTTGGCAACCCAGCATACCGCTTGGTGTTGCTGGATGAAATTAACGTCGCCCTCAAGCTGGACTACTTAAGGGTGACCCAGGTGCTGGAGGGGCTTAGCCGCAAACCAGAAATGACCCATGTGATTCTCACGGGGCGTGGTGCGCCCCCAGCCCTGATTGATGCCGCCGACCTCGTGACCGAAATGACCCTTATCAAGCATCCTTTTCGCGAGCAGGGGATTAAAGCACAGCCGGGGATTGAGTTCTAAAGCAAGAGTTCTCCAGCAAAGATGGTGACAGCCTGACCCAATAGCAGCAGGCGATCGCCCCCCTGGGGTTGGAGTTTAATTACACCGCCCCGCGCGGAGGCTTGATAGGCCAAGAGTTCCTGCCGACCCAGCTTCGGCTGCCAGTAGGGATAGAGACTACAGTGGGCAGAACCCGTGACGGCATCCTCTGGGATGCCCAATTGGGGAGCAAAAAAACGGGAGACAATATCGTATCTGTCGCCTTCCTTCCCACGGGCAGTCACAATCAAGCCGCGACAGGGCAGGCGGGCAAGCGGGTCAAAATCGGGTTTCAACTCTGCTACCGCCTCAGCACTGGCCAGCTCTACCAGCAGATCCCTCCCCGCTTTCCCCATATACAGGGGCGTGGTGCCTAGGGCAGCACTAATTAAAGCTTGCACCTGCGGCTCCTCAAGGGGGGTTACCGGCTGCTGCGGAAAATCAAGGGCAATCCACTCTCCAAAGCGCTGGGCGCGCAGGCAGCCACTGCGGGTGTGAAATGCTAACTCTCCCACCACCCCCTGATGCTGCCAGAGGACATGAGCCGTGGCGAGGGTGGCATGACCACAGAGATCCACTTCCGCCATAGGGGTAAACCAGCGCAACTGAAAGCCACCGGCGGTGGGCACTACAAAGGCGGTTTCTGAAAGATTCATTTCGCGGGCGATCGCCCCCAAGATTGCATCGTCAAGAAAACTTTCTAGAAGACACACCGCGGCCGGATTGCCGCGAAAAGGTTCTTGGGTAAAGGCATCAACTTGGTACAGTGGTAGCGGCATCCAACCCCCGAAAACCGTAAAATCAATCCTGTAGATCGAGCAGAGGACAGACTGCGTGGAACGAACATTTCTTGCAATCAAGCCCGACGGTGTGCAGCGTGGGCTAGTGGGGACGATTATCCAACGATTTGAACAGAAAGGCTACACCCTGGTTGGCCTCAAACTCATGCGCGTCAGCCGCGAACTGGCAGAGCAGCACTACAGTGAACACAAAGACAAGCCCTTCTTTGCGGGGCTGGTGAACTTTATTACTTCAGGACCGGTGGTGGCCATGGTCTGGGAAGGTCGCGGGGTGATTGCCAATGCCCGCAAACTCATTGGCGCGACTAACCCCCTCAATGCCGAACCGGGCACCCTACGGGGAGATTTTGCCGTAGATGTGGGGCGGAATGTGATTCACGGCTCTGACAGTCCCGAAAATGCCGAGCGGGAAATCAATCTCTGGTTCCAAACCCAGGAACTGGTGCCTTGGGAACCGGCCTTCACTTCTTGGGTGTATGAGATGTAGGCTCATGGGTTGATTGGGGAAGGGTTGGGGGAGTGTCTGGCTCCTCCACCTCCCGTTTGGAAAAGCCCCACGTAAAGCAAAGGGCAATGAGGCTAATCATGACCCAGTCGGAGGGAACCAGTTGTGGGTTAATCACGCGAATCAGTAGCCGCAGACCCACAAGGGTTACCGTGAAATAGCCGGCATCCTCAAGGCGTGGAAATTCTTTGAGCCAGCGAATAAATAGCTCCGCCATAAAACGCAGCATAATCACGCCAATGGTTCCGCCCAGTAACACCAGCCAGCGCTCATCCGATAGGGCGATCGCCGTTGTCACGCTGTCGAGGGAAAAGGCTAAATCGGCCAAAGCAAGTAGGGGCACCGCCTGCCAAAACGAATGAATCACCCGCTCGTGGTGATGTTCTGGCTCAGTGGTAAGGAAAAAATACTTTGCGGCTAACCACAGCAAATAGAGTGCCCCCGCCAACTCAAACTGCCAGAACTGCAAGACCCACGTGGCTGTGAGAATCAGCCCAATCCGAAAAATGTAGGAGATGGCGAGTCCCAGATTGAGGGCCCGCCGCTGCTCATCTAAATCTTCGATGCCCCGCACTAAGGCGGCAAGGGCGATCGCATTGTCTGCCGAAAGAACCGCTTCTAGGGCCAACAACACCACCAGCAACAACAGGGTATCCAGTCCCCAGTTGGGTGAGAGTTCCAAGAGTTCATCAATCATGGGGCGAGGGAAGTTCTCCAAAGTTTTG
>NZ_CALJEM010000082.1 GCF_938074695.1 uncultured Thermosynechococcus sp.
CAAAAATCAAGGGTTTGTCCATCTGAATAGATCCGTCGGCAAAGAAAAATCCACCCTGAGAAGGCGAGGAGGCCGGTGCGGTTGCATGGTTCACGTCCGCTCTCACGCGCCGGTTCGATAGGATTTGCGTCGAGAGTCTGAATGTGCGCGGCATGCTGAAGAATCGGCCCCTGTCGCAGTCCATTGCTGAGATGGGCTTCTTCGAGTTCCGGCGGCAGCTTAAGGACAAGGCGGCGATGCGTGGTGGTCGTTGATTGCTTTAGCCAGTAATGGTTAGCGTAGGTATTGCAGAACGGCGTAATTCGTTACTGGGTGCTTTGGAGTTTCACCCTTACGAACTTCGTAAAGTTAATAAACTGGCGGAGACCCCCATCCCTCAGCCACCCATGATCTCGGCTTCTTCAAAGGAGTTGCCGGAGTGCCACTGCATTCGGTTCGTTGAGCCAATGACAACCCTGTCCACCAGGAACACGCGGAAAATTTCCGTTAAATCCAGGGCAAGAGGGGGGCTTGGGCATGGGGCTGATGATCCAACCCAGCCGCGGGCGATCGCCAATGGAGAGAATTGACCCGCAGGGTTTCCGTTGCGGCGCTGCCAGCAATCTGGGCTACAGGGCAGATCTCCGGTCATTTCAACTGTTGGGGGAATGCCCTTAGGCTCAAGGATGTTTCCACCCTTCAAAACTCTGTTGCCATTCTCGCGATCGCGGGGGTAATTCCTGCAGCGAGGCTGCCACGTGGTTAAAGACTTGCTCCAGCACAGGCAAGGGCACTTGATCTTCCGCTTCAAAGAGGAGAGCCAACCGCCGCCCTCCTTGGAGATGAATTAAATATAACTCTTGGTGCATCGGTCGAGGGGTTGGATCATAAAACACTTCACCACCTACTCGCCGCCCCAAAATCTGTCGCTCAATCCGCCCAGAAGCGGCTGAGAGGGAGCCACCCATTTGAGTAAACCGTAGCCAACTGCGCAACTCCTGATCCGAGAGACCCCCCAGCACCTCGCTTGTTTTAGGTAAGCTCATTAAGGCCACCATTAGCTTGTGCTCTCCCGGTAGGGCGTTGGCGGGATAGACCACAGCAACGCCATTTTCACCAAATGAGGTGGGCGGCGAAAACGGTAGGGGCGTTTCAAAGGATAACCCCAGCAGTTGATAGCGTTGAGGGAGAGAAGCAACAGCCTGAACTGTCGGTTCACTCGCCCGACCCATGAACAGGGGAAAGGCGCCCAAAAGGGTCAGACTACAACTAAGGGTCAGCAGCCAGCGCATAACGGCCTCACACTAGGGGGATGACTGGTATCGTTGACGATAGGCAATGTATAGACCTTCTAGGAAATCCTCGGCACTGAGGGTAGGCCAGTTGGCAGGATATGTTGGCAGCAACAGGGGTTCTAATTGTTGGCGTAGCTCTTGAGCCGCTTGATAGCGACCTGCAGGACTCAGGCGATCGCGACTGTTGAGGTAGTTCCGTACCAGCAGATAGTGTTCAGGAGTCATCTGTTCCCAGTGGGCGAGCGATCGCAACTCCTGTACCCAAGCCGCCTGTGATTGCTGAAGGGGTGTAGCTTTAGGAGCCAACCGCACTGCTTGTTCATCTTGAATCACAAGGGTACCTGCCACCATATCTCCTAAGCGTTTTTCCGATCGAGATAACGCCACTAGGAATGCCCCTATACCAAAAAAAGCAAAATCAATAGGCTGAAGCAGACTGCGCAACGTGGCTTCCCGCAAACCAATGGGGCGGCCATTATCCTGAACAACCCGAATTTCTGCATAGCGCTTGCCGGGGGTTTGCCCTTGCCAGTAGGTTTCAAAGAAAATGTAGTAGCCGTTGTAGAGGGCAAACGTCACAAGTAGATAAATAGCCAAACTCCAAGCTCCAATACTTTGACCACCGGCGGGTAGCACCTCAATCAGCCACGGGTAAAGGGCATAAAAGTAGAGGTACCCTGCAGCCAGCGAAAAGAGTACAAGTGCTGTGTAGAGAATCACCTGATCAATGAGCCAAGCTAGAATCCGGCTACCGATTCCCCCAAGGGCAAAGTCCAACTCAATACTTTCGGGTGTGCGTAGTGTAACCCGTCGCAACCAGCGCAGGGGATTTACTGCCTCAGGGCGGACTTGAAACGCTGCTCCTTCATTGCGTACCCGCAGATCCCAGTAGAGCACTGCCTTGATCCCTTGCCAGAGGGGCAGGAGTAAAACCGCTACAAACAGGCCAGCGACGGGAATAATCACCACGCTGTTGATGAGGCTGCCAAGGAGATTCGCGGGAATCGTGGCAAGGGAAGCCACAAAGAACACCGTTAGGGTATGCCACGCCTGTCCCTGGGTCAGTTGCCAACTGCGCTGAACAGATTTGAGGGGCGTACAACCGGGTTCGAGGGCTAAGACGACATCAACAAGGGAGAGCCGTGCCATGAAGTAGCCAATCACCAACAACGCAAGGAGCACCAGTAACAGAATGCTCGGCAAAAAAGTTAAGAAGAAGAGGTTTCTTGTGGGTTCAGTTTGGATATTCTGCGCCAGCAATTGCACTAAAGGCGCACCGACCAAATAGATTAAGTAACCGATCGCCCCCAAGACCCCGTAAACTATGAGCAAAATGAAACCCACAATCAGCGTGGCCAGCAAGTAATTCAGCATGTTTGGAAAAATGCGGCGGCGGGCTTCCGATTCTGATTCCTCAAGGGCAGTGAGAACGGCATAGATACGGCGAGAAAGCAGCGCACCACCGGCCATCAGTCGTGCCCAACCAAAAAGATACAAGGGCAAGGCCGCCAGGATACTGATGCCTGCGCCTAAGAGAAACGGAGTAACATCATTGCTCGTCCTAGCAAGAAGCCCACCCATAATTAGCGCTACGGCCCCGATCAGCACGGCGGCAATGGTGAGCAAAAAAAACCACGCATGGGCAAAAAGGCTCAAAAGAAAATAGCGATTGCCCTGATGACGGTATAGTTCTAAAGCAATTGTGACTACATTGCCGCTTGAGAGAGCATAGGGCAACCGTCCTCGCCGTTGCAAAAGCCACATTTGCGATACCCAACCATTTGAAGATCGAGATGATCCTAGCGTTTGCGCCCCTCGTTCCCTGCGCCATCTTTGTAAAATTTGTTAACATTGGAATAATTTAACCCTTCTTTGCTGCGTTCATCGCTGTTTTTGTTCTGTTTTCGATTTCTATGGCTGAGGTGTGGACATGGACCCCTCTGGCCGGCTTGGGTATTGGTGACGTTTTGGCCAGTTCAAGGAGCACGTATGGCACTGTACGCAGAACTACATCGGCATTTGGGTGGCTCAGTTGTACCACGGATTCTTTGGCGGTATTTTCAGCGGAACGATCGCGCCCTCGCCGATCGCTTTCCCAACTACGAGGACTTTGAAACCTTTTATACTCGCCCCCGCCAGTCCCTGGAAGAATACCTCGAACTCCACACCCTTGTGGAGAGTGTGCAAACACCACAGGCATTGCCCTATTTCATTTTTCGTCTAATTCGCGGCGCCTATATTTTTGAAAACTTGGCTTATCTAGAGCTGCGCTATACTCCCTATCTGCGCACGGATCCGCAGCGCTCTGAGAGCGAGCGCATTGAGCAGATGGCGGACATTGTGAAGACGGTGGGTTTGGCTTGCCAAGTGCCGGAGTACCCCATTGTCACGAGCCAAATTCTCTGCATGCACACGCGACTCCCCTATGCGGTCAACCGTGCCATTGTGGATCTGGCGGCGAGTTTTCCCCAGTTTGTCTGCGGCATTGATTTGGCGGGGGGGGATAGTGTCTATGGCGATCGCATGGCGGAATTTATTAAACTCTATGCTTATGCCCGCGATCGCGGCCTGAAAACCACCGGCCACCTCTACGAAACGGTGAATGGCTGCTATCCCCAACTGCTGCCATACCTGCAACGCATTGGCCATGGTATTCAAATTCCCCTGCGCTATCCAGAGCTGCTCAAGGAAGTGGCCGCCGCAGGTCAATGCCTAGAAGTGTGTCCGACAACCTATTTTCAAACGGGTACGCTTGAGAGCTACGCGCAACTGCGGCTGGTCTTTGAGCGCTGTTTTGAAGCGGGAGTGGATGTGGCCATCTGTACCGATAATGCCGGTCTGCACAATGTGCGGCTGCCCTTTGAGTACGAAAACTTGCTCACTCACGACATCCTCAACTTCAAGGAGTTGCAAGCCTGCCAAGAAGCAGCCTTTCGCCATGCCTTTGCCTGGCCCCATGCTCAACCACCAACTTTACTCTTGAGTAACTTGCTCCAGGGCAATTCTCCCCAGCCCGCCCTTACAAGCTGCGGAATCCAGTAAGATAAGCCTATGAGTAAGATTGAACGCATTATCGGTCGTGGCCTCCCGCTGCGGGGCAACGATATTGATACCGATCGCATCATCCCGGCACGGTTTCTCCGCTGTGTCACCTTTGACGGCCTAGGGGAACACGTGTTTGCCGACGATCGCCGGGCGTCAGATCACCCTTTTAACCTGCCCCAATACCAAGGAGCAAAGATTCTAGTCGTCAATGCCAATTTTGGCTGCGGCTCCAGTCGGGAACATGCGCCCCAGGCGATTGCCCGTTGGGGGATTCAAGCCATTGTGGGCGAAAGTTTTGCCGAAATTTTTGCCGGGAACTGCCTAGCCATAGGAATTCCTTGTCTGACAAGTACCCCCGAACAGATCCAAGCGCTGCAAGCCCTCTTGGAGGATCAGCCCGGTACCGAACTGACCCTTGATCTGCACACACGAACCCTGACAGCAGGAGATCGAGTCATTCCCCTAACGATGGCAGAAAGTGCGCGGCAGATGTTCATTTCAGGTCAATGGGATGCCTGTGGTCAACTTTTGGCGAACCGTGACAAAATTCATGAAGTCGCAGCTCGACTTCCCTATGTGCGGTGGGCGGTCAACCTCAGTTAGTCCAAGAGTGCTCGCAACCAAAGCCAACTGCCAAACAGCCAACGCAAACCTTGCCAGCGGGGCGATCGCCCCAATGCGATGACCTCTGGCCGCTCAAAAAGCCGGTACACTGCCTGTGCCCGTTGCCACTGCCGTCGGCGTAAAAAGCGCCAAGTTCCCGCCAAGATAAACTGGTGAAAAAAGTCACACTGGCACTGCCGTAGTTTCTGGGGTGAGAGAAGGTGTAAATCGGCAGCGGCTGTAAAAATCCGCCCCAGGGTGGCCAAAGTCTCGGCCTGAAACATTCCCATTGTCAGGGCCTGATCATGAATCGTATAGGCAGCAGTGGCGCGGGGAACAGTATAAACTCCCTTCTGGGCAAAGAAGCGTAGCCATTGATAGAGGTCTGTGGCTTCGCCGTAGGCGGGATCAAAATAGCCGACCTCGTCGAGGAGCGATCGCCGCCAGACTAAGGCGGGAAAGCGCACAAATGAAGAATGCCGCAGCAATTGACTAAGGGCTTGCGCCGGGGAGAGCCATTTTTGCTGCCGTGGCATCTGCCGTCGCAGACAACGCTGCTGCTGATCCACCAAATGCACCCCAAAAAGAAAGACATCAAACTGGCGGCTGTACTGGGTGAGGGTTTGCAGAATGGTGGTGATTCCTTGGGGCAGGAGGTAATCGTCATCGTGCAAAAGCAGAATAAACTCCCCTGAGGCTTTGGCCAAGCTCGCGTTCCAATTGGCCACCATGCCTAGGCGCTGCGGATTATGCTGGTAGTTCCAGCGGCCTGACCATGAAGCAAGTAGATCTGCAACTGCGGCTGGCGCAGGGGAATCATCGGTAATCACTATCTCCACCTGGCCATGGTATTCGCAGGGCAGGGGCGCCACCACTGAGCGCACGGCTTGCCCTAGGCCTTGGGGACGGTTATAGGCGGGAATGCAAACACTCAATAGCGGGCGTTTGTGCCATTTTGGCGAACCTGCACAGTTTGCTGCATAATCCATCGGCGCGGTGCGTTAAGGAAAGGGACTGTTGGGCACTGATTTCGGAGCGATTGCCATGACCTCTGCCACCCTCGATCGCCAACGTTTGCAGGCGGCTTTGGCTGTCCTCAACCTTAGTTTAGAGGCAGAACTTACCCAGTATCGCTGCCATCGCATGGTACAGACCCACTCCCCCTTTGAAGCCCCACCTGTTCCGAAAACGGCAACGCCCCCAGAACCGAGTGTCCCTGCCGCATCCACCCCAGAGCCTGTGTCATCAGCCGCTCCTCCCGTTGTCGGTTCTTTGGCGGTAACCTCAGAAACTGCGCCGGCCGCTGATGAACGCCCAAATGAGGTGCTCCCTGATCCATTTCTCGCGTTTGACCCCACAGATTTAGCAGAACTCTTGCCCCAATCCTACGCCGGTGATCCCCCTGTCCCCCAAACGCCAAACCCAACAAAGTCTCCCTTTCCCTCCACCCGTGAGCTGCTCAAACAGGTACGGCAACACCGAGAGCGTCCTTGGTTGCAGCGGCGCGAGAGCAATAATCAACATTTGGTGCAACGCTGGTTAATTGTGGTAGGCATTTTGGCGGGCTTTAGTGGTGCGGCCCTGTGGTGGTTTAGCCGCCGGCCTTTCCCGATTGTCAGCGAATTGCCCTCCCCCGCCAGTCCAGCTCCTAAATCGCCAGCACCGACACCGCCCGTAGGGCCTGATATGACCGCGCGGGAATTTCCGGAAGTGAATCGTAGTACCCTTGCCCAGTTGGAACCTGCCCAGAGTCCTTCGCCGAGTGCCTCTCCCACCCCTGCCTCGGCTGAACCTGACCAAAGGATACAACTCTCTGTCGAAAAAATGCCCAATGGTCGCTACTATGTCCTCGCTCCCTACAAAGAACCTGCTGATCTAGAAAAAGTCCAAGCTCTCGTGCCCGATGCCTTTTTGGTCGGGGATGGCAAGCAAACCAAGATTCAACTGGGGATGTTTGTTGATGAGGCCTCTGCCCAAGCGATGGTGAATCAGTTGCGCGATCGCCTTTAGGGGGTGAGCCAGCGATCGCTGGCATTGCCGTACTGTTTCTGCCACTGGTGCCAATTGATATTTTCCCCTTCTATGCGAAAGGGATAGGGAGCCTCACTCCACCAGTGATTATCCTGCAATCTCAGGGTTTGCAAAAAAGGTTGCCCCTTGAGGGTAGTCAGCAGTTGCTCTTGGTGGCTACCAATCCAATTCCCCTCTAGGTGCCAATCTTGGGACACAATTGTGACTTCTTTCCCTGTTTCGGGCAGTGTCACCGTGCGGGGCGAAGGATCCCGCACCCCAATTTGTGCCCCTTGGTTTTCCCAAATCCAGTTGCGGCGCAGGGTGACATGGGCCGCTGCCCAACCAAAAATGCCGGGGGTCTGCAGGTAGTTGGGGGCAACGCTGTAGTTATAGGCAATCAATGAGTCCTCAATGGTGACTGGTCCTGCGCCTGCCTCTAGAAAAAGACCAACAACGGCATTGCCAACGAACTGCGATCGCCGAATCTGCACGTCTTGATTGTCAGTATCCAGCCACAGACCTGCTGCTTGATTCCCAACGGCGCGGTAGCGCTCAAAGACAGCTCGGCGGAGGTGAAAGTACTTATCCCCTGCATCCCAAGTGTAAAATCCTGCCCAAGCCCCTCGCCAATTATTCCCTTGAACTAGCACCTCCTGAACCGTAAAGTCCCGTAGATAGACACCCGCCATGCCCCGCCAGCCATTTTGCAGAAACTGGGTTCGCTCCACCCGCAGGCGATCGCTCTGGTGGCTTTCCAGCCCGCCCCAGTTATTCGCCCAAAAGGTACAGTCTTGAACCAGAATCTCACGGCTGCGTTCAATGCGCACTGCTTGGGTAAAGGTGCCGCCATAGTGTTCAAAGCGCAACCCGATCAAGCTAATAAGACGACTGTCTAGGATGCGCAAGGCTTCGCGGTGAACGGCCACCTCTAGCTCGCTCGGCGAGATGCCCCTTGGCAAGGCCACATACAGTTGCTGCTCCCTCTCATCCACATAGAAATCATTCCCCTGCAATTCCTCGAAGCGGAGTTGCTGCCGCAGGGGATGATCCTGTCGCCAAACCAGTTCGCCCCGCTGCGCTAGCAAGGGCAGATCAACGCCGTAATCCGTCCAAGGGTTGCCGGAGAATCCCCAAGCCAGGGTCCAAGGGTGACGGTAGATTGTCACTGCCGGCGTGGTAGAGACTTCTTGCCAGTCTGACCATTGTTGGCTGCCGCGCAAAATCACGGGATTGCCCGCCTTAGCTATCAGCCGCAGGGGGGTTTGCCGCTGCTGAATTGTTCCCAAAGCCTCCCGATAAATGCCGCCGTGGATGTAAATGTCCGTGGGGCGATCGCGCCTCTGCGCCCAGGCCAAGGCAGCACCGATCGTGCGAAAGGGCGTCTCTTTGATTTCCAGCGGTGTATCACTCGCTTGGGGATGGGCTGGGTTCAC
>NZ_CALJEM010000083.1 GCF_938074695.1 uncultured Thermosynechococcus sp.
TTGCGATAGACTCGCCCCTGGATAGTAGGTTGCTAAAATTTGCAGGTGGTTGTAGCCACGCCGGCCCAGCTCATAGGCTCCCATTTGACTCATCCCCCGCCCGCCAAAGACTTCCCGCACAATGTCGTTGGTTGCTGCATACATTGAAACTAGGATTCGTCCGCTTTTAGTGAGGACAATGCCCCGTGTGGCCTGAACTGCCGCTTGCGTGGTATTCCACTCTGTTTCAATCCCACGATACACTTGCCAGCGCTCATCGTTCCCCAGATCAAAAAAGCGGCTAGCGGGTTGAACCATTTGGGCAAGGGCATAGGAACGGGCGGCGATCGCTTGGGCTTTCAGGGTTTCCATGGGCCAGTCGGGATAGACCTCTGCACCGACAACACTCACTAAGTATTGTTCTAGATCTACTTGGTTGACGGCTGTAACTGTGTTTCCCTGAGCAATGAAGCGGACGACGCCCCGATACCATCTATCGCCGACAAACGTGAGTTGATTCCTAGGGCGAATCCAGAGGGAGGGGGCAAGGGGTTGACCATTCCAGAGCAAAAAGCCATCGCGGGCTGTCACCACAGCGCCTTGGGAAGGGGCAAGCTGTGTCATCACTTGCTGTTGATCATTGGTAACGGCGGTGGTGACGGTGGTGCCAATGGTGAGTTGGGGCTGATTACGGGCGATCGCCACCCGCACTTGAGGGGCAGGGCCTTGACTTGGGGGCACCGGCTTGAGGGCAGGAGGAGGGACGGTGGGCAGGATGGTCTTAGCAGAGGTGGAGATGGGGGTTGCCGAAGGGGGGGCTTGACTGCCTAGCGGCGCCAGTAGAGGATCACGGCCATCCAAAATTGGCCGCGGCAGAGGCCGTTGGGGTTGAATCGGATCAGGTAAAGACACCGGTTCTGAAGGAGCAACAGAGGTTGGGGATAAGCTCCGTAAAAGCCAGATTCCTAGGCCAGCACTGGCAATTGTTGCCATGGCAAAGGAAGTGAGCAAGGTTGAGTATCCTCGCTTTGCTCCGGGAAACAGAACCTCGCCCATTCAGGTTTTCCCTCCACTCACACCTTGGCCTATTGTATAGGGTGGCAGAGGGGAGTGCAGCACTGGCCATGCCAGTTTACTAAGCTAGGCTTGAGACAACACTGCCACCTGCTGTAGCCACTGTTCCACCCTATCCCCATACACCGCTAAGCTATACTCCTGTTCTGCCTGTTGGCGGCAGGCGGCGCGATCAATTTGATCAATTTTGCCAATGGCGGCAATTAAGGCTTCAACAGAATCAGGAGTAACGAGAAACCCCGTCTGACCATCGCGGATAATTTCCCTAGGCCCACCGCGATCGTAGGCAATCACGGGAACGCCGCAGGCAAGGCTCTCAATAACCACATTGCCAAAGGCTTCCACCCAGCGGGAGGTCAGCAGGAGAGCGCGACACCGCCGCAAGCGTGCCTGCATTTCCCGTGTGGGGAAAAATCCCAGGTATTCAATGGGGGCATCGGGGTAGTCAGTTTGAATCCGCTGCCAATAGTCATGATCTTGCAGTTGTCCCATGATCTTCAAAGGGGTACGGGTGACATTGACGGCAGCGACGGCATCTTCTAGTCCCTTTTCGGGGGCAATGCGCCCCAGCCAGCACAGGGCATCCTCCGGCTCTGCACAAAAGTCATAGAGCGAAAGATCAAGACCGCTGCCCAAACAGACACAGCGATCGCCAAAGGGAAAGGTGGCGGCTTGGGTACGGGTATAGACAGCAATGGTGCCCGGATACCGATCAAGGACATCCGCGATCGCCCGATCCATGACATCCGCGACCGAGGCCATACTGACCAGATGCCCCACCGGCCGACTTAAAAAAGGCGTCAGATAAAAGGGCAACCAGTCGTAGGCAAAATTGACAATGACATCAAATTGGTCTTGGAGCTGCCGCACCCGTATCCACATATTGGCTAACACACTATGGGGCGGCAGCATAATTGGTTGGTCGCGGGTTTGATGCTGGGCGGGCACCTGAAGGGCACCTGGTACTTCCTCAATTGTTGCCGCCACAGGCAGGTGGGAACCCTCAGGAGCAAGGATGTAAACGGTGTGCTGGCGATCGCCCAAAGCCTGAGCCATGTTGAGAATCGTCAACTCCACACCGCCCCCTTTTCCGCTGCCCAGAGGGCCAACCGAAGTGGCAACAAAGAGGAGTTTCAAAGGACAACTCCCCCCTAACGGAGAGCTTCTGCGCCAGCGACCACTTCCAGAATCTCTTGGGTAATGGCGGCTTGGCGAGCTTTGTTGTAGGAGAGGGTGAGAGTACCAATTAGGGCTTGGGCATTGTCACTGGCGTTATTCATTGCCGTCATGCGTGCTGCCAATTCCGAGGCAGCAGCCTCTTGCAGTGCCCGTAGCAATTGGTTGTTCAAGTATAGAGGCAGGAGAGCATCGAGAATTTGCACAGGATCCTGCTCAAAAATCATGTCAGAGGGTAGAGCAGGCAATGTGGAAGCCACCTTCTCACGATTGACCTGTAGTTGGGAGCCACGGGTGGTCAGGCGGAAAATTTCATCATCAGCAGTCTCTAGCCCCTGAGGATCTAAGGGCAGCAGGGTCTGAACCACGGGTTTTGAACTAATGAGGGAGACAAACTTAGTGTAGATAAGCTCCACCCGATCCACTGTTTCCGAGAGAAAGAGTGAGAGCAATTCACTGGCAATTTGACCTGCTTCACTGGCAGAGGGGATTTGCTCGAGGCCAGAATAGACGGCATCAATGGGATAATTGCGGCGCTGGAAGTATTGAGCAGCTTTGCGACCAACAATCACCAGCGTATATTTGACGCCTTCAGCTTCAAGTTCTTGGATCCGTTCCCTAGCGCGACGGATAACGTTGGCGTTGTAACCACCGCACAGACCGCGATCGCCCGTCACCACTAACAGCGCCACTGTCTGCACAGGACGCTTGGCTAACAAAGGTAAATCCACATCCTGAAAGCGTAGCCGAGTTTGCAAGCTATACAGCACCTGCGCCAAGCGATCGGCAAAGGGACGACTCGCCATCACCTGCTCTTGGGCACGGCGAACTTTGGCTGCCGCCACGAGGCGCATCGCTTCGGTAATCTTGCGGGTATCTTTAATTGTTTTAATGCGATCGCGAATAGCTTTGAGATTGGGCACGGTAATCTAAACTCCTAAGCAAAGCGTCCCTGCCCTAAGATTTTAGCCCAGAGGGGGATCGCCTAAGCAGTCTTTTCACTGGCGGTTGATCTCCCCTTAGCGACAACCGTTGTGATCACCGGAACCGCCAAGGCAGCCACAGGCGGCACGATGCGGCCAATAGGCTGAGGGAAATTTAAGCTCACACTCAAGGCAGAAACTACAGTTGCTGCAATGCCACTCATCCAGAGCACTGTGTCGCGCCGCCGTTGTTGGCGCTTCAGTTGGTGATTTTCTTGGGCTGCAAGGGTCAGTTCCGTAGGGACAACGGTTGAGGATGGGCTGCGCAGAGCTTCTAAATCTTGCCGAAGGATGTGTAGTTCATTTTGGGCTTGGGCAAATTCTTCTTGCAGGCGATCGCGCTCCCTTTCCACTTGGGCAAGCTGCCGCGTTATCTGCGCTAGTTGTTGGGCGAGGCCGGCCTCTGGAGGGTTACCGAGAAGGGCTGGATCCTCTAAAGGAGCTGCTGGTGAAGCAGCCAACACCGTCTCTAGCTGTTGTTCGAGAGCGGCTTTTTCAACTTGTAGTGAAGCAAGTTGATTTTGGAGCGCTTCAATTTGCGAGACTTGGGATTGCAGTGTGGCAACTTGACTTTGCAGTTCGTGAATCTGGGAGACTTGAAGTTGCAGTGTTGCCAGTTGCTGCTGAAGCTCGTCCTGCTGAATGAGAGCCTGTGCCAGTTCCTGTTCAAGATTTTGCCGCAGGCCGCTCAAGTAAGCGTTTTCTTCACGGAGGCGGGCAAGATCTTGGCTGAGTTGATCCCGTTGCTGTTGAACGTTGTTCAGTTCTGCAGTGAGCCGGCTCATTTGCTCCTGTAAGGCTTCGTTTTGGGCGATCGCCCGCTGTTCTGCGGTACCGGTGAGCAACTCCAATTCTGCCGTCAAAGAATTGAGATCGATATTCTGTGCGGGAGGCTCGTCCAACTCACCCAAATCCCTGATGATGCTTTCGAGTAGGTCATCGGGTTGGTTGCTAGGGGGTTCTGGACTGGCCATGCTCCTGATACCTGTGCAAGTGCTAAGAATTGCTCCAATTATAGCGATCGCTGTCCCTATCCTCTAGACTAGATAGTATTTATCTAGGTTTAGTCAAATAATTTTGGCAGTAGATGAGCAGGGTTGCAATTCCAACCTTCTCAGACTGGCTTGGCACTATTGGGTGCGCAGGGCAAAGGCTGTTTGAAAGTCTTGACGGGTCATGGGTTGTGTCACCTCTAGTCCCTCGCCTCCCAGTACACGCAGCGGCTCACCGCCAACGGAAATCCACACAGGGGCATTGGGATCACTGGCCGTTGCTGTGTAGAGTATTTGTCCTAGACGCGCTTGCATTGAAGCACTTCCACCCCCTTTTGTAAACTCTGGGGAGAGATCGATATGAATGCCATCGGCTTTAACTTCTACACGGTTGACACGGGTATTGTCTGGAATACTGGTGGTGACATCGCGATTGGCAGGCCCGGCCAAAAGCCGCTCCAGACGAGATTGGATAAAGAGTTCGGGTCGCGCTGCCGGCGCATTGAGACGTACTGTGGAGGGCACTAAAACTAGTCTGTCTCCTTCATTTTTAACCCAAAAGAGTTGGGTTTCCTGTTGCTGGGCAACTTCCGCTGAATTGGGAACTGTATTTCTCTGTTGGGGCGGACTCAAGGTTAACCATGCCGCTGTCCCAGCCGACGCAAGGCCAATCACAGCCAGCACAATCAAGGCAGGGCGGGAGCGGGTGACTTTTGCGACCATCGCGATCTCTCCTTGGCGGGGTGCACCTGCTTCTACTTTAGACGCCATCATTCCAAGGTAAGGTTCCAGTCTCCATCGGGTTAGAGGTAGCCAGAAACTGCTTAAGCTATAAGGGATAGCGTTTTGTATTTTTCGTAACTTCAAATTATGCTGCAAACAACGCCTTGTGCTGAAGAACTGGCCACTGCTCTCCTTGATGCAGTTAGGATTGCGCCTCAAGATTGGCATCGCCTGAAGGGAAATCGCCGTGCCCGTGCTCTTGAACAAGCGGCTGCCGCCCTTGTTTATCTCCTGAAGGAAAATGAGGCGGAAGCACTGGCGCATTTGCAACAGGCCGTGGGTTGGCTTGATCACTCCATTAGTGCGCCCCCTTGCCCTACCCACCACCATTAGCGCTGCCAGCGTCGCCACCGGGAAACCACAAAATCGCTGGTGAGATGGAGCAGTGCCGATAGCTCTAAGCCAAGGGCGATCGCGACTCCCCATCGCCAATCTATTCCCTGCCAGCGACGTAACCATTCCTGTAGGAGGGGAAGCTGTCCGGTGAATGAGGCGACTCCGGCCACAAAACCCAGTCCTAACCCCAGCCAAAGGCTTAGATAGAGCAAGCGGATCACGGTGCCCACCACTGGGCCATGGGTCCAAAATGAGCGATGCGAAAACGCTTTTTGGTAAGGGAGCCAGATTCCCCGTAGCCAGCCCCAACGGTAGTAGGGCAATGAAAGCGTATCGAGGTCGGGACTGAGGAGAAAGCCGCCAATACCAAAGCTACTGCTAACCACCACGCCCCAAGCCCAATCGCGGCTGAGCGCACCGGCTGTGAAGCCCACAAGGGGCATGCCGATCCAAGTCAGGCGATCGTGGGTACGGCCACTGGGCATTGATGACTCCGCAGACATTTCCTCGGGCAAACCTACGAAAAAGTGGTCTAGATCATGCAATCGGAGAACTCATTGACTTGAGCGTGCGTCTAAGTGGACTTGAACCAAGCTGAAATTTGAATCTGAACAAGGGCGATCGCGCAAACCTAAATCGCAGGCTATGCCAGTTCCCATACCTGTCCCCGATCAAGTATGCTGAGCACGCTTGCTTAAGCGGCTTGGCCAGCCAACTGGGTAGTGCGTTGTGCATCGCTGGTGGAGGAAGCGTGAGATGGATCAACCGTGGCGTTCGTGGCAATCGCGAGCTGTGATGAGTGTTCTATGGGCACCCACCGCTGCATTGATCATGGCTCAGCCCGCTTCGGCCGGCCGCCTGCAATTGTGGCGACTCAATCCGGCCACCAATCAACTGGAAATTCGCACAGAACGAGGAGTTCAACCCCGTGCTGAGTTGGTTTACAATCCAACCCGCCTTGTGATTGATTTGCCCGGTGTGGTTCTCGGTAGCCCCCAGATCACTCAAAACTATAGTGGTGCCATTCGCCAAGTACGAGTTGCCCAGTTTGACCCCCAAACCACCCGGATTGTGGTGGAGTATGCGGCTGGTTTGACCATTGACCCCCAGCAAGTGCGCTTCCGAGGGGTAACAGCTAATAACTGGTTGGTGCAACTGCCCACACCACAGCAACAAACAGTTTCGTTACCGCCTCCTCCATCCCCTTCTCCTCCCAGCTCTCCGCCGGTGACACCTACAGGGCCACTGCAAATACGCAGTTGGCGGGCAGATGATACGGGTTTTCTCGTGCTGGCCGATCGCCCCCTGCCCGAAGGCAGTTACACCATTCGCCGCCCGCGGCGCGATCGCCTTGAAATTCTCCTCAGCAATAGTGAACTCATTCGCAACTTTAGTCCTCGGCGTCTGGAGTTACGCCGCTTTGGGCGGGATCGCGTTCGCGCTGAGGTGCGACCCCAAGGCAATCGCCAAGTGCAAATTCTCCTCGACATTGACCCCCAAGAGGCCGATTGGCAAGTTTCTCCTCACAATGACGGCTTTGTGATTGTGCCCTCAACCACGGCAATTGCACCGCCCCCCCCGACGGCTCCACCATCGCCCCAACGACCCAGGGGGATTCCCCCCGCTAGTGCTCAACCCCCCGTTACAACGATTCAGCGTGTTGATCTAGGGGGACGGGAGTTGCTGATTCAGGGCGATCGCACCATTTTTTATAGCGTGGGTTGGGAGGGCGATCGCTATCGCATTCGCTTACGCCAAGCCCGGTTGGGTAGCCAAGTCCGAGAACCCTATCTTGCCACCGGCAGCCCCCTCAGCAATATTGAATTTCGCCAAGAGGAGAACCAGATTGTTTCTATTTTGTTGACCCCTGCCCCCAACTTCCGGATTCTCGGTCCCCGCCCCCTCTCCGCGGAATCCTTTGTGGTGCAAATCCAAGGGGTGAATGACTCGCCAACCAGTGCTCCTACCCCCATTGATGTGCCCGCTACAGCGACAACTCAACCCGTACCCCGTGGCCGTTTTGTGGTGGTCATTGATCCGGGTCATGGGGGCAGTGATCCGGGAGCAATCGGCATTGGCGGCATTCGTGAAAAGGACATTGTTTTGGATGTGGGTCTGCAAGTTGCCCAATTTTTGCAGCAGCAGGGAGTACAGGTGATAATGACCCGCACGACAGATATAGATTTAGACCTAGCGCCACGGGTGGCGATTGCGGAACGGGCACGCGCCAATGCCTTTGTGAGCATTCACGCCAATGCCATTAGTTTGGCTCGCCCCGATGTCAATGGCCTAGAGACCTACTTTGCCCCCGGACGTTCAAGTCGCTTGGCCTCTGCGATTCACAACAGGATTCTCAATTCTCTAAATATCCGCGATCGCGGAGTCAGAGCTGCCCGCTTCTATGTCATCCGCAATACGTCAATGGATTCTGCCCTTGTCGAGATCGGCTTTGTTACAGGTGCAGAGGACGCCGCCAATTTCCAAAATCCTGCTTGGCGGACGCAAATGGCACAGGCGATCGCCCAAGGTATCCTCAGCTTTTTGCAGGGGCGTTAATGGAGCTGACGGGAGTCGAACCCGTGTCCGCCCTAGCTATTCGCCGACTGCTCCTTCACAGGCTTAGCCTTTCTCACCCTCAGGCGGGAACTGTTCCTTATCCCGAACAGTAGGATGCTCTGGTAGAGTCTTTGCTAAGCAGCCCACCAGAGAGAGCTGCCTAGCGCATCCGTTGGGGTTTACCCGCTGCCCTTAACGGAGTCGGACAACGAGTGCTCGAACCTGTTTAGAGGTCTTAGGCTACCGCAGCAGCTTTACGAGCGAAAGGAACGATGTTGTTCGCAGTTACTTTTGGTTTGGACTTTGGATTAACGAGAGATAGTCCACTCTCGGCCTGCGTCACAGCCCAACTTTCACTAGGACGTCGAAGCCGTTTCAGCCCCATGCATAGAGCTACTTTTAAGCTAGCGTATTTTCTTGAACTTGACAACAGGTGATCATTCGAGCGATCGCCGGCCAAGGGTGTGCGGTTTTGCGCGTGGTGCCGGTCCTGCCATTGCCCCCATGCGCTCCAACTGTTTGTGTTTGGCAAAATACTCCTTCCACAGGGCAGGGGCATCCAGTGTGTCACCCCCGTGGGTAGTCAAGCGTTGCCGTACCCGACAGAGAACCGGTGTATTCACACAGGCGCCGGCAATAATCACTTGGCCTTTACTGAGGGCAGGCAGTTCTTTGAGCAAATCCCGCCCCGCTGCTTCTACTCCATGTTTAAGACTCTCTTGATCCACGGGATTGACAATCCGCAGAATAAACTGGCTCATACACTGGGAAAGCACATCGCTGTCCAGTTTGCCCGGCCGCTGGGTAATCAGTCCCACCCCCAGTCCAAATTTACGCCCCTCGCTGAGGATTGTGCGCAATACCTGCTTACACTGGGAGGGTTCATGGGCAGGGGCAAACCGATGCGCTTCCTCAATCAAAATAAAGACTGGGTAGGGGAGGTACTGCTCATCTCCTTCTAACACGTGGTTTTTGTGGGTATTCATGCGAGCGTGGTTTGTTTGGCGCAAAATGGCCGTGGCAATGACCTGCTGCTCCTCCAAGGGAATCTCGTTCATTTCTAGAATGGTCACTTGGCCTGGGGCGAATAACTTTTGCGGGGGCAAGTGTTCACAGGTATGGAAATAGCTAGAACGTTGCATTTTTTCCAACTTCCAAGCTAGGGCATCAGCAGAAGACCCCTGCTTGAGATTCCCCTCCTCATCCTCCACCCGATCCACGCGATAGACAGCGTTAATCAAGTCCTGGGTACTCCAATGATGGTTTCTATAGGTACGGCGCACTTCATCGTAGGCTTTTTTGAGAATGGCCTGCTGGCGATCGCTCATCGGGGGAAGCAGCGTGAGAATATCGTAGAATTCAAGGGAAGAAACCCGTATTTTAATCTCCTTTGGCCCAATAAGGTTGACCTGAGGCTGATAGCCATCCTTATCCCTAAAGGCTTGATGTCCCCTCAGCTGTGTCAGGGTATGGTATTCCCCGTGGGGGTCGAGAATGAGCACTGCAGCTCGATTTTTGGGCGACAGCAACTCCTCCACCAAGACACCTGCTGTATAGGACTTGCCCGACCCTGTTCCGGCAAGGATGGCCACATGGGTACTCACCAGTTCTTTGACATCGAGGGCAATGGGCACCGCCCCCTCCTCTCGCAACAACAGCGAACCAATGTGGGCAGCCCCCTCCTCCTCTGGCTTTTTCTTGTTGAGAACGTGCCGCAGCAGTTCGTTGTCCGCTAGATAGACCTTCGCACCGGGCAAGGGGAGCCGCCGCAGATTGTTGAAGCCAAACACGGGGTGAAATTCCCCAATCACTTCTACGGTCATTTCATAGAGTTCTGCCGGTTCACAGGTAAAACCAATCAGCGCCGCCACTGTGCCGGGATTCAGTTCATAATCGGCAAACATTCGATCCGGCAGATGCTCAATGAGACGGCAGCCAGTAATTTTGCCCAAGACTTGGTGAACAGTACCCGTGGCAGAATTCGCACTTTCATTTGGGCGATCGCTCAATTCATAGTAAACAAATTCACCAATACGTGCCGGTTGAGGGTCAGCAGTAATAAACATGTACTCACTGCCGGTCTCCCCAGGACCTTTAACAATGCCAACAATGGTGCGGCAGGAATTGTGATTGGCAATCATTGCCCAAGATGGCTAGCGGTGTGTTTAACTTCAATCCTAAGCAATTTTCTAATCAGGTGTAGGAAAGGTTCTATTCCTCCAGCACGGGCGGCGGCAGACTAGGGCTAGGAATTAAAAAGGCAACAATTGCACCAAGAGCAAAACCGGCAACATTGCGCAGAATCGGGAGCCACTCTTGGGTGCGCGCCAGCACAGGCCCCAAACCAAAGACAAAGAAAAGCATCCCCCACAGTGGCGAAAAGAGGAGAATCCACTTCCAAGCCACTTTTTGATCGGCACGGCGGGGACGGGCAACAAAGCCCAAAATAATACCCCCAAAGATGGACGTGGCAAGGGTGAGCACCCACTGTTCTTGGGGCAGTCCCGGTACAGCGCGACATCCCCCCTGGGCGAGGCAGGTTTCAATAGCATGGAGGGATTGCAGGATCGCCTGATCTTCGCCGTTGTCACGCACAAAGTATTGATTGCCAAAACGGGTTTGCAACTCGACCCAAAAGGTGCGCTGGAGAACGCGGTAGGCGGTGTCACCGACATTAAAGTTCAAAAGATTGCCACCACGGGTATCGGCCACCAGCAGAATACTGCGATCGTCCAGATCCCAAAAATCCCGTACTGCTAAGCCGGGGGTGCGATCGTATTGGGTAAGGACGCGCAGCTTCCACCCCGTCTGTGCTTCAAAGTCTGCTAGTTCGCTGTCGAGGCGTTCTCTTTGAACCGGTGTGAGAATTTGGGCGAGGTCAATGACATTCGTAGGCGACGGAGGCAACAACTCTGGATTGTTGAAGCTGTGAGCAGGGGCGATCGCCCCCAGCCAGCAGAGGCTCACCAGCACCATCCCTAAACCAATTTGGCGAAGCCAGCGCCACACCTGTTGAAGCATCGTAATAAAAATTTATAAATAGGGCATCTTTTTTAATTATCTTAAGGGGATGCTGCGAAACATTGCAATCAACCCCAGCGTCTTCCCAGACAATGTGCAGCTTTTGTTAAACTCACCCTATCCTGAAAATCTCGTTGTTATACTGCAAGTCTAAAGGTTGTCCTGTCCCTGTACTGGTCACTCCTCACCGACAATGCCCTACTCTCCTCAGCTACTGCGATACCTTGAACAGGAACTGGCACTGCCGCCAGAGAGTATTGCCATGGCTTTGCGTCAGTGGCAACAGCAGCGGGGATCGCTGCCGATTATTCTTTGGCAGTATGGATTGATTACGCTGGAGCAGTTGGATCGGATTTTTGAGTGGCTAGATCAAACGCGAGGCGATCGCCTGCCCACCTCCTCATAGGGATTGCAGAACGGCTCAACGGCATAACCCCCGTTGCCGTAGTAGGGGTTCGGTGATAGGTTCGCGGCCTCGGAAGGCCTTGAAAATCTCCATGGGGGGCTGGCTGCCGCCAAGGGCAAGCACCGTGTCGCGATAGCGTCGTCCCATTTCAGCAACGGCCTGCTCGTTGTCCAGACCCACTTCCTCAAAGGCAGCAAAGGCATCGGCGCTCAGAACCTCTGCCCAAAGATAGCTGTAGTATCCCGCTGCATAGCCGCCGGCAAAAATGTGGCTAAAACTACACAGAAAGGCATCTTCTGGCAGAGGGGGTAGAATCATTGTGGTCTGCGCTAAGCGATCGCGCACCTGCTGGGGCGTTTCCCCCTGACCTGGTTGATAGCGATGGTGCAGTTCTAGATCCAACAAGCTAAAGTGCAATTGCCGTAAGAGGGCGCTCCCTGCGCGATAGGTACGGGCAGCAACCAGCTTTTCGTAGTAGTGCTCTGGCAGCGGCTCCCCCGTTTCATAGTGCCGTGCCATGCCAAAAAGGGTGGGACGATGGTAGCACCAATTTTCCATAAATTGGCTGGGGAGTTCAACGGCATCCCACTCCACGTTATTAATGCCCGCTGCTCCCGCTTCATCCACCCGTGTCAGCATGTGGTGCAAGCCATGACCAAACTCATGGAAGAGGGTTTCCACCTCGCCAAAGGTCATCAGGCTGGGTTTGCCATCCACAGGTGGGGTCTGATTGCAGACTAGGTAGGCCACAGGTAAACGGGTTCGCCATTCTCCCTGAATGCGATATTTGGCCCGACCAAGACAATCGTCCATCCAAGCCCCGCCTCGCTTTTCGGCAGGACGGCTGTAGGGGTCAAGGTAAAAGTGGGCAATTGTTTGGTTGTTTTCATCGAGGATGGCAAAAAAGCGGACATCGGGATGCCAAACGGGCGCTTGCCCGTCCGCTGGTACCACCGTGACACCAAAGAGCCGCTTCACTAAGCCAAATAACCCCTCAAGCACTTGGGGCAGTGGGAAATAAGGACGGAGTTCTTCATCGCTAAAGGCAAAGAGGGCTTCCCGCTGCCGTTCTGCCCAGTAGGGAATATCCCAGTGCTGGAGGTCGTGGGCTTCCGGTGCCCCTTGGGCCGCAGCAAAGGCTTTGAGTTCCTCTAGTTCCCGTCTCGCTGCCGGATAGCTCACTTGGCGCAACTCCTCTAGGAGCTTTTCCACACTGGCAACACTGTCGGCCATTTTGCCGGCAAGGCTAAGTTCAGCATAGGTGTTGAATCCCAATAACTGGGCTTCTTCTGCCCGCAGGGCAAGGATGCGCTCAAGAATTGGACGGTTATCCCACTCACCCCTACTGGCACGGGAAATATAGGCGCGATAGAGCTGCTCCCGCAAATCCCGCCGCTGGCTGTGTTGCATGAAGGGGCCATAGCTGGGAAAGTCTAAAGTGATGTGCCATGGCCCTGTTTCTGGGCTGGCGGTCTCAACGCCATCTTGGCGAGCAGTTTGCGCCGCAAGGGCAAGGAGACTAGGCGGCAGGCCGGCGACTTCATCGGGTTGAGTGAGCTTGAGGCGGAAGGCCTTGGTGGCATCTAAAAGATTGTTGGCAAACTGAGTTGATAGTTCGGCTAATTCCAGCTGAATGGCGTTGAAGCGTTCTTTGGCTGCCCCCGTCAAACTAACCCCACTGTGCTCGGCATTGCGAATAGCAGCTTCCACAATGCGTTTGCGAGCAGGGGGATAGCTCTGAAATTCCGAACTGGCAGCCAGTGTCTTGAACCCTTCATAGAGGGGGCGGGATTGTCCTAGACGGGTGTAGAACTCCACCACTTGGGGTTGGACGGCTTCGTAGGCTTGGCGCAGTTCAGGGCTGCTTTTGACAGCTGTTAGATGGTTCACAATGCCCCATGTCCAATCAAGGCGATCGCTCAGGCGTTCGAGGGGTTCCACTAGCCCTTCCCAGGTGGGCGTGAAGGATTGCTCTAGGGCCGCTAATTCTTGGCTGAGTTCCTGCAATAGTTGGCGCACCGCTGGCTCAACATGGCCCACCTGAATCTGATCAAAGGGGGGAAACCCATCGCCCCGCAAGAGGGGATTATCGGTGTAAGGGGAAGTGGCAATAACCATCGGTCTCCTAGGAACGGCGATGCGACTGCTGGCGCGTTTGGGCGATCGCCTGCTTTAACTGCGCTAATGCCAATTCTAACCGCGCTTCGGGAGCCACAGGAATCAATCCCTGCGCCGTCATTTCATGAATCTCAAAATGTAGGTGCGGGCCGGTGGAGTTGCCGGTACTGCCCACCAACCCAATGACCTCACCCTGTTTGACCCACTGACCGGGATTGACAAAAAGCTGCAAGAGGTGGGCATAAAGGGTTTGGTGCTGTTCTGGGGGGTGTTGCAAAATCACGGTGAGGCCATAGCCCCCCAGCCAGTTGGACTCAACGACACGGCCATCAAAGACCGCAAGCACGGGTGTTCCCGCCGGTGCGCCTAAATCGGTTCCCGAATGGAAGCGGCGATCGCCAAAAATGGGGTGGATGCGCCAGCCAAAGGTGGAGGTAATCGGCACCGGAAAAGGCAAAGGAAAGAGCATTTGGCCATTGTTAAGCTTCAGCCAACGCAGGGGATTAGCTCCCGGAAAGGGCTGACGCACGTAGGCCGGTGCCGTCCTATGGCCAGAAAATCCTGCATTGCTGGGGGTTGCAGCGCTTTGCAGTGCCGTTGCTAAGGGGCGAGGGCGAGCGGTCGCCAGTCGGGGAGCTGTTGGTAAAGCAGGGGAACGTGGAGCAGTTGGAGCGGAGCAAATGCTGTTGGGAATGTCCTCAGTCACAATTGCTTGACAGCCTGTGGAGCGTTCTTGGATCACCACGGGGATGGAGCGCGCGGGCTTGAGGTTTTCTAGGGGTTCACTACCCGCCGGTGGATCTACAGGTTCTGAGGAGAAAACGAGGGGATCGCTATTGATGGATTGCACAGGATTCACAAGGATCGGCGCAGCCGCTTCGGGTTCAGCAGGAATAGTCTCGGCAACACTCCGGCGAGTCCCCAAGGCCGTTGCCAATAGACCCATTGTCAGGCCAAGGGCAATGATGCGCTGCTCAATCATGAATCCCCCTATTAGACGCATTCCTTCAAATTCTAGGCGCAACCCTGGGGAATGACAATCTTGCTGCCAGCAAGGGACTAGCGATCGCGAATCTTCATGTAGGCTTGAATGACCTGCAACACCATTGGGCCACACACTGAGGCGCCACCCCCCCCAGAGTTTTCCGCAAAGGCAACAACCACAATTTCAGGCTTGTCCGCAGGGGCATAGGCCCCAAACCAAGTGTGGTGAGGACGGGGCGGGTCTTCACCGGTTCCACTTTTGCCGGCGATCGCCACTTCACCGGTGTTCAAGGCGGCACCGGTGCCGCTGGTTACCACCTGTCGCAGACCTTGGCGGAGTACTTGCACCGTAGAGGGCTTCAAATTCAACGACTGGCGCCAGCGATCGGGATTCTCAGAGGCAACCAAATGCGGACGTACTTTGTAGCCCCCATTGGCCGGTACGGCAAACATTACCGCCGCCTGAACTGGACTGACCTGCAGTGCTCCTTGACCAATGGCTGTGATGAGGGAATCCCCGTCATACCAGCCTTCACCAAAGGTTTTCTGTTTCCACTGGGGGTCGGGGACAAAGCCCGCCGCTTCCCCCGGCAAGTCAATCCCTGTCTTCGATCCCATCCCAAAGCGCCGTGCCCACTCAATGAGCGTCTCAGGTCCAATGCGGCGCGCCACTTGGCCAAAGAATGTATTACTGCTCCAGGCTAAAGCACCGGCAAAGCCCAGAGGACCAAAGCCGGCACGGTTCCAATCATGGAAGGCAAACCCACCCGAATAGAGAGCAGGATAGGTCATCAGCACTGTGTCGGGGCTAAACTTTCCCGACTCCAGACCCGCCACCGTCGTGACGATTTTGAAGGTACTGGCGGGGGGAAACCCTTGCAGAGCACGGTTGACAAAGGGAAACTGCCGCCGTTGGAGTTCCTCCCATTGGGCTTGGGTCAGGCGGCGGGCAAACCAATTGGGGTCAAAGGCAGGGTAACTGGCAAGAGCCAGAATCGAGCCATCGCGGGGATCCATAGCCACGATCGCCCCCGGCCGATTCCCCAAGGCTGCTTCGGCGGCTTTTTGCAGGTCTAGATCCACAGAAAGGGTGATGTCGTTTCCCGGTCGCGCCACCTTTTGGCCGAGAATGCGGATGACTTTGCCCTGGCCATCCACCTCCACCTGCTGACCGCCCCAGGCTCCCCGCAGAACCTTTTCATAGGTGGCCTCCACGCCCATTTTGCCCATGACATCGCCAAGGCGGTAACCCTGATCCCGACGGGCAGCCAATTCTTCCTCATTCAGTTCACCAATGTAGCCAATAATGTGGGCAGCCGTCTCGCCGTGGGGATAAAAGCGCATGGCTTCACGGTCAATTTCGACGCCCGTGAGAAAACTGCGGTGTTCTTCAAGGGCAACAATTTGGGCGGGGGTGATTCCTTGGGCAATGCGAATCAAAGAGGGAGAATTCACCCCTGCTTGTTTGACCCGCGCTTCAATTTCAGCAGCAGGGATATTGAGTACTTGCGAGAGGATTCTCACGGTCTGTGGCCAGGTGGGCTTTTTAGCTGCAAGGGGCCAGAGAAAAACGGAGTAGGAAAACTTGTTCCCCGCGAGAATCCGCCCTTTGCGATCCAGAATTTTGCCGCGCTCCGGGGGTTTAGGAATGAGGCGAATGCGGTTTTCATCGGCCATTTGGCGATTGTGATCCCCTTCAACAATTTGCAGGTAGCCCAAGCGAGTGGCGATGCCCCCCAGGAGAAATAGCGTCATGAGGGAGAGCAGTACTAAGACTCGCTCCCCTTTGCCCACTTTGCGATCGCAGGCTTGGGAGGTGAAGGAACGAGTAGGGCGGGTTTTGAGCATTGCCATAGGCGTGAGGAGTTGATGAGATCATCAGTGGTAACTCAATTGCCACTCTATCAAATGCACCCAGACCAGAGTTCGAGAATTCCGATAACCTAGAAAGGGTCTCTGTACTGCAGCTCCATGAAGCGATCGCGGACCCGTCCCCAAGTTCAAGCCCCCAGTCAAAATCTCGACTCGTTCCTCGATGTCCTCACCAATACCGTGGGGGTCATGATCTTTGTTTGCCTTTTTGCCAGTTTGACGGCGGCGGTATCTCCTGCCTTGGTGCGCACCCCCATTGCCCGCGAAACTCGCAAGCAGGTGTATTTCTTTGAGTGTCGTGAAAACCGCGCCCTGCCCCTTGAGGAGGATCAAGCTAGGGAAGCCATTGATCGCCATCTGCGGCACATCACAGAAAATCCCTTTGCAGATCTGCGCCAAATTCAGGAACAATTGGAGGCTTTTCACCACCGTACCCGCTACTACGATGTGCGCTTGAGGCTGGTTCGCAGCCAAGGACAACCGATTTTGCAAACCCTTTTTGAGCCTCGCGATCGCACCGCCGGTGAACCCTTGAGCACTCTAGAAAAACCCACCTCCAACTTTCGTCGTACCATTGATCGCCTCTCCCCCAGCCAACATTCCCTTGTCTTTTTTGTGCGTCCCGATAGCTTTGATTGTTTTCGGGCTGCCCGCGCCATTGCTTGGCGCAGTGGCTTTGATGTTGGTTGGGAACCCATGGCAGAAGACCGTGCCATTATCTTTGTCAGTGGCGGTGGTCGGCGTGTCACTGTGCAGTAGTCCCAAGGAGGCCAAATGCTTGCCAAACGAATTTTGCCCTGTTTGGATGTGAAGGCGGGTCGCGTTGTCAAGGGCGTGAACTTTGTCAACTTGCGCGATGCCGGCGATCCTGTGGAGCTGGCTCAGGCCTACAATGCCGCAGGTGCCGATGAGCTGGTGTTTCTCGATATTACAGCTACCCATGAGGAGCGCAATATCCTCATTGATGTTGTCTATCGCACAGCAGATCAGGTGTTTATTCCCCTGACGGTGGGGGGTGGCATCCAGTCCCTCACGATGATCAAAGACCTGCTAAGAGCAGGGGCGGATAAGGTGAGTCTCAACTCGGCGGCAGTGCGGCAACCCGATCTCGTGAATCAGGCCAGCGATCGCTTTGGTGCCCAGTGTATTGTTGTTGCCATTGATGCGCGACGCGACCCCCACTGTGATCCGAGCCAACCCCGTTGGCAAGTGTATGTGCGGGGTGGACGGGAAGCCACCGGGCTGGATGCCGTGGAATGGGCAGTGGAAATGGCTAAGCGGGGCGCGGGGGAACTGCTGGTGACGAGTATGGATGCCGATGGCACCCAGGCGGGCTACGACCTCGCATTGACGCGGGCGATCGCCGAGCGGGTGGAAATTCCTGTCATTGCCTCCGGGGGGGCGGGCACCTGTGAGCATATTCGCGCTGCCCTTGTGGAAGGGAAAGCAGAGGCGGCACTCTTAGCCTCGCTTCTGCACTATGGCCAACTGACGATCGCCCAAATTAAGAGCTATCTGCAGCAGCACCACGTGCCGGTGCGCCAAGAGGAACCAGAGGGGCTAGAGGATCGGGCTAAAACGGCCAAGTCCAGTGGCTAAACTCCGGCTTGTCCACACCGTGCTCGTAGGCGTAGTTGCGGGCTTCAATTTGCATGTTGCGGAATTTTTCCTTGGCATGGGCACCCGCCACCTGAAGATGGGGGAGGCGATCAATGGCATCAATGGCCAGACTAAAGCGATCAATCTCATTGTTGATGGCCAGCTCTAGGGGAGTGTTGATGTTGCCCTTTTCCTTGTAGCCGCGCACGTGCAGATTGCGGTGATTGTGGCGACGATAGGCCAAGCGGTGGATCAGCCACGGATAGCCATGGAAGTTGAAGATAATTGGGCGATCAAGGGTGAATAGGCTATCGAAGTCGCGATCGCTGAGGCCGTGGGGGTGCTCGGTTTCGGGTTGCAGCTTAAAGAGATCCACCACATTGATATAGCGAATCTTCAGCTCTGGAAACTCCTGCCGCAGAAGGGCGATCGCCGCCAACGCCTCTTGGGTGGGAATATCCCCGGCGCTGGCCATCACCAGATCCGGCTCACAGCCTTGATCATTGCTTGCCCAGTCCCAAATCCCTAATCCCTTCGTGCAGTGAACAATAGCTTGCTCCATCGTCATGTACTGTAGGTGCAACTGCTTGTCAGAAACAATCACATTCACATAGTTTTTGCTCCGCAGGCAGTGATCCGCCACCGACAGCAGGGAGTTGACATCGGGGGGCAGGTAAATCCGCGTCACCTTAGCACTCTTATTGCAGACAATATCCAAAAATCCCGGATCTTGGTGGGTAAAGCCATTGTGGTCCTGCCGCCACACCGTTGACGTAATCAACAGATTCAAAGAAGCAATATCGGCACGCCAGGAGAGTTCATTGCAAATGCTCAACCATTTGGCGTGTTGGTTAAACATCGAGTCAATCACATGGACAAAGGATTCATAGGTGGAGAAGAACCCATGCCGACCCGTGAGCAGATAGCCCTCCAGCATGCCCTCCATGGTGTGCTCACTGAGCATTTCAATGACACGACCATTGGGGGACAATTCACCGCCATCGGCATCCTCCTCAAAGTATTCCGCAATCCAGAATTTCTTACTGACCTCGTAAATAGCATTGAGTTTATTGGAGGTATTTTCATCGGGACCAAAGACGCGGAAATTGGTCATGTTATTGCGCATCACATCCCGCAGAAAGACCCCCAAGGGACGGGTATTCTCCACCTCAATTTGCGCCGGTTTCTCAACCGTAATGCCGTACTGCCGGAAGTCGGGCATTTTCAAATCCTTGCGCAGTAGTCCACCATTGGCGTGGGGATTCATGCCCATACGGTAGTTGCCCGTGGGTGCTAAAGCCTTGAGTTCAGGGCGGAATGTCCCATTCTCATCAAAGAGTTCTTCGGGACGGTAACTGCGCAGCCAGTTTTCCAAGAGCTTGAGGTTTTCAGGGTTGGTGTGGACATCAGCTAGGGGCACTTGGTGTGCTCGCCAGAAGCCTTCTACTTTGTGGCCATTCACTTCCGCAGGGCCTGTCCAACCTTTGGGGGTACGCAGCACAATCATGGGCCAACGGGGTAAGGTGGTAACCCCCTCTTCGCGCGCCGCCCGTTGAATCTCCTTAATTCTAGTCACGCAGTAGTCAAGGGTAGCCGCCATGGCTTGGTGCATTGAGGGGCGATCGGAACCTTCCACAAAGCAGGGTTCATACCCTAAGCCTCGGAAATAGTTCTCCAAATCCTGATGGGGAATCCGTGCCAGAATCGTGGGGTTGTTAATCTTGTAGCCATTCAGGTTAAGAATCGGCAAAACCGCTCCATCCCGCGCCGGATTGAGGAACTTATTGATATGCCATGAGGTGGCCAAAGGCCCCGTTTCTGCTTCACCGTCGCCAACTACTGCTGCCACAATTAAATCAGGGTTATCAAAGGCCGCACCGCAGGCATGGGAGAGGACATAGCCCAGTTCTCCCCCTTCATGAATCGAGCCGGGCGTTTCGGGGGTGCAGTGGCTACCAATGCCGCCGGGGAAGGAGAATTGCTTGAAGAATTTTTTCAGGCCCTGAGCATCCTCACTAATGTCGTGGTAAATCTCGGTGTAACTGCCCTCAAGGTAAACGGGTGCTAAGACCCCCGGTGCCCCATGGCCAGGGCCGGCAAGAAAAATCACCTCCTGTTGGTACTTTTTAATAATGCGATTGAGGTGAAGATAGCAAAAGGCCAGACCCGGACTCGCTCCCCAGTGACCGAGGAGACGTTTTTTGATGTGTTCCGGCTTGAGGGGTTCTCTAAGCAGGGGGTTATCGAGTAAATAGATCATGCCCACGGCCAGATAGTTACAGGCGCGGAAGAAGGCATCCATGGCCTCAACTTCACTCTCACTCAAGGGTTGTCCTTGAATCGTGGCGCGAGCAGGCCCAAAAGCATGAATATCATCGGTGAGTTCAGCGGGACGGGGAGGAGAGCTAACCATACAGTATCCTCGTCAAGTGAGCATGGGTATCCAGAAAATCCGCCGCGATCAATCGATCCACGGGCCAACGTATTCAAAAGAGTCCACGGCTTACTAAAAGTACTTGCTAATGAGGGACACATCCTAGACCATCGTCTTTCGCCTACAGCCCCATCCTAGGATGTTAGAAAGGTCGAGCTGGCAAATACCCTAGATCTTTTAACAACGTGGTGAAACTTTTGAGTTGAGCTGTGGAAGGGTTGGGGATTTAGAGGGCCAGTTCAGCAGGGAGGGGTAAACGAAAGAGATTACAGGCGTTGAGGGTCGTCTGCCGTTCTAATTCTAAAAGATCGCACTGTCGTAGTCGGGCGACAGCTTCGGCCACAAAACGCACATAGCTGGGTTCATTGCGTTTTTCGCCCCGTTTGGGCACAGGAGCAAGGAAGGGGCAATCGGTTTCCACAAGCAGGCGATCGCCGGGAACCATCTGTGCCGAGGCATGGATTTGTTTAGCGTTCTTAAAGGTGACCGTGCCGCTAAAGCTAATAAACAGGCCAAGGTCGAGGAACCATTCAGTTTCTTCGGGGGTACCGCCCCAGCAGTGCATTACTCCTAGAACACGCCCGCGATCGCGAGCAAATTGCTGAAGCAAATCTCGTGCGGCGGCCGCTGCCTCCCGACAGTGAATGATAACGGGGAGGTTCAACGCGTGAGCCACCTCTAACTGTGCCCAAAAGGCAGCTTCCTGCTCCTCGCGGTTTGTGGCTTTGTAAAAATCTAGACCTGTTTCGCCAATGGCTACGACCTTGGGATCACTGGCCGCAAGGCTGGCAATTTTATCTTTAAGATCGGGCTGCCACTGTTCCGTCTCCAAGGGATGCAGCCCCACGGCCATAAAGAGTTCGGGAAATTGAGCTGCAAGGCGTTGGATAGTGGGAAATTCCCTGGGTTCAACGCAGGAATGTACCAGCCCCACCACCCCCGTCGATCGCCAGCGCTCAGCCACTGCCTCCAGATCGGGCGCGTACTCCGGAAAGTTGAGATGGACGTGGGTATCCACCAACATGGGGATTAGGCAGCCGGTTGCAGCGTTTTGCTCAGGATACGGGCTAGACGGGCTTTCCGACGGGCACCGGTGTTGCGATGGAGAACGCCGCGCTTTACGGCTTTGTCAATTTTGCTGTAGGCCAAGTTCATTCTGTGGTGCACTTCTGCTAGCTTTTCTGGGGTTGGCTCAGCACTATACTCACTCACGGCCTTCAAAAAGTTTTTAATCAGTGTCCGCACCGCCGAGCGATAGGCTTTGTTACGCAGACGGTTGCGCTCGGCAATTTGGGCACGTTTAGCGGCAGATTTAATGTTAGCCACAGGTCACCTGATGATCAATCACACGTTAAGAACAAATAATCATTATAACCGTTGGCTGAGGGATCGCAAGATCTTGGCCGCCAGCATTGCCGCCCCAAAGCCATTGTCAATATTGACAACACCAATGCCGGGGGCACAGGAGTTGAGCATGGTCAGCAGCGCTGCCAAGCCCCCAAAGTTGGCGCCATAGCCCACACTGGTGGGGACAGCAATAACAGGGACGGACACCAGCCCCGCCACCACACTGGGCAGTGCCCCCTCCATGCCGGCCACCACAATGAGCACAGCCATCTCCTCAAGGCGATCGCGCACACTCAGCAGGCGATGAATGCCCGCTACGCCCACATCCCAAAACCGTTCCACTGGGAACCCGCAGAGTTGCAAGGTAATGGCTGCCTCTTCGGCCACGGGCAAATCCGCGGTACCCGCACAGACCAAGCCCACTTGCAGTGGGGATTGGGGCGGCAAAATGGGCGCCGTACTACAAATTTGGGCTTTCTCGAAATAGTGCAGCCCGCCAAGGCGGGATCGCACTGCCTCAAAGACCTCCGGGGAAATGCGCGTGGCCAGCACACAGGGATAGTGGGGACGCATTCGCTCCAAGATTTCGGCAATCTGCTGCGGTGTCTTACCGGGTCCCCAAATCACCTCTGGAAAGCCCGTGCGCTGCTGTCGCTGGTGGTCAATCCGCGCAAAATCGCCAATGGGTTCGTAGGTGAGGTGTTGCAGTTGGCGATAGGCGGCTTCTACGCTCAGTTGCCCGTGGGCGATCGCCGTCAAAATCTGCCGTAGTGAATCGGGCATTTAGCCTCCGATGCCTAACCGTCCTGCCAGCCCCGGTGCCATGGGGATTAGGGTGGCCGCCATTAAGAATAACAGCAACAGACCAAGACCGGCGCGGGTATCCTCCGGTTCTGTGATCTCATCGAGACTGGGCTGATCCACCTCCCGCTGCAACAGGAGAATCACCAGCGCCCAATACAGGGCCAAGGGGTTGACGATCGCCACTAGGCCCAAGATCACAAGGGTAATAATCGTCAGTCGCCTCGCAGTTTTGGTGCCGTAAATGGCTTGAATAATACGTCCGCCATCCAGTTGCCCCGCCGGCATTAAGTTCAGGGCGGTCATGATCAGGCCTAACCAACCCAGAATGACCAAGGGATGCACCGTCACCACTTCGCTTTGCAACTGCTGACCCAAAAAGAGCTTGGCGATCGTCCCCACCAAAATTGAGCCTTGAAAAAAGAGAGTCGGCACCTCCCAGCCCTGACTTGTGGGCGAGAGGACAAGGCCAAGGCTCAACAGCAGCAGGGAAACTCCACCGGCGGCGATCGCCCCCGCTGCGCCAATGTCAAAGAGCTGGCTGCGATTGGCAAGGAAAGATTCAATACGGGTCATGGCACCAAATGTCCCCAACTGCCACGCCGGCAAAAAGATGGGCGGACCCAAGCGAGCTTGATAGCGTTTGGCCATAAACCAGTGGCCCAGTTCCCGCACGGCCGCAATGCCCAAAAGGCCGAGGGCAAAGGGCAGCGATCGCTGGAAAAGGCCGGGGGTGGGATTCCCCAGTAGGCTAAACCCCTGCAGAATAGCACTGGTCTCCAAACAGGTGCCGAGGGTAGCCACCGCCAAGAAAACCGCTGCCAGCTTCTGGAGAGTGCCGGAGCGAGCGGGTTCGGTGGTTATCGGCAAGATCACCACCATTGGCTTGCCCTCCCTATTGGGCACCATAAAGAGGCGATAGCGGTGGGGCAAGGCCGCTTGGAGGCGCTCTGTGAGCTGTTGATGGACAGTCTTAGCCTCACCGCGCAAATTCCCCGGACAGATCACCCCCCCCTTATAGGGGATGTAGTCGGTGGCAAAATAGGTATCCACACTAAAGATACTCTGAATGGCTTGCAGATCCTCAGCGGGAAGGGTTGGCTTTTCGGCAGCTTCGGCTGGGGTCGGCTGTGCGGCGGTAGCCTGCTCGAGTTCAGCACGGCCAGAGGAAGCAGGGGGCAGGGGCAGCTCGGCGGTGGCCGCCAGCGATCGCAACCAGCGTCCAAGGGCAATATAGGCCACAATGGAGAACACAAGGCCAAAGAGCACCGCCGCAAAGTTAATCCCAATCCCAAAGCTGAGACTGCCAAAGACCACCAGCCAAGGGAGCATCAAAACAAGGGTTTGCAGCCAAGCCACAATCCCCAGCTTGCCGTAGGGCAGGTTGCGGTACAGCCCCCACCCCAGTAGGGCGATCGCTCCCGCCAATAGACCTGCTGTAATAATCATGGGTTACCTCCCGCCTCTGCAAACGTTAGCGTGTGGCCAGAGTGGTCAATTGGGTCAGGACTTGACTGGCACGCTCCGTAAATTGCTGCATACCATTCGCATCAAAGCCCCGCTGCGACATTAAGGCCAAATCGTAGATATACTGACACAGCTTCTCCACCAGTGCGCCGGTTTCTGAGGTGCCGCTGGTTTGGAGGATGGTGCCTTGATTGAGCTTGAGCAAATTTTCCACCAAGGGATGGGCGGTATTCACCACCAAGGTGTGCTCCTCCGGCAACTGGGCATTGGGTTGCTGCTGCATCATTGCCATCATTTCCCGCAGCCGCCGACTGGTTTCCGGCAACAGGATCATTGCCGGCGGTGCATCCGCCTTCAGCGCTTCCGTGCGGATGGTTAATTTGGGCTTTTTCAGCACCGATTCAAAGAGTGCTTTAATTTGCTCACTGCGGGTTTTGTTCGTTGTCGGGTCAACGAGTTCCCTTTCTTTGGTTTTATCAATGAGGGTTTCATCCAATTCGGCATCCACCCGCAGGAACTTGACATCGCTATAGTTCTGCTCTAGCCACGGGATAAAGTGGGTATCAATGAAGCTGTCCATAAAGAGCACTTCAATCCCTTGGCTTTTGAGCAGTTGCACGTAGGTGGCCTGATTCACTTCGTCGGTGCAGTAATAGACGCGGTTGCCTTGGCGCGCCTTGTTGCGCTCGCGGTACTCCTTGAGCGTGGTATAGGTTTTGCCATCTACACAAATTCCGCCCTCTTTAGCCCATAAATCGTCGCTCTCTTTGGGGGTTAGCTCCGCAGTCGTGCGATAGATGAGAATATCCTCCACTTGTTTTTTGAATTTCTCATCGTTCATTGAGCCAAACTTGACAAAGGTGCCTAGGTCTTGCCAAGAGCGCACGTAGGCAGTAGGGTCTTCACGGTACAGTTCTTTGAGGCGATCGCCCACCTTCTTGGCAATGTAGTCGGCAATTTTGCGCACGGTGCGATCGTTTTGTAGGAAACTGCGAGAAACATTGAGGGGAATATCGGTACTGTCAATCACGCCCCGCAGCGGCAGCAAAAAGCGCGGGATGACCTCTTCACAGTTATCGCTGACAAAGACTTGATTGCAGTAGAGCTTAATTTGCCCCTTGGTGACATCAATATCGGGACGCAGCTTTGGAAAATAAAGAATCCCGTTCACCACAAAGGGATAGTCGGTATTGAGGTGAACCCAGAGCAGGGGGTCTTCTTGGAAGGGATAGAGGTAGCGATAAAACTCCAGATATTCCTCTTTAGTGAGACTGTTGGGGGCACTCTTCCAAGGGGCAATTTGTTTGTTAATCTGCTCCCCTTCAAGCTTGATGGGCACAGGCAAAAAGTCACAATACTTGCGCACCAGTTCGCGGATGCGGGCCGGCTCTAGGTACTCTAATTCACTCTCTTGGAGTGTTAGGGTCACGGTAGTGCCAACGCTGGTGCGCTCACCGTCAGAGAGAGTAAATTCCGTGGAGCCATCGCAGGTCCAGTGCACGGGAACGGCACCTTCGCGGTAGGAGAGGGTATCAATTTCCACCCGTTCTGCCACCATAAAGGCGGAGTAAAATCCCAAGCCAAAATGTCCAATAATGGCGTTTTCCCCTTCGCCTTTGTATTTTTGAACGAATTCCTCGGCGCTGGAGAAGGCCACTTGGGTAATGTACTTTTTCACCTCTTCGGCGGTCATGCCAATGCCATTGTCGGCGATCGCCAGCTTCTTGTTTTCTTTGTCAATCGTGATCGTCACTTCGGGGTGATCTACATCGCCGCTGTATTCCCCAGAGCGTGCCACCATGCGCAGTTTTTGAATGGCATCCACCGCATTGGAGACCAGTTCCCGCAGGAAAATCTCATGATCGGAGTAGAGCCACTTTTTAATGATTGGAAAGATATTCTCAGTGTGGATTGAAATGGTTCCCTGTTCCAACATGATGTTTCCCGTGAGTGCATTCTTGGTCAGACAACTTCTAGTGTATCGGTAGGGGTTCCCCTTTCTGTTGGCGGAAAACCGATCCCTCCAATGCTTCCCAAAGGGTAACAATGACGTGATTGGCTACAAGAAAGCCTGCCGGCTGCGTCAAGTGCAGGCGATCGCCCGTTACACAAAGCGTCTTGGGAGACACTTTTGCTGCTGCCATGGGCAGAGCTTCAACCCACGAGAGAGGAAATTCATCCGCCAAAGCCCTCAAACAGAGGCCGTCTCTGAGGCGCAGACCCAGCATAATCGTTTCCAACCAGCGATCCCACAGGGAATCCGGACTCACTTGCTGAAGGCTCCCTGGTAAGGTTTGCAGCCATTGATAGTATTCACGGCGGGTACGCGGACGGCTGAGGCGGCGATGCTCCAGATAACTGGTGGCTCCCATGCCAAAGCCATAGTAGGGTTGATTGCGCCAATAGACTTGATTGTGACGACAGGCAAACCCCGGTCGGGCATAGTTGGAAATTTCATAGTGGTCATAGCCCGCTGCGGTTAAGATTTCGTGGCCAAGACGATAGGCGGCGGCGGCCTGCTCTTGGGTAGGCAAGGGGGCAACTTCCGGTTGATAGCGTTTGCTGAAGACGGTTTTTGGCTCAATGATCAAGTCATAGATTGAGAGATGGGTTGGCTTGAGGGCGATCGCTCGTTCTAGGGAGAATTGCCAACGCCCTAGGGATTGTTGCGGCAGACCTGAAATAAGATCGATGCTCCAGTTTTCTACCCCCGCCATATACATCATCTCAACGGCATGCTCAACATCAGCGACAGTGTGACTCCGACCACAGAGCCGCAATAGCTCATCATCAAAGGCTTGGACGCCCAAGCTAATGCGATTTACCCCTGCGCTGAGGTAGCCCTGCAATTGTTCTAGGCCAAACGTCCCCGGATCCATTTCCATGGAAATTTCCGCCCCTGGCGCAATCCCTATCTGGCGATCCAGAGCTTCCAGCAGTTGGGCAATATACTGAGGTGGGACTAAAGACGGCGTTCCACCCCCAAAAAAGATAGTTTGCAGCGGTTGTGGATCAGGAGGAGTCTGGGCAATTTCTTGGCACAGCGCAGCCACATACTCTTGAATCAACGATGCTGCCAACGTCGGAGAATTCCCCATCACTGTAATTGGAAAGTCACAGTAGAAGCAGCGGCGCCGACAGAAGGGCAGATGGATGTATGCGGCTGTCGTCATAGTTTTTTAACTGGTTTGTATCGTTTAGTTGCGTAGCTAGGAAGGATTCAAAGCCTTTCCACGACTAGGGAAAGAGTTGTTTCAGAGCCTCTTCGAGGGTAGGTGCCATCACAATCCGCTGATTGTCCATGACAATGACCCGTGCTAAGGTGGGCAGTCGGTTTTGATCGGCTTCTAGGTAAATGGGTTCGACATAAAGGAGCGATCGCTCGATGGGAATAATCAGAAGATTGCCCTGCACCGATCTTGACCCTTGGCGATTCCAGAGGGAAATTTGCTGTGAAATGACTGGGTCTTGATTGATGCGCGCCTCCATCTGTTCAGGGCCAAAGACCAGTTCTTGCTTGGGAAACAGGTACAGCAGAAGCTTGCCGTAGTTTTCGCCATCGGAGCGAGCCGCCAGCCAGCCAATGAGGTTCGGGCGATTCACAGGCGTAAAGGGGACAAGAAGAATAAACTCCTCGGTGTCGCCAATAGGCAGCTTGGTAATCAGATAGTAGGGGGCTACAGCTTGGGGTTTTTCGCGGTAGATCTCCTTGGGAATTTGCCAGAGGTCTTCGCGGTTGTAAAAGATCACAGGATCCGTCATGTGGTACTTTAGGAGCTGCTCGGACTGCACTTGCAGCAGGTCAATGGGATAGCGAATGTGGCGATAGAGGCGCGGGGGCATGGCACTCAAGGGGCGAAAGAGGGTCGGGAAGATGCGCTGCCACGTGCGAATAATCACATCCTCAGGTTCCACTACATAAAAGGTGACATCGCCGTTATAGGCGTCCACCACCACTTTGACGGAGTTGCGAATGTAGTTAAACGAGTGCTGCCCCGGATCGCTATAGGGATAGTAGCGACTGACGGTATAGGCATCAATAATCCAGTAGAGATAGCTGACCCCCGCCGTGCTTGGGCTGGTTGCAATCTCTCGTTCAGAGCGGGGATCGGCAACAACTAGATAGGGTTCACTGTCAAAGCGCAGAAAAGGGGCGATCGCCCGCACCCGATCCTGAATCAAGCGCCGAAAGAGTACCCTTGAGTCGGGGCGCAAATTGGGGGTTAGCAGCAATTGCCAATCCCGAAAATAGACGCCATAGACTAGGCGGCGCCACCAACTGGCAATGGGCACGCCCCCATGTCCATCGTAGTGGTTATAGACATTTTCAGCGCCGCGGGGAAAATCCAGTTCAGGAACCTTAGACGGGGCAAAGATGTAGGTATTGGTGAGTTCACCGTAGTAAATCCGTGGATAGAAAAACGGGATACTCTCGCGGATCTGAGGCGGATTAACCAGTAGCTCACCTGTGTCGCCAATATCGCGCACAAAGTACTTGGGCAAACCATTGACTTCTGCCGTATTCACAGGACTCATGGTGAAGCCATAGCCGTGGGTAAATACGAGGTGCTCGTTAATCCAAGTGCGGGCAAACTGCTGAACCGCACTGTAATCTACTTCGCGCGCGGCAATGAGGACTTGGCGAATTTCCGATTGCTCTTGCTCAGGCGATAGTTTTAGAGAGTAGCGATCCAAAAATGCGGCGGGAAACCGATAGTAAGAGCGCAGTTGTTGAAGTTGACGGTTGGTTTCAAGGAGGGGGCGGGTATCCCAAAGGCGAATGTTGCGGGTGGTGGCGGCATGAGCAGCAATGATCTCGGCGTTGAGGTTATTTTCTGGTTGGAAGGGTTCGACCTGCATTTTTTCAAGATCAAAGCCTTCACGGGTGTGGGTAATCGTGCGTTGAATGTAGGGCAGTTCCCGTTGCAGTTGGTTGGGTTGAACAATCACTGCTTCAATGGCTGTGGGCAGGAGTCGGTCGGCAATTAGGATGACCACTAGATAGCCCAATGTAAACCCAAAGAAGCCGGGGGCAATGGGGCCTAACCGCCGCTCTCCTTCTCCGCCCCGGCGAATTGCTGACCAAGCCATTAAACAGGTGACGCCAAGTGCCGAGGCCGCAAGCCAACCATAGAGGGGTAAGCGCACGGTGACATCGGTATAGCCCGCCCCAAACGCAGCTCCACTGGTTGAATAAAGAAGCTTGTAGCGCTCTAGCCAAAAACTAAAAGCCACTGTCACAAAAACAAACGCACTCAAGCCCTGTAAATGCCGCCGTTGCGATCGCCCGAAGCCGAGGAATTTGCCGTGACTAAGACTGTCATTGGCAAGGAGATAGCCCAAGGCTGTTCCCGCTAAGCCAACAACACTGAGGTTTACCAACCACAGTCGCAGTAGTTCCCACAGGGGAATTTGAAAGAGGTAAAAGCTAATCGAGTGGTGAAATAGCGGTTCGGTATGGGAATCCCTGGCGGCAAACAGTCCCTTGAGCACAACCGGCCAACTGAGGCTGGCGATCGCCCCCATGGCGAGGCTTAGGAGGATGCCTATCCCCTGAAAGAGACGCACGGGCAACCAAAGCCCCAGAACCAGCGCCCCCAGACTAGGCACCAACAACCAAGGATTCTGTACCACTTGCAAAGAGATCTCTGCCACTCGCCAAACACTTAATTGCGGAAGTAGAGGGCTATTAAACGTAATTTCTGAGCGCTGTTGCCAAAGTTGCAGGGCGATTGCCCCGATGTGATAAGTGGCAACAATCAGCAGCCAAGTTAAACCGCTCGCACACCCCAAAAGCCGCCATAGCCCCAGTCCCCGATAGGTACTCCGTGCTGTGAGGGTGGGATCGAGGGTCACCGGGCGTTGCCGCAGTAGCCGGTGTTGCTGCCAGCCGTAGAAGAGCGCCGATAACCCCGCAACCGCAAGAAATAGCAAGGCTTGGACACTCCAGCGCTGCCAGACCACCTGCAAGTAGCCCAGTTGATCAAACCAGAGGCTTTCGGCAATTAGTCGGCACAGCCCCACTCCTAGGGCGATCGCCAGAACTAGGGTACAAAGCCAGCGCGACCAGCGGGGCATGGCCTGGACAACGGGAAGGGACAGCATGAACCTCGAAAAATTCTTGAAACTACGCTACAGTGCAGCTAGATGCTTTCCTAAGGCCAGTTTAACGATTTCGCCATGTTCTTGCGCTCACTACTTGTTGCCCTTTTGAGTTTGATTCTGTTCCTCAGCCCATCAGCGTCTAGTTTGGCTCTAGGAGGTGAACTGCCGCCCCTCAATGCCCCGGCACCCGACTTTTCCCTGCCCAGCAGTGTGGATGGTCAGCCGATTTCCCTCAAGGATTATCGCGGCAAGTGGGTGGTGTTGTACTTTTACCCCAAGGACTTTACCTCGGGCTGCACCCTCGAAGCTCGGCGCTTCCAACGGGACATTGAGGAATTTCATGCCCACAACGCAGAAGTCATCGGTGTCAGTGCCGACTCGGTGGATTCCCATCAAGATTTTTGTGACAGTGAAGGCTTAACGTTTCCCCTCCTCTCTGACCCCGATGGCCAAGTCAGCAAGGCCTATGGCTCGTGGTTGGGATTTGTCTCGCTGCGCCACAGCTTCATCATTGATCCCGAAGGCATCCTGCGGGAGCGCTATGTAAAAGTAAATCCGGCAACCCACAGTCAGGAGGTGTTGGCTCGCCTTAAGGAACTGCAACAGCAAGTTTAGGTTTTATCTATTTCTGGGGTGAGGGTTCGGACGTTTTTGCAGATTCCTCTTGCACCTGCTGCGCCGCCTGCTGAATGGCATCCTTATACTTGGCGGGGGCTAATTCCACAGCTTTGGCATAGAGCGAAGCTGCCTCAGTCTTTTTCCCCTGTTCCGTCAGCGCCATCGCTTGGGCAAGAACCGGACGAAAATCGTTGGGGTTCTCTTTGCCGAGGTTCTGGAACAGGGTTAGCGCCTCAGCGTAGCGTTTTTGAGCCATATAGACATCGCCGAGGAGGAGTTGTACCGCCGTGACATCCACGCTCCCCGGCTGTACTTTATTGGCGGCCTCTGCTCCCTTGAGGGTCTCTTCAATCAAACCAATAGCCGCTTGGGGACGATTTTCCTTCAGGTACAGATCTACCAGCCCCCGCAGGGCATTGAGATTCCCCGGCGATTTGGCAAGAACCCCCTGAAAGGTCTGAGCAGCCCCCTCGCGATCGCCCGTTTGTTGTTGCGCTTGCCCTAGGAGAATCGCATAGTCTGGCTGTTCAGGTCGCTGTTCCGCCAACCGTCGCAGTGGGTCAATGACGCTGGCAATTTCCCCTTTGCCCAGTCGAATGAGTTGCAGCCGCGTCAGCACCAAGCCTTCCAGTGCCGTGGCATTGTTGGGTTCACGCTCTAGCACCAGTTGATAACCCTTTTCTTGGGCTTGGAGTTCTGCGATTTTGTCTCCCGCCAGGGGACTGGCCACAGGGCTAGGGGTGGCTTGAGGGGCTGTAAAGGCACTGGTGAGCAGGGGCATCACAGAAATGGCGATGAAGGGAATCATCCCCAACGCCAACACTAAAAGGGTGATCCATTTCTTGCGCATTCTGCCTCCTACCCAATGTTTCCCGTGCCAGTACGATTCTAACCTAGGGGATCAGGGGAATCGTTGCCAATTTTTGGGTAGGGGATTCTTCCCTTTGTTAAAATTTGAGCAATTCCTCGGAGAGCTGCTATGAGCGAATTAACGCCAGAAACCATTAATTGCGCAGAGGCCTGTGTCAACGGCTGTGTCCTGGGCGATCGCTGTCCCAATCGCGAGTACATTGCTGCCGCCACTAAGTTCATGAATGACACCCCCCTCGATAAAATTCTACAAATTGCCGCGGATAGCTATCCCAAACGGCTTCTAGCCTCGATTGAGCGCGATCGCCAGCGAGCAGCAAACTCACCCCAAGAATAACCGGGCGTGCCTAATGTCTCGTCTGCGGGCATTGCAGGGGTACCTACTGCTGCGGCTTTTACTAGCGCCGCTGATGCTGTGGACAATCGTCACCGTCGTCTTTTTGCTCCTGCGAGCTACTCCCGGCGATGCCGTGGATGCGATTTTAGGCCCCCGTGCTCCGGTAGCTGTCAAGGAAGCTCTACGAGCGCAATTGGGCTTAGCTCAACCCCTGTGGCAGCAATACTTGAACTATTTGGGACAACTCCTGCGATTTGATTTAGGCACTTCCCTCACCAGTCAAGGGGAAGCAGTGACCAAGATTATTGCCCAGCATTTTCCCGCAACGGCAGAGTTAGGCCTCGCCAGTCTGGCGATCGCCTTTGGCTTGGGTGTGCTCATCGGGAGCTTGGCTGCGGTTAAATCTGGCACGGTTTGGGATTTGGGGGGGCGTCTTTTTGGCATCATCACCTATGCGTTGCCTCTTTTTTGGCTGGGGATGCTCCTGCAACTCCTCTTTGCCGTAAATTTGCATTGGCTGCCCCTAGGTACCCGCTACCCCATGACGGAAACGCCGCCGCCCAGCGTTACCGGCCTGTACCTAGTTGATGCACTTCTCAACGGCAATCTCCACCAATGGGGAACCGCTTTTAGCCACTTGCTTCTACCAGCCCTCACCCTAGGAATTGTTCTCAGTGGTATCTTTGAGCGCATTGTGCGGGTAAATCTCAAGGAAACCCTCGCTGCCGATTATGTGGAAGCTGCCCGTGCCCGTGGGATTCCTGAGCATCGGATTCTCATTCACCATGCCCTCAAGAACGCTTTAATTCCAGTGATTACAGTTTTGGGTCTGACCCTTGCCAGCCTTTTGGGGGGCGCTGTGCTGACGGAAGTCACCTTTTCTTGGCCAGGGCTAGGTCAGCGACTCTACGAAGCCATTGCGCTGCGGGACTATCCAACCGTCCAGGGGATTGTCGTTTTCTTTGCCGTGATTGTGGTTGCCGCGAGTATTCTCATTGATTTCCTCAATGCTTGGATTGACCCTCGCATCCACTACTAAGGGGCAGCTAGGGAATAGAATAGGGAACGAAGCTTGTAATAAAACTTAACATTAGGAGGATATGCGTCATGGCTTTAGCCGTCGGCACGCCTGCACCTGCTTTTACCGCCAAAGACACCCATGGTAATACGGTTTCCCTGAGTGACTTCAAGGGCAAAACGGTAGTGCTCTATTTCTACCCCAAGGATGACACCCCCGGCTGCACTAAAGAAGCCTGTAGCTTCCGCGACCACTACACTGCCTATCAGGAGAAGGGTATTGTCGTTCTGGGCGTGAGCGCCGACGATGAAACCTCACACCAAAAATTCACCGAGAAATTCAATCTCCCCTTCCCCTTGCTCGCAGACGTAGATCGTTCCATTATCAAAGCCTACGATGTGGATGGCGGCGGCTACGCCAAGCGCGTCACCTATGTGATTGACGGCAACGGCATCATTTCCCATGTCTATACCAGCGTGAAAACCGATACCCACGCCACCGACATCTTGGCGGATCTCGGCTTATAGGTCTTGTAGGTCAGGCTAAAAAATCCTGATTTAGTTGAGGCGGCAGGAGACGTTCCGGCTGCCTTTTTCTCAATTGAGCGGAGAGAGAGGGATTCGAACCCTCGGTGGCATCACTGCCACACTCGATTTCAAGTCGAGCGCATTCGACCACTCTGCCACCTCTCCAGGTTTGAAATTTTTAAATCAGGCCAAGGGCCCAATCCTACTTTCCAGGCTAGTCGATCATTATAACACCTCCGCCACCTAAACCACAGATTCAATTTTTTGATGGTAAAGAATCTCTTGGGACGCTACAGACAAATCCTCCCCCACCCAAACTAAAGCTGCCTCCGTCACCGCCCCATCGACCAGAGACACTAGGGAAAAATTCCGCAACTTCTGTCCCTCGACCTCCACAATACGAGGGGCGCTGGCCGCGTTCAAATAAACAGTGCCACCCAATCCCACATCTAGGGACTTTCTTAACCGGCTCTTCGTATGTCGCAACTTATGGTGCATGTGACCAAAAGCAACTAAAGGGATGCTCTTGCCTAAACTGCGGGTTTGTGCTATGGCATTGGCAAAATCCGGGTCCCCATAATCTCCCCCCAACGGGTTCCAGTCCTTACCGCAGGGATCCTCGGGCTCCTTTCCTAATCCAGTGGGGCCGTTATGACCTAGAAAAATGATGGTATTAGAGGCCGCACCCCGGGCAGCCTCTACTATTCGGTCCGTAGATTCCCTAAAGCTATTGACACCAAAGCGATCGCGATAAAATTCCTCTAATTTCCAATCCGGCCCGCCCCAACTAAAAGGACGGCTGCCAACTACGCTCAAACCTAATTCTGGGAAGTCTCGCTTGCCATAACCGACATGAAATTCCCCGAGAATATCTATCTGTTGTTGCACTCTGTCTTCTTGGGTTGGATCGTAGGGGCGCTTTTTTTTCCCCCAACTGGTGGCTGTGTACCAGGCGTCGTGATTGCCGAAAACCGCAGCTTTCGGGATATCGACGGCGGCGATCGCTCTTACTAATTCCACCGCTTCGTTACCAAAGTCTCCCACGAACAACACTAGCTCCACTCCCAAATTGTTCAGAGCTATCTCGTCTTCTGCGAACCAGCCATCGTGAATGTCCCCGACTACAGCAATTTTTATCCGTTTTTCTTGAGGATCGGTCATTGTTTCTTCCTAACTTTCCTTTTCCTTCCTTAAGGATAAAACACGACCGAGTTATGGATGTGACTTACGCCTCGGGAGCTACTTCTGTCTCCAGCATCGAAAATTGCCGCCAAATCTAAAATCTAATCGCAAACGAATTGATAAATCGGACAGTTTTGGTAAAATCAACTATAATTCAGAAAAGATTGTTTGATCTAACACCATAATTATGTTTGCAACAACACTGAAACGGGACGCCGCCCAAACAAGCCAATTACCCCTAGATTTATTTGGAGCGATCGCTGGCCTCAAAAAGGAACTCAACGCCGTAGTCTTGGCCCACTATTACCAAGAAGGAGACATCCAGGATACCGCAGACTTTATCGGCGACTCCCTCCAGCTTTCCCGGCAAGCAGCCGATACCAGCGCCGATGTCATCGTCTTTGCCGGAGTCCACTTCATGGCAGAGACTGCTAAAATCCTCAATCCCGATAAATTGGTATTATTGCCAGACTTGGATGCCGGATGCTCTCTGGCAGATAGCTGTCCGCCGGCTGAGTTTGCCGCTTTCAAGGCCGCCCATCCAGACCATCTCGTAATTTCTTATATCAATTGCTCTGCTGCAATTAAGGCAATGAGCGATATTATTTGTACCAGTTCTAATGCCGTAAAAATCGTTAACCAAATTCCAGCAGACCAACCGATTATCTTCGGTCCAGACCGCAATTTAGGGCGGTACGTTATTAAGGAAACTGGTAGAGAGATGTTGCTCTGGCAAGGTGCTTGTATGGTTCACGAGATTTTTTCTGAAAAGAAAATTATCGGCTTAAAAATAGAGCATCCAGAAGCAGAATTAATCGCTCATCCAGAATGCGAAGAAGCGGTCTTGCGTCACGCTCAATTTATCGGCTCCACCAGCGCTTTATTAAAGTATTCTCAGCAAAGTTCGACTAATACTTTTATCGTGGCAACGGAACCGGGTATTATTCACCAAATGCAGCGCTCTTCTCCGGGCAAACAGTTTATTCCCGCGCCTCCAACTAATAGTTGTGCTTGTAATGAATGCCCGCACATGAGGTTAAATACTTTGGAAAAATTGTATTTGGCGATGAAGAATAAGGCTCCAGAAATTACTATGGCTGAAGATGTTAGGCTTGCGGCTTTGCGACCGATAGAACGGATGTTAGAAATGAGCTAGCAATTAATAATTAATAATTAATAATTAATTATTAATTGGTAGTCGAGCGCAAATAGTTTTTAAGTTTCATAAAGCTCGTTCGTAGTAATCGCTTTAGCGATTCATATAGATAAATCGCTAAAGCGATTACTACGAAGCGATTACTACGAAGGGCAACTACATATTTAGCACTACCATAATTGGGTTGATTGTTAATTATTAATTATTAATTATTAATTATTAATTGTTTATGAACCATTTAATTATTTTTACTCGCTATCCAGAACCGGGAAAAACGAAAACCCGATTAATTCCTGCTTTGGGGGCTGAAGCTGCTGCCGAGCTTCAGCGTAAATTCACCGAAGAAACTGTCGCTAAAGCTAGGGAGTTATCGTCGGTTTTTCCGGTATCTATTGAAGTTCGGTTTGCCGGGGGGAATTTGTCGCTGATGGAGAGTT